>NZ_CP091786.1:311116-622233 GCF_022024015.1 Prevotella sp. E9-3
CCCCTGAATACATTGCTGCTTTTGAAAAGCTGGACTGTATTCATGCTCAAGACCTATTGAAGAAGATGGTCACAATCTCCATTAATGCCATTCCCCAGGACCCTATTTCCAAACAATGGCGTACGGTAGTAAGCAATCTCTCTGCTCGGTATCAGGATGAGTTGAATCGTGTGCTTCAGGAATTTGAGCCTTGGCAGCAAACCTCTTTCCGACAGTTCATAGAGAATTAAAACAACATGCATCGCAAGTCGGTCAACGACTTGCGATGCATGGTTTAAGAGACTTCCACTCAAAAAATGAGTGATTCCATCGGCTAAATACTTTCGGCAATGCTCTTCAGAACATAGTCAAGAATCTCTGGCGTGTGACAGGCACTGATGAAGTTGCCCTCAAACTGTGAGGGGCTAACATAGATGCCACAGCTGAGCATGTTGCGGAAGTAACGGGCAAAACGCTCTTGGTCGCTGCGCTTGGTGTCCTGGAAATTCTTCACAGAACAGTCCTCCTCAGATGAGCGGAAGAACAGGGTGAACATGGAACCGCAGTGGTTCAATGTGATGTTCTTACCGGCAATAATCTTCTCTAATTTCTCGATGAAATCATTGCTTTTCTTCTCTAAGTCCTCGTAGAAACCAGGCTGAGACAGTTGCGTGAGTGTTTCGATACCAGCTGCCATGGCAACAGGATTTCCGCTGAGTGTTCCTGCCTGATAAACGGGACCGTCGGGAGCCAGACATTTCATGATGTCTGCTCTTCCGCCAAAGGCTGCTGCAGGGAAACCGCCACCGGCAATCTTTCCTACGGTAGTCATGTCGGGCTTGATACCGAAACGCTGTTGGGCACCGCCACGAGAAAGACGGAAACCTGTGATCACCTCGTCAAAGATAAGGATGGCTCCATTCTGCTCTGTCACCTCTCTGGTAGCCTTGATAAATTCTTCCGTAGGTACTACCACACCCATATTGCAGGCCACGGGCTCAACAATCAGTGCTGCTACTTTCTGGCCGTTTTCATCGAAATATTTGCGCAGTGCAGCGGTATCGTTATAAGGTAATACCACCGTGTGCTTCACAAAGTCCTGAGGTACGCCCGCACTTGATGCATTCGAGATGTTGGCCACTCCCGAACCGGCTGCCACCAGCAGATGGTCGGCATGACCGTGATAGTTGCCTTCAAACTTCACTAAGATGTCACGACCGGTGAAGCCGCGAGCCACACGGATAGCTGACATTGTGGCCTCGGTGCCACTGTTCACAAAGCGCAGACGCTCCATGGAAGGGATGGCCTCGCGCACTTTCTCTGCCAGTGTGGTCTCTGCCAGTGTGGGGATTCCGTAACTGCTGCCACGGCCCACAGCTTCGATAGCGGCCTGACTTACACGCTCGTTGTTGTGACCCAGTATGAACACACCCCATGACATGCAGAAGTCAATGAACTTGTTGTCATCAATATCTGTGAAATAGGCTCCTTTGGCTTCTTTTACAAAGAGTGGAGTAGTGCCTACGCTCTTCAAAGCTCTCACGGGACTGTTCACTCCACCGGGTATCACTTTCTGCGCTTGCTCAAAGGCCTTGGCAGACAAAACTCTTTCGTTGATCATAATTGTCAATTCTCAATTCCCAATTCTCAATTGTCAATTGTCAATTCTCAATTGTCAATTCTCAATTATTTCCCCATTTCTGCATGTACTCCTTGGCATAGTACGAGATGATGTACTGTGCACCGGCACGCTTGATGGCGATGAGGCTTTCAAATACAACACGCTGCTCGTCGAGATAGCCCAGTTTGGCTGCTGCTTTCAGCATTGAGTACTCACCGCTCACCTGATAGGCCACCATGGGGATGTTGGGGAATTTCTCCACGCCACGGGCAATCATATCCAGATAGGGCATAGCAGGCTTCACCATGGTCCAGTCGGCACCCTCTTCAATATCAGCGGCAATCTCTTCTAGTCCCTGGTCGTGTGTGCGATAGTCCATCTGGTAGGTCTTGCGGTCGCCAAACGAAGGAGCTGAGTCGGCTGCATCGCGGAAAGGACCGTAGAAGGCAGAAGCATATTTTGCACTGTAGGCCAGAATCTTACACTTGTCGCGCAGTCCAGCTTCACGCAGACGCTTGTCGAGTGCTTCAATCTGTCCGTCCATCATGGCTGAAGGAGCCACAAAGTCGGCACCGGCCTTGGCATGAACGTATGCCATTTCGGCCAGCAGGGGCAGGGTAGAGTCGTTCTCTACATCGTGGTCGTGCAGCAAACCGCAGTGGCCATGACTGGTATATTCGCACAGACATACATCGGTGATAACGCAAACCTCGGGCTGAGCAGCCTTGATGGCCTTCACGGCACGACAAACAAGTGCGTCCTCAGCGTAGGCCAGTGAGCCACGCTCGTCTTTCTGACTGTCCTCAATCACACCGAAGAGCAGTACCTTGTCGATGCCCAGTGCATAGCACTCTTTCACATCTTCTACCAGTGTGTCGATAGAGAAACGGTAGATGCCGGGCATGGTGCTGATCTCGTCTTTCACGCCCTCACCCTCTACTACGAAGTAAGGATAGATAAAGTCCTTTACATTGACCGATACGTCGGCATATTTGTCGCGTGTGGCCTGATCCTTGCGGAATTCTCTGAAACGTTTCATAGTTGTTGATATTTAAATTTGTTGTTGTAAATGCTGTTGGGTAATAGGTCCTCTGCAGGTAAGTTTCTTATTGGTAGGAATGGCCCCGTACAGACGAATGAAATTGTCGATGGTGGAAGGCGAAGTGAATATAATTTCGTCGATTTCATCGAGATTTACCTTCTTTGGCTGCTCGGGCATTCTGTTCTCGTATGCAGTTACGCAAGTCACTTCAAATCCCGATTTCTGTAGTCCTTCCGGTATGATGCCCAGGGCGAGGTTGGAACGGGGAATGAGCACTCTTCCTTTCTGTTGGCGGGCAAACCAGTCTATCACACCATAACTGTTGTCTTGCTCCACCTGTTGTATAGTCTCAACTCCGGCTTTCTTCAGTGCTGTTGTGGTGGTTGATCCAATGGACACAACCTTCAGATGTTCGATGTGCTTCAGCTCCGTTGTCAGATATGGAAGAAAGTATTTCACTGCAAAACGACTGGTGAACAGCAGGTAGTCGAACTGCTCTATACTGCCAGCAGCCTGTTTCAAAGAACTGTCATCCTGAACAGGCTGAATCTCAATCAGTGGCGTGTGAACGTATGCTGGATTGGGACAGATGAGGCCGGTGTAGAGAGAGGGTTTCAAGTGAATATCTTCTTTAGGTCTTCCCTTCCTTTCCTTGCGGTGATGGCCAGACGGCCCTGCATGGGATGTGTCTCGAAAGGCAGCACTTCGGCAATCTCGTTCTCCATCCCTAAGCGCTTCAGGGCACAGGTAGCTACAATGGCGGCGTCGATACTTCCGTTGCGAACCTGCTGAACACGCTCTTCAATGCAGCCGCGGATGCCAACGATTTCCAAGTCGGGGCGTAGAGCCAGCAGTTCCTTACGTCGGAGTGGCGAACTGGTACCTATCTTGCTGCCTGCCGGCAGTTCTGCGAGTTTCATATTGTTGCGGCTCACCAGTGAGTCCGTCTTGTCAAAAGCCTCAAACATGGCAATCACCTCCAGTCCGCCGTTTAAATGCTCGGGAAGGTCTTTTGCTGAATGAATGGCTATGTCGGCATCGCCTTTCAGCAGTGCCAGATCAAGTTCGCGGGTGAACATATCGTCGGGAGCCTCGCCCTGCAGGAGTGAGATATCCATGTTCTTGTCGCCATACGATTTCACCACTTTTAATTTATAGGGAACCTCCGGGAATTTGCTCATTACCTCGTTGACCTGAATCTGTGAAAGACGGCTTCCGCGTGCTATGATGCGCAAGGTGTTATGACTACGGCGGCGCTCCATGATTTCACGAAGCAGTCCTATTTCCTCCTCAATCATCAGCTCAGCTTTCTCTACTTCCTCCTGTCGTACGGCAATATTGTCCTGTACCTTCTGTTCTACATCGTGAAGATTGTAGAGCTTGACGTTTTTCAACTCGTTCACCTCGGGGTCGATGTCTCGTGGGAAGGCCAGGTCGATGGCCAACAGCGGACGGGTTGGGTTCAGATCTTCTTTGAATACGATGGCATGAGGAGCCGATGTAGCACTAATCAGGATATCAGCTTCACGCAGGAAATCGCGCTTTTCATCGAGACGGAACACTTCTATTCCGTAAGGATCGGCCAGTTTGTGGGCTTTCTCTTCCGTACGGTTGGCCAGGAACACCACTTCGGCACCCTTGTTTTTCAGGAATTTGATGATGTCCTCCGTTAGCTTGTTCACACCGATAATGGCGATGTGCGCATTCTTCAGGTCGATGTTCTCACGCTCAATCATCTCGATGGCTGCCAGACTGTGACTGACGGCTCCTTGCGAGATCTGTGTCTCGGTGCGAACTCGCTTACCTATCTGAAGTGCACACTCAAAAAGCTTGTGCAGTCCGGCCGACAGTTTCTCACCACTGTTACGGGCTGCCATATAGGCCTCTTTCACCTGTCCTTGTACGGCACGCTCGCCTACGATGGCACTCTCCAGTCCGCAGACCACACGGAACAGATGGCGTGCCACTGAGTCGGGAATATCACCATCGCCGTAGTACAGCTCCACACGGTTGCAGGTCTGAAGGAATACCGACGGACCAACCTCACTGCGGTTCAGCTGTTTGAAATAGTCCTCGCGTTCGGTGAGCGATGTGTTCAGATGATTGATGGATTTATACTGTATCATTTTGTCCAGTTCGTTTCTTTTATCCTGTTTACAAAGTACTTTACGTTTTCAAAGGGAGTGTCGGCCAGTACGCCGTGTCCCAGGTTCACTATCCAATGACTATGCTGTTGGAAGAAAGGTTTGTAGCTTTCAATGGCCTGTTCTATCTCTTCCTTAGAGGCAAAAAGCAGATGAGGGTCGAAATTGCCTTGCAGTCCTACCTCGGGGTGAACCATCTTTCTGGCTTCAACAAGTGGTGTCTGCCAGTCAATGCTCACAAAGTCGCATACATCGGGCGTGATCAGTTGCAGTCCGCTGCCCAGTCCCTTTGGAAAGAATATCAATGGAATACCTGCTGAACGCACAGCATCGGTGATGCGGCATACGGCAGGCAGGAACACCTCTTTATATAGTTCTGTGGGAATCAGTCCGGCATGACTCTCAAACAATTGGAACGCATCGATGCCATGCTCAATCTGTTGAGTGGCATATTCTATGGACAGTTCCGTCACGGCATCTATCAGCTTCTCTGTCTCGGCACGGTGCTCATAGAAAAACTTCTTTGCCTCGGGGAAGGTGGCCTTCGAGCTGATGCCTTGTAGCATGTAGCAGAGGGTGGTGAGCGGTGCGCCGCAGAATCCGATCAAAGGCACATGACTCTGTTCTACGATGCAGTCGATGGCTTTATACACATGGTCCAACTTGTCGGCCTGAATGTTTAGGCGGTTCAGCGGCTGACTCGATTTTGCCAGTGGGTGAGGGAAGCGAGGACCTCTTTCGGTCCACTCCAACTGCATACCCATTGATACGGGAATGGTCAGGATATCGCTGAACAGAATGGCAGCATCTACTCCTAAGTCTTCTACCGGCAGTAAGGTTACCTTAGCAGCCAGTTCGGGCGTTGCCATCAGTTCGCTGAACGAATATTGTGCGCGCAGCTCCTGATAGCGTGGCAGCACACGGCCGGCTTGTCTCATCAGCCATACAGGAGGCCGTTGACAGGTTTTTCCCAACAGGGTATTCAAGAAAATATTCTCCATAGACGTTTCTTTATAAGCTGTTGGCAATCACTGTGGCTTGTTTGATGCGGTGGGCCATACCGATACCATCGCGCAGGTTTCCTGCAATAATCAGTCCTGGATAGTCTTTCTGAAGGCGTTCCACTTCGGCAAAACGCTCGCCTGATGAGAGTTCGTATTGTGGAATAGCATGTTCGTGACGGAAGATCTTGACTATGTCAGGTTTCGATGAAATGGGGAATTTCAGCATTTCGTGGAACTCCTTCACTGCCAGTTCTGTCAGTTCCTCGTCGCTCTTCTGTACCAGTTCGGCATTCTTTACGCCACCGATGAAATAGGTGAATAGCGCACCGCCTTCAGGTGCACGACCTGTAAAACAGGCCGATGGATACAGAATACCAAGTACCTTGCGCCGCTCGACCGTAGGAACCAGTCCGCCGAAAGCCTTGTAGTCGCCACCGAGCGCATCTTTCACGCCCAAGGCTATTTCCACTACAGGTGCATAGACCAGTGATGACAGTTTCTGCATGCGTTCCTTGGCAATAAACGGTAGCATATTAGGTAATGCATAAGCACCGCAGGTGGTCACCACTTTCGATGCCTCTAACGAAACCTTATCTCCGTTCTTGTCGGTATATGATACCTGCCATCTGCTTGCTAATGGTGTTACTACCACGTCCTTGGCATTAAGGATGATGTTCTCCTGTCCGATGTATTCAGTTTCTGCCTCTGTGATGCGACTCAGTCCACCAATGGCCGAGAATACTTTCTTGGTGGCCAGTCGGTCACGGTCGCTCTTTGGTAGCTTTGCTTTTGCGATGGAACCGCGAATAAAGCTGCCGTAGTTCTGCTCCAGATTGTAGAGCTTGGGTAGTGCAAAACGAGTAACCAGCGTATGAGGATTACCGGCATAGACACCCGAGAGGAACGGATCTACCGCATAGTCAACGAACGACTTTCCCAAACGGCGGGTGGCCAGTGAGGCTATCGACTCATTGGGGTCGGTGCCTTTCTTGCGCCAGGGCTCTCCCAGTATGCGTAGCTTGTCGCTGAATTTGAAAAGGGGAGTGGTGATGGCACTGATAAGTCCTGAAGGCAGTTCATGAAAGCGGTTGCCCTTCCATATCAGCCGGCGCTTAGAAGCATCTGGAGCCGTTTCCAGTTTGCATTTCCCGTTGGAAGTCTTCTCCAGTTCGGCCATCAGTTCGGCCACTTCAGGTTCAGAGACAACGCCCGTGTTGGGTCCGCTTTCAAAAGTGAACCCCTTTTCAGTGAAAGTCTTTATTTGTCCGCCTGTCTCACCTCGTTCTTCCACTACAGTCACCTTCAGTCCTTTGTGTTTCAGCCAGAAAGCAGTAGTCAAACCAGTGAGTCCGGCGCCAATGATTATTACGTCTGTTTTCATATTGGTTTTGAGAATGATTTCGTTGTATGTTCCATTAGCGGGTCTATGGCCGCCGCCACGTTCCTGACAAAAGGCATGCCTTCTGTTGTCATGGCGACGGATTGACCGTTGAGGCTGATGATGCCGTCAGCCTCGATATGAAGAAGTTTTGTGCGGTAGCGTTCCAGTGTATCCTCATCGAGCGTGACGTGGTAGTTACACATCAGCTGTTCGATGAAATCGCGTGTTTTTTGTTCTTCTGCCGTCAGCGTATATCCTTTCTTTACCGGCAGAACGCCGTTGTTGACCATGCTGATATATTCGTCTATGTCTTTCGTGTTCTGGGCATAGGCAGTTTCCAACTGACTGATGCCTGTTACGCCGAAGGCATATACTTGAGCAGTGGTTCGGCGGGTGCAATAGCCCTGGAAGTTACGGTGCAACTGTTTAGTGGTGACGGCCTGGTACAGTTCGTCGTCAGGACGAACAAAGTGGTCCATGCCGATACGCACATAGCCAGCATCGGTCAGCATCTGCTCGGCAGTGGTGAAGATGCGCTCTTTCTCTTCAGGAGTGGGCAGTCCTGCTTTTTCCAGTATCAACTGCTGCTTCTTCAGCCAGGGCACGTGGGCATAGCTGAACAGTACCAGTCGCTCGGGCTGGAGTGCAATGGCCCTTTCTATGTTATAGGCAAATTTCTCAGCCGTTTGTCCTGGCAAACCGTAAAGGAAGTCAAGATTGATTTTTATGCCACCGTTGCGCAGCAATGCGAAAATATCTTCAATAGGCTCCTGTGTGGGGCGACGGTTCACCGTATGCAGAACCTGCTCGTCGAAGTCCTGTATGCCGATGCTCATACGAGTGAAGCCGGCATCTACCAGTGCCTGCCAGTCGGCCAACGACAAATAGCCGGGATGGCATTCAATAGCTATCTCCGGACGCTCTATAGTCTGAAAATTGGAAAGAATATGGTCGTTGAACTCCTTGATGACGGCTGGTCGCATGGCTGTGGGACTACCACCTCCGAAATGAATCTGCGACACTTTGCGGTCTTTCTCCAACAGCGGAAAGACCAAGTCAATCTCTTGGTGTACTGCCTTCAGGTAATTGTCAACAACCTCTGTCGAGCGCATGGCATAGCTGTTGCAAGCACAGTAATGACACAGATGGCGACAGAAAGGCAAGTGAAAATAGAACGATAGATTGCGGTCGTTGGCAGCATTCGACTGTCGAATGGCATTCACCAGTTCCTCTTCCCCCATCTCGCGGAAATAATTTGCCGGGGGATAGCTGGTATAACGTGGAACGGGCACGTTGTATTTCTCAATAACTGACTGTTTCAAAATACCGGAATGTTTTAATTAAGTCCAATGTTTGGTTTACGTGTGCAAAGGTACTGTGATTCTCCTGTTCATACAATCCTCATTTATGTGGATTTTGTTTTAAAAGCGAGCTTTTCTTTTGTATTTCACTCGACTTTTCGTAACTTTGGCTATCGCCGAAGGTACCGTGTCTCGGCAAAAAAAGAAACGAGTTTCTTGTTTTTGCGCTCGACTTTTCGTAACTTTGCCCCCGATTATCTATTTAGGTTATAATAGTAATGTACGACGTAAAGAAAATTCGTGAAGACTTCCCCATTCTTTCTCGGGAAGTATATGGAAAGCCCTTGGTTTATTTGGATAATGCTGCCACCACACAGAAACCGCTCTGTGTGCTCGATGCTATGCGCGATGAATACCTGAATGTGAATGCCAATGTGCACCGTGGTGTTCATTACCTCTCACAGCAGGCCACTGATCTGCATGAGGCTGCACGTGAAAAGGTACGTGCTTTTATCAATGCCGAAAAAACGAGTGAGGTGATTTTCACCCGTGGCACCACCGAGAGCATCAACCTTGTGGCACAGTCGTTTTGCGAAGCCTTTATGAAGGAGGGTGACGAGGTGGTGGTCACCGATATGGAACACCATTCGAATATTGTTCCCTGGCAACTGCAGGCACAGAAACGCGGTATCGTAGTGCGTCATATGGCCATTAACGACCGCGGCGAACTGGCCGACTCCGTCGCAAGCTATCTGACCGAGCGTACCCGACTGGTGAGCATTGCCCATGTGAGCAATGTGCTGGGAACCGTCAATCCCGTGAAGGACATCATTGCTTTAGCTCACGAACGTGGTATCCCCGTTCTTGTGGATGGTGCTCAGAGTGCGCCCCACATGAAAATCGATGTGCAGGATCTTGACTGCGATTTCTTTGCTTTCAGTGGTCATAAGATGTATGGCCCCACCGGCATCGGGGTGCTCTATGGTAAGGAAAAATGGCTGGAGAAGATGCCTCCCTATCAGGGTGGTGGTGAGATGATTGACCAAGTGTCGTGGGAGAAGACCACCTTCGAGCAACTTCCGTTGAAGTTTGAAGCCGGAACACCCGACTATGTGGCTACTCACGGACTGGCCACTGCCATCGACTATCTGCAGTCAATAGGCATGGACCAGATACAGACCCACGAGCAGGAACTTACCCGTTACTGTATGGAACAGCTTCGCACCATCGAGGGTATGCGCTTCTTTGGCGAGGCCGAACAGAAAGATGCCGTTGTGTCGTTCCAAGTAGGCGATATCCACCATCTGGATATGGGTACCTTGCTCGACCGTCTTGGCATTGCCGTCCGTACCGGTCATCACTGTGCCCATCCGCTGATGACCCGCCTGGGTGTCACCGGTACCGTCAGAGCTTCCTTCGCCCTATATAATAATAAGGAGGAGATAGACATCCTTACGGAAGGTATTCGCAGGGTGAGCCGTATGTTCTGAACGGATTTCCGATATTCTGTATAGAGTAATCATTCTGTAGCCACTATAAATAGTATAATAATGAAAGAGAAACTGACTATTGTGAAAGTGGGTGGTGCCGTTGTTGAAGACGAGGCACAGCTCAAACAGTTGTTGACCGATTTTGCTGCCATCCAGGGCCGTAAGGTGCTGGTACATGGCGGAGGCCGAAGAGCCACACAGGTGGCTGCCCGTCTGGGTATTGAGTCACAGATGGTGGGCGGACGCCGCATCACCGACGAGCAGATGCTTGAAGTGGTGACGATGGTCTATGGCGGACTGGTAAACAAACATGTGGTGGCTATGCTACAGGCAGCTGGCGTGAGTGCCATCGGACTGACTGGTGCCGATGGTGATGTGATCCGTTCGCACCGCCGTCCTATTAAGGATGGGATAGACTACGGTTTTGTGGGCGATGTTGATAAGGTAGAGAACAAAACCCTTCAGCGACTCGTTGAAGGTGGTATGGTGCCGGTGCTGGCTCCACTCACCCACGACGGACAGGGAAATATGCTGAACACCAATGCCGATACCATTGCCAGCGAGGCTGCCAAGGCACTGGCCGAACTCTACGATGTGACCCTTATCTATTCGTTCGAGAAGAAAGGCGTGCTCAGTAATCCCGACGATGACGAGTCGGTAATCCCTACTATCACCCGTACTGATTTCGAACGCTACAAGGCCGATGGCACCATTTCGGGCGGTATGCTTCCGAAGATAGAGAATGCCCTTGCTGCAATAGAATCGGGAGTGAGTCGCGTTATAATAACTCTTGCCACTCAGATTGATGGCAATCACGGAACAGTGATTCATTAACTAAAATAAATTATAGCTATAATTCTCGCAATTATAGCTATAATTTTGTGGATTATAGCTATAATTTTATCAAGGCATTGAGCGGTTGTGTGCAAAAAAAACGTTCAATGTCTTGTTGTTTAATAAAAATTGCTTACCTTTGCACGCGATTTGCCAAAGTGGCTTATTAAGGGGTGCTGGTTCCGTTGAACTGGCTGAGATCATACCCTTCTAACCTGTTCGGGTAATGCCGGCGTAGGGATGGATAGTAAGGTCAAATCACAATTCTTTCGAATTAGTAGCCCCCTTTTTATATAGTTTAATTCTTTTATTAAAAGGGATGAAAAGATTGTTTTTTCTCTGTGCGCTGTTGAGCGCAATGACAGCCGAGGCTGTTGAAAATCATGATGCGAAGCTGACCGCAGCTCAGCCCGTTGACTCATTGCAATTGGTAGAACTTCAGGATGTTCAGGTACGTTCCACACGTGCTTCAAAGAAGACGCCAATGGCATTCTCCAATATGAACCGTGATCAGATTAAGCAGGTGAACTACGGTCAGGATATACCTTTTATCCTGTCAATGACCCCCAGCGTCATCACTACCAGCGATGCCGGCAACGGTATTGGCTATACCACCATGCGTGTGCGTGGTACCGCTCCCGAGCGTATGAACATCACCGCCAATGGCATTCCTATGAACGATGCCGAAAGCAATCAGGTGTTCTGGGTGAACATGGGCGATTTCGCCTCCAGCTTGCAGTCCTTGCAGCTTCAGCGTGGTGTAGGCTCTTCAACCAATGGTGCCGGTGCCTTCGGTGCCACCCTGAACATGCAGACTGAGAGTATCGGTCAGCCCTATGCTGCCGTCGATTTCAGCGGTGGCTCCTATTATACGAATAAGGAGACTGTGCGATTCTCAACCGGACTGCCCGATGAGGGGCACTGGGGCTTGCAGGGCCGCTTGTCGCACATTGGCTCTAAAGGCTATATAGACCGTGCCGAGACCCAGCTCTACAGCTATTTCCTGCAGTATGGCTATTTCGATGATGACCGTGCCGTGAAATTCATTACCTGGAACGGCGAAGAGCAGACCTATCATGCCTGGGACTTTGCCTCTCACTATGCACAGGATACTTATGGCCGCACCTACAATCCCTGTGGCTATATGTATGATGATGCCAACGGCAATCCCGTTTACTATAAGGACCAGACCGATAATTACCACCAGCAGAACTACCAGATTCTTTGGAACGAGCGCCTCTCGAATGTGCTCTCGCTCAATGCTGCCCTCCACTATACCCGTGGCGACGGCTATTATGAGCAGTTCAAAGGCAACAAGAAACTGGGCGACTACATGCCCCTTACCGCTGCCGAAAAAGGAATGAAGAGCGACCTGGTGCGCCAGAAGAAGATGGCCAATGATTTCTATGGTGCTATTGCCTCACTGGTCTATGACAACCGTAAGGGCCTCGACCTCACAGTGGGTGGCGGCTGGAACAAGTACGACGGCGACCACTTTGGCCGTGTCACCTATCTCTCCAATGCACCGGCCAGCTATTACGACGGTTTCGAATACTACCGTAACAACGCTCAGAAAACCGATGCCAACGTATATGGAAAGGTGAACTACGAGTTCCTTCGTGGCTTGAGCGCTTATGTTGACCTTCAGTACCGTCATGTAGGTCTGAAGATGCAGGAGCCAGGCGACTGGTACGGACTGAATGTTGATGGCAAGTATATCATCGACGAGAAATATGATTTCCTCAATCCAAAGTTCGGACTGAACTATCAGCTGTCGCCCGCTCATCGTCTCTATGCTTCTTATGCCATTGCTCATAAGGAGCCCGTGCGCAACAATTTCGAAAACAACTACAATGCCGGTTTGGAGAATCCCCGTGCCGAACGTCTCAACGACCTCGAAGTGGGCTATCAGCTCACCCTTCCCCGTTTCAGCGCTGGCGTGAATGCCTATTGGATGGACTATAAAGACCAGTTTGTACTCACCGGTGAGATTGATGCCATCGGCGAAGCCATCACCCGTAACCTGCCCAAGAGCTATCGCATGGGCGTAGAGGTGGAAGCCGCCTGGCAGCCTGTCGATTGGTTCCGTTGGGATGCCAATGCCACCTTCTCAAAGAACCGTGTGAAAGAGATTGCCGTTCTGCTCGACGACTATACCACCACGGTGACCCTCGACAGTGAAAAGCCATTGGCCTTCTCGCCCGATCTGATCTTCAACAATATCTTCACCCTCTCTTACAACGGATTCCGTGCTGCCCTGCAGAGTCAGTATGTGAGCGATCAGTACCTCACCAACACTGGCTTCAAGGAAATGCTCTGTCAGGATGCCGACGGCAATGACTGCTATGAGACCCTTTTGCTGAAGAAACATTTCACCACCAACATCGACCTCAGCTATACCTTTGCCCTGAAGGCACTGGCCCTGAAAGAGGCAACGGTGGGTGTGACTCTCTACAACGTGACCAGCGCCAAGTTTGACAACAACGGCTGGGCTGCTCCACAGTATCAGCAGGCTGCCGACGGAAGCGTGAAGGCTGTCAACACCTGGGGCGTGCGTGACGATGAGGCCGTAGGCTTTGCACCTTCAGCACCCTTCCACTTCCTTGCACATCTCTCTCTTAATTTTTAAATAGTGTGGGAGCGCCCTGATGATAGGGTGCCGCCCGCACCTCAGACTGCTTAATGAATATAGATTGGCTTGATTTGACGACCACGATACTCGGCCTGATTTACATCTGGCTCGAGTATCGTGCTCACATTGCACTCTGGGTGGTAGGCATAGTGATGCCGGCACTCGATGTTATTCTCTACTGGCAACACGGTCTCTATGGCGATGCCGGTATGGCCGTTTACTACACTCTGGCAGCCGTCTATGGACTGCTGTTCTGGAAATTCAAGAAAACAAAAAAACTGAAGCGTGAGCTTCCTATTATCTATATGCCGAAGAAATACTACCTGCGAGTGGCTGTATTCTTCTTCGTGGCTTGGGCGGCCACCTATTATATATTAATAAAGTGGACCAACTCAACGGTGCCCGTGCTCGATTCTTTTACCAATGCCCTCTCGTTTGTGGGACTATGGGCTTTGGCGCGTAAGTTCATCGAGCAGTGGTTCTTCTGGATGATTGTCGATGCCGTGTGCACCGTACTCTATATCCAGAAGGGCATTCCCTTCAAAGCAGGCCTCTACGGCCTTTATGTAGTCATAGCCGTGATGGGCTATTTAAAATGGAAAAGTATAATGATTAATCAGCCAAGAAATGAAATTTCCTGACATTCGTGAACAGTTTCCCTTTGATGCAGTGGTGTTGGCCAATGGCGAGCAGCCTGCACATGATGTACCTCTGAACATATTGCGCGAAGCCCCTTATGTGGTCTGTTGCGATGGTGCCATTCAGCACTGCGACTGGGCCGATGCCGTGGTGGGCGACTGCGACAGCATACCCTCGTGGGCGCGCGAGGAGTACGATATTATCTACCATGAAGAAGACGATCAGGAAGAGAACGACCTGACCAAGGCCACCCGCTTCTGCCTCTCCGAGGGATTCACCCGTTTGGTGTTCCTTGGCGCCACCGGAATGCGCGAAGACCATGCCATGGGCAACATATCGTTGCTCATGCGCTATGCACGCGAGCTGCAGGTGCAGGGCCTGATGGCCACCAACTACGGTTGGTTTGTGCCCGTGATTCACAGCGGCAGTGCCGATGATTCTTCAAAGGATGCACGGCCTGTCCCTGTGACTCATGAGTTTGCTTCTTTCCCTGGTCAGCAAGTCAGCATTTTCAATTTCGGTTGCACTCAGCTAAACACTGATGGCCTGCGCTATGATGGCTATCCCTTCGTCTCGCTGTGGCAGGGCACGCTCAACGAAGCCACCGCCGACAGTTTCCGCATCACGGCCGACGGCGATTTCCTCGTTTTCCGTACCTACGAAGGGAAATAGGAAAGTTACTTCGTTCCTTACTTTTAAATCAATAATTACACTCTTGCCTGATTACTTCAAATAAAACTTACTTCAATTTTCAGATAGTTTTAAGCAAAAAAAAGAGGTTGTGCATTTTGGAAATATTGGGAATAGTCGTTATCTTTGCAGAATCAATGTACGGCAGCATTAGTTTTACTGCTCTACTTTCTGTAATTATCGAATTAAATGAAGCCAACCATTGTCCTACTCCTTACCATGCTTCTGCTATTCTCTTGCAGAAATAGCAGCGACGACCAGCGAATGGAGCAGATTATCAACCAAGCCGACTCATTAAACAAGAACGGCCACCCCATGACCAGCGACTCACTGCTTGTCATGGCTTGTGAGTATTACGACCGTTTTGGCACCCCCAACGAACAACTGCGTGCCCACTATCTTTTAGGCTGCGTCTATCGTGACCGAGGCGAGGCTCCTCATGCAATAGACTGCTTCAAGGAGGCCATCAACAAGGCCGACACCACAGCAAGCGACTGCGATTTCCATATCATGGGCTGCGTGTATGGCCAAATGGCATACGTCTATCATCAACAGTTATTACTTTCCTATGAAATTGAAGCATACAAGTGTGCAGCACATTGTTTCATTCTTGCTAACGACCCAATACAATATGCTATCAGAAGCAAAGTTTTGATGGGTGATGCATACATCTTGCTGAACAAAAATGATAGTGCTGAAATGATAATCACAGATGCTGTCCGCCAGTTAGATGAGTCTGACGACCCGCAAGAAGCACTTATCGCATCAATGTCGTTAATGCATCTCTATTCAGATATCCCCGACAAAACAAATAAACTTAATGACTTAATTCATCAGTTTGACACTAAGAGCTCTCTATTTGACATTCATCATGACCTTCCTTCCGGACGGCGTCAGTTTTTCTATTATAAAGGAAAGTTTTTTGAAGCCGTACATGAATTGGACTCAGCAGAGTATTATTATCGGAAAGTATATTATTCAGGCATGCCTGAGGTAGCTAAAGTACCTATGTATCGAGGCCTCTTAAGTATTTCCCAAAAGCGTCATAATGCAGATTCCATTGCCAAATATGCTAAACTATATTGTCTTGCCAACGATTCTACATTAAACATTAAAGATAGAGAGACAACGGCTCGTATGGCAGCTTCTTACAACTATAGAGAGTATCAACGTCAGGCGCTCATCAATGAAGAAAAGGCCAGTAGGGCACAGCTACAGCTATTTGTGATTGTTATCGCTATTATTGTAGTAGCTGTAGTTGCTATATCATTATTACGCCGACAGAAAAGAAAAATTGAAAACCTCAGATATGAATATGCCAGTGTATCGGACGAGTATAGCCGGAACGTGCATAGACTTAAAAATCTGGAAGTAGCTCACAAAGCTGTCATTAAACAGCTACAAGGGGAATTTAATGCAGCTACGTCTGAACTCAATAAGCAAATTGAGGTTGAAAAAAGAGAACTAACAGAAGAAAATAATTTACTGAAGATAAGAATAAAGGAGTTAGGACATCTTCTGTCCCTGTCTTCAATTGTTAAGAATCGCCAGCAACTGTCAGAGACTCCAATAGTCAAAAGACTTACTGAACTTTGCGATGCACCATTACAATCATTAACTGAAAACGAGAAGAGCACCCTTCTGGCAACGATGAGCGACTATTATCCATCTCTCATTCATGATCTCCAGCAACCCGCAAATTCTGTTACATCCTTAGGCGTTTTTGTTTGCATTCTCGTGGCTTTGAACTATCGTTCTGGCGAAATTTCAAATATGCTTGGGGTGTCACCTCAACAAGTTGCAAATACCAAACAAGACTTAAATAAGTCACTTTTTCAAGTATCCACAGCGAGATCTCTCTATAAAAACCTAATACAGCGCTATGGCATAAATACTGGCATAAATGATTGATTTACAAAACGGTAACGTGATTATTAACATTGTTTTGTACTCAAAAGTGAAATCCAGTGAATTATTATTCACCTAATAATTTGGAGCGTATCTGTCATCGTCATATATTTGCAGTCGATAATTAATCATAAAACAGTAATCATATCATTAGTGTCCCGTTAAAATTGAAAAGACTCTCTGAGGTGGGAAATGTTCTGACAAGCAATGAACTCAAGCACATTTATGGAGGTACGACAGGAAGCTCTGAAGGATCAAAAGAATGTCGCTGCGAATGGAATGATGAAAAGAAAAAATGCGAGCCAAACAAGTCTTGTCCGTCTGGAGTTGAATGTTGGCATACAATGGAAGGAAGTCACAATATTTGCGCTACAAAATTTCCTTATAAATAAAGAATTATCATATGAGAAAGTTTCTAATACTTTTTTGTTTTATCTGTAATTATTCCATTGCCCAGGATGTTCACATCTTAGGCAATGGAATGAATCTGAAGAATGGAGAAAAAATAGTCTTGAAGCAATGGACTAAGGATGGTTGGAGTATAAAGGATAGTACAATCGTATTAAACTCGACGTTTCAATTTACCATTGCCGAACAATCATCGTTTGCTCTTATATCAAGTGAGAAATATGAGAGTGAAGTGTTCTTGCACGGAGACACAATCCGTCTATCCCTGGATTCTATACCTACAGTGAATGGAGACGAATTAGTACTTAATTACGCTACTATTTATCGTAATCTGCTCAAAAAAGAGCGCATAAAGAATATCGTTATCGATCGGTGCCATGATGTACTGGACTGTGAAGATCTTGAAAATCAGGTTTTCTGGGATACACAGCAAATGATTTGCTCTGAAATAAAAGATGAAATAAAGAACGACCTTGGACTTTCTTTGTTAAAGAGACACATAGAATGGATAGAAGCGGAAGACTTGATTGCTATATTGGAACATGCAGATTCTACGCGAAGTAGTTTTCCTCCCATTCCGCTTGACTATGATTTAGATTTTCATCTTTCGCAAACAGTAGCATCTATCAGAACAGATTCGGCGATATGTAATACTATAAGAAAGAAAATCATCCCATATCAAGAATTCCTTCAGTTCTTCGAGCAGCGACCATGGAAGCAATTGGAAGGAGCTGAACCTGTAGATCTACAGTTAGTAGATATGAACGGTGGCAAGCTAACCCTTTTGGACGTTTTAAGAAGAAGTGGAAAATCAACCTTTCTTTTAGAATTTTGGGCCTCATGGTGTGGGCCATGCCACCTGCAATTCGATATAATAGAAAAAGTACGCCAACAACATCCAGAAATCGAAGTTATAGGCATTTCACTTGACGACTATCAGCAAGTATGGATTGATGATATCAAGGAAAACGACCTGAAATGGTCGCAGTATCGTCTTCAGAATAAGGCTGATGTAAATAGTTCGTACAAAGTCTTTGGAATCCCCCATATTGTAATGATAGAAAACAATACCATTACATTTTCCGGACATGGCGAAATTCATTCAGAGATTTTGAAGAAAAAATGAAAACCGTTTATGCGTAATCTTGTGTTGGTCATAGTCCTCGTCTGTAACATTCTAAGTGTCTTTGCTCAAGGAAAAGAACATCCTGTACAGGGCTACGTGATAGACAACTTCACAGGTGAGAATATTCCTGATGTTACAGTAACATTGCTGACGGCCGACAGTACGGTCGTCAGCAATACAACCATATATAATGTTCCTGAAATGCCCGAATTCACAGGACGCTACAGCCTGAACATACCAGCAGTTGGAAAGTATATTTTGAAGGCAAGCTGTATAGGATACAAAACGACCTATATGAACATTGCTTTGCGCTCCAATCGTGAACATGCTATTCTTCCTAAACCCATCCGCATGGTGAAAGTTGTGACTGATTTGCCGGAAGTCGTTGTCAGACCAACAAAAATTAAAATGATATATAGCGGTGATACTATCATTTATAATGCTGATGCCTTCAAGGTTGCGGAAGGATCGATGTTAGATGCACTGATTGGACAATTGCCAGGAACACGTATTACAAAAGATGGACAAATAACTGTCAATGGCCAGTTTGTGGAAAGTTTACTGCTAAATGGACGGGATTTCTTTAATGGCAATCCGCGAATAGCCTTAGACAATTTGCCAGCTTATACCATAGGCAAGATAAAGGTGTATCACCAACGCGACGAGAAATCGCTCAACAGCAACAATGGAAAATCTCCTATGGTAATGGACGTACATCTGAAAAAAGAATATGCTACAGGATATCTGGGCAATGCAGAGGTTGGCACTGGAACGGAAAAGCGATATCAAGTGCGGGGCATTGGCATGAAGTTCAGCGATCTTTCACGCACGGTAGCTTTCACCAACATGAATAACCTTAATGATAACCGCCGTGCTGGATATGGCGGCGAATGGAATCCGTCAGATATGCCTGCAGGACAACAGACAGAGAAATCGGCAGGTATTAACTACATGTATTATCTTGACCGTGAATCGTCATTCCTTACAGAGAATACTTTCTCCCATAGCAATCACGACCTGCAGACTGAAAAATACATACAGACATTTCTGCCACAGCAGGAATCCGAAAACCGGAACAAGGATTTCGCCCTCAGCAAATACAACAATTGGAAAACCCACAACCAACTACGGTTGCGGAAAGAGTACTATTGGAGTGACAGTTATATAGATGCCTCCTATCAAGAAAAGCATGTCAATAATAATAACCAGACAGAGACTTGGTTTGACTCGTCTTTATTGAATCATCTGTATAATCTGCATAAAGCAGACAGCAAGACATTCTCATTGAACGGTAGCACCGGACATTATTTCCGTATCATTGCTGATATGTTGCGTTTAAATGCCACCATCGACTATCAACGCTCCCAGGACACGGCTTTCTCACTTTATGACTTGAGATATACCGAAGGAAATGCCCGCAGTGATTTTCGCAACACGTATCTTTCTACTCCCAATCATCGTTTCAATATGAGCCTGAAAGCCGGTTATGACTATTGCTGGGGAAAACAATCGATAACTCCGTCGTATCAATATGATTTTCAGTACGAAAAGACGGATAACAAGCAATACCGATTAGACAGGCTGCCTGTAGCGGATAGTACTGCATGGGACTTTCTTCCTTCTAACCTTGACGATCTGCAATCAGTAATTGATGATCACAATAGCTATCTTTACCGTGAGAAAACGGATAATCATACATTCGAACTGGGATATACAAACGTTATTGGCGGCTCAGGCCATCTGGTAATAAGCATCCCATTCAGATATGCTACGAAGGAGTTAAATGCATATCGTGTAAATGACTATCATGTAAACAGGAGAGCATTATTCACAGAACCAATGTTATCATTAAATCTGTATCCTCAAAACTTTTCTGCATCATTATGTCTCAAATATAGGCAGGAGATGCCGCGATTGACCGACATGTTCGATTATAAGGACGACAGCAACCCTTTAAGAATCAGATTGGGCAATCCGGACTTGCGCAATATTGGGCATTTCGATGCTGATGTCAGCGCTAAATATAATTGGGCAGACACACGGTATCTTTATGCAAAAGCGAATTATCACATCATCCGAAATGCTATTGCATATGGTGTTGAGCTCGACCCAAAAACAGGCGTTACCACAACTACTCCTGAGAATATAAATGGAAACTGGCATGTCAGTGGCGAGATGGGCTATTTCACAGAAATGGGTAAACGAAAACAGTTTACATTAGAGGAAGTCTTTAGACCTTCATTCAGGCATTGTGCCGATTTTACGGGCATCAACGGGGTTACAGGAAAAACGGAAAGAAAAGTAAGAATCTTGGCACTTAACAATGAATTAAAGCTGACTTATCATCCCAGCAAATCCCTTTCTATAGGAGCGAATACGAGAATTGACTGGAACCTGATTAACGACGACCAGACTACTCCTCAAAATATTAGTATTTTCGACTATAATTGTGGGATGAAAGCCACACTTGATCTGCCTTGGAAGATGCAACTCACCACCGACGTTAATGAATACCTGCACCGCGGCTATCAAACTTC
Source organism: Prevotella sp. E9-3 (assembly GCF_022024015.1). Taxonomy (NCBI): domain Bacteria; kingdom Pseudomonadati; phylum Bacteroidota; class Bacteroidia; order Bacteroidales; family Prevotellaceae; genus Prevotella; species Prevotella sp. E9-3. The sequence continues at coordinate 331,853 of NZ_CP091786.1, forward strand.
GAGTATGAACACGAGTGAACTGATCTGGAATGCGAGTCTGACTAAAAGTGTGGCTAAAGGCAAACTCCTCTTTGCTTTCAAGGCTTTCGATATTCTCAAACAGCAGAGCATCCGTTCCTACGTGTTAAACGCAAAAGGACGCACGGAAACCTGGACCAATACAATTCCAAGATATTTCATGCTCAGTGCCTCATGGCGGTTCAACAAAAATCCGAAGAAAACAAGATGAATGCAGTCTGAAAGCAAATTATAACGTCCATCCTGTTCTATTTTCTAATGAGGTATTTGTAAGTGGTGTTCAGCGTGAAATACATGATGAGGCCGATGAAAACGCCGGCTATGGCATCGATGGCATAGTGGGCCTGAATATAGAAAGTGGCGAAGAACATCAGCACGCCGAAGGGTACGAGCGACCAGAAGAACAGACGGTTCTTGGTGGCCCACGCCTGACAGAGCAATACTACCATGATGCCTACATGACTGCTGGGGAAAGCGGCTGTGGGACGCTCGCCGGCCTCATGGGCAACAACCAATAGTTTATAAAAGATACCATCGGTGTAGCCCGGACTTGGCATGGCCTCGCTATGGGTTTCGAAATAGTGACCAATGTTAGGAAATATGCCTTGCGATATCTGGTCAACTCCGGCTGCCAGATAGTAGTATTGCGGTCCGGCAACGGGTAGGAAGATGAATATCACATAGAACAGGAAGAATGATGTGAGCATGACAAACGATGCTCGGGTGAAATCTTTGTAGCGCCAGAAGAAATAAAACAGCGGCACTATGATCATCAGCGGATAATAGCTCACATAGCCCAGCGTGAGCAGTTCGCTCACCACGGGACTGCTGAACTTCTGACTGAATAGCAGGGCGGGCTGAAAACCGAAGAACTGCTGTTCCCAAGTGGCAAACACATGGTCCAGATTGGGCAGCATGCGGTTGAACTCGTAGGTGTCGGGGTACCATGAGCCTAACAAGGCTACCTGACCCAGTACACGGAAAAGGATGGTGAGCCGGCAGGGCAGCATGCGGTAAACGCCCCACAGACCCAAGGTGATGGCAATGGACTGCACGCGCATCCATATCATGGACTCGGGATTCTGCAGTCGGGTATAGGTGAACAGCATCAGCACACCCGTGAGCAAGGCATACCCGATCATGACCCATTCAAAGGGGTACAGTCCTTTTTTTGTAGTTAAAGCCATCCGTTTTCTTTGTACCATTTAATAGTGAGGGGAACGCCCCTTTTAAGATTATATTCGGGATTGTAGCCCAGTTCTTGGCGGGCCGGTTCAATGTCGCAACGCCAGTTGCGCTGTTTCAGGATGTGATATTTGTCGTTGTTCAGGGCTGAGATCTTACCCGTTATGTGCCCAATCTTGTCGCCCACCCATGTCACGATGCGCAGTACCCAGATAGGTGCCGTGATGCGAATCCACCAGGGATTGCCCAACTCCTTACGAATCAGATTGCTGAATGTGGCCGACTGATAGACCTCGCCGTCGCTGAGGAAATAGCAGCGCCCGGTCTTTCCGTGGTCGCAGGCCAGGAATACCGCCTGTACCACATCCTGTACATAGACAAAGGTGATGTCCTGTTGGCGGTAGCCCACGGCAAAGTCGCTGTGCTGCTTGATACTCTTGGCCATCAGGAAATAGTCGCGCTCGCGAGGGCCATAGACTCCCGTGGGGCGTAGTATGACGTAAGGAAACACGTTATCGTTCATTCTCAGTTCCAACGACTCGTTCATCCAGCGCTCGGTTTCCAACTTACTCTTTCCGTAGTCGGTGTTGGGGTGTGGAGTGTCGGTTTCGCGTATCTCTTCATAGGGCTGCTTTTCACGGATGGCACCGAAAATGCTTAGCGAACTGAGATATACAAAACGTTTCAAAGGCATGTTCAGGGCTATCAGTGCACGCACCAGGTTTTTGGTTCCTTCGGTATTGATACGGTAGAAGTCGGCGGAGTTAAGGCATTTCGTTACGCCGGCAGCATGAACCACATAGTCGAACGTGTGGCCTTGCAACTGTTGTTCCAACTGCTGCTGACTGTCAAGGTTCAGTTCAATGAAATGGATGCGCTCGTCTTGCAGAAACTGTTTTGAACTGCTTCCACGCACGGCAGCCCATGTGTCCATACCCTGTCGAAGAGCTTCTTCAACAATGAACGAACCAATAAAACCGCTAGCTCCGGTGATTAATATTCTCATTGTCCAATAATGATAATAAAATTGCACTGCAAAGGTACAAATAGTCAAATAAATTTTGGCCATTATTTTTCAAATTTTGGCCAAAATTCAATGAATAATGGCCAAAATTTATTTGAGTGATATGATTTTTTGCTATCTTTGCAGCAATAACAACTCTTTAAATGAATAAATACTATGGGACGAAAAGGTGGAAAACGATTGAATAAAGCAATGGTTGCTGATGCCCTTCAGGCATTTTTTCAGGCTCACCCCAACGAGACATTCGCACTGAAACAGATCTTCAAAGCCCTCAGACTGGACACCCATCCAGCCAAGATGCTGGCCGTCGATGTGCTGGAAGAGATGACCTGGGACGACTACCTTATACAACCTGAGAGCAATGCCTACCGTCTGAACCTGAAGACACAGGTGCAGGAGGGCACTTTCGTGCGCAAAGCCAACGGCAAAAACTCGTTCCTGCCCGATGATGGTGGCAAGCCTATCTTTGTCAGCGAGCGCAACTCGATGTTTGCCATGGGTGGCGACCGTGTGCGTGTGGCCATGATGGCCCGTAGGCAGAACCATATCAGGGAGGCCATGGTCACGGAGATTTTGGAGCGCAAGCACGACCAGGCCGTGGGCATCCTGCAGGTAGAGAAAGATTTCGCCTTCCTTGTTACCGAAGGCAATATCTTTAATCACGATATACTCATTCCGAAAAAGAAACTGAAGGGCGGAAAGACCGGTCAGAAGGCGGTGGTGAAAATCACCCAGTGGCCCTCGAAAGACTCGAAGAACCTCATGGGCGAAGTGATCGATGTGTTGGGCAATCAGGGTGATAATAATGTTGAGATGCATGCCATCCTGGCCCAGTACGGACTGCCCTACAAGTATCCGAAGCGTGTGGAGGAGGCCGCCAACAAGCTTTCTGCCGAGATAACTCCCGAGGAGATAGCCCGTCGTGAGGATTTCCGTGATGTGCTCACCTTCACCATCGACCCGAAGGATGCCAAGGATTTCGACGATGCATTGTCGATAAGGGTAGCCCCGGCCTCCCATACTGCCTCCGAGGGGGCTCGCTATTACGAAGTTGGCGTTCACATTGCCGATGTGTCTCATTATGTGACAGAGGGAAGCATCATTGACCGTGAGGCTGAGCAGCGCGCCACGAGCGTCTATCTCGTTGACCGCACCATCCCCATGTTGCCCGAGCGGCTTTGCAACTTCATCTGCTCGTTGCGCCCCGATGAAGAGAAACTCGCCTATAGCGTCATCTTCATCATGGACGAAGAAGCCAATATCAAAGACTGGCACTTGGCTCATACCGTGATCAAGAGCGACAGAAGATTCTGCTATGAAGAGGTGCAGGAGATATTGACGGCCCCCGAAGTGGCTGCTAAAGATAGTCCAACTAAAGAAGCCCCCTCGGGGGCAGTAGAGGGGGCTCTTAGAGTTCTCGACCACATGGCGAAAGCCTTGCGCGAACGCCGTTTCAAGGGAGGTGCCGTGAAGTTTGACCGCGAGGAACTGCATTTCGATGTCGATGAGAGCGGAAAGCCCATACGCTGCTATTTCAAGAAATCGAACGATGCCACCCAGCTGGTGGAGGAATTCATGCTGCTGGCCAACCGTACCGTGGCAGAATTTATCGGAAAAGCTCAGAAAACTCCGAAATCTCAGAATAATCAGAAGTCTTCGCCAAAGGCCAAGACCTTCGTGTATCGTATTCACGACCAGCCCGACCCACAGAAACTGGAGTCGCTGCGGGCCGCTGTTGCACCATTCGGCTATAAGGTGAAAACCAGTGGCACGAAAGGCGCTATCTCGAAAAACCTGAACAAACTGATGGACGATGTGCAGGGACAGCGTGAGCAGAAACTGGTGGAGACTCTCGCCCTGCGTGCTATGATGAAGGCAAAATATTCTACCCATAATATCGGTCACTACGGACTGGCCTTCGACTATTACACCCACTTCACCTCACCCATCCGCCGCTATCCCGACACGATGGTGCACCGACTGCTCACCCGCTATCAGGAAGGCGGTCGATCGGTGAATCAGGAACACTACGAGGAACTGTGCGAACACTCCAGTCAGATGGAACAGACGGCTGCCAATGCCGAGCGCGACTCTATAAAATATAAAATGGTGGAGTTCATGGCCGACAAGGTGGGAGAGGAGTTTGATGCTCATATCTCAGGCATCCAGTCGTACGGCATCTACTGTGAAATAGACGAGAACCACTGCGAGGGACTGGTGGGCATGCACGACCTTGACGGCGACTACTATGACTTTGACGAGCGCAACTATTGCCTGGTGGGTCGTCGCCATCATCAGAAATATCAGTTGGGCGATGCCGTGCGCATCAAAGTGGCTCGCGCCAATATCGAGAAGCGCCAGCTCGACTTCGTACTGGCTGACTGAGAGCTGCTGACGGACAGCAACAGTATTCATCAGTTAAATATTAATTGAATATAGACAATTGTCGGAAAAAAGTAGTAACTTTGCACGCTCATTTTAAAAATAGGTAATTAGGAAAAAATTGTTGGATGAAGAAACTCTATATTGAAACCTACGGGTGCCAGATGAATGTGGCCGACTCGGAAGTGGTGGCATCAGTGATGCAGATGGCAGGCTATGAGACTTGTGAAAAGGCAGAAGAGGCCGATGCTGTGTTTTTGAATACCTGTTCGGTGCGCGATAATGCCGAACAGAAAATCTATCATCGTCTGGAAGCACTCAACGCCATGAGAAAGTCTAAGAAGCAGTTGATTGTCGGAGTACTTGGCTGTATGGCTGAGCGCGTGAAGGACGACCTGTTGGAAAATCATGGTGTTGACCTTGTGGCAGGCCCAGATGCCTACCTGTCGTTGCCCGATCTGACCGCTCAGGCCGAAATGGGGCATAAAGCCATCAATATCGAGCTTTCTACCAGCGAGACCTATAAGGATGTGGTGCCCCAGCGTATTGGCTTGGGCCATAAGATAGGTGGTTTCGTGAGCATCATGCGTGGCTGTAACAACTTCTGCCACTATTGCATTGTTCCTTATACCCGTGGTCGTGAGCGCAGTCGTGATGTGGAAAGCATCCTGCGTGAAGTGCGCGACTTGCGCGACCGTGGTTTCAAGGAGGTGACACTGCTGGGACAGAATGTAAATTCATATAAAGCCTCCTCCGAGGAAGGGGATATCCTATTCCATGAATTGTTGAGGAAAGTGGCCCGTGAGGCTCCAGAGATGCGCATCCGTTTCACCACCTCGCATCCGAAGGATATGAGCGATGATACCCTGCGTGTGATTGCCGAAGAGCCTAATGTGTGCAAACATATCCACCTGCCTGTGCAGAGCGGTAGCGACAGGATTTTGAAACTGATGAACCGTAAATATACCCGTGAGTGGTATATGGATCGTGTGGCTGCTATTCGTAGGATAATCCCCGACTGCGGTCTTTCTACCGATATCTTCGTGGGCTATCATGACGAGACGGAAGAGGACCATCAGTTGTCACTCTCGCTGATGCGTGAGGTGGGCTACGATTCGGCCTTCATGTTCAAATACTCTGAGCGTCCGGGAACCTATGCTTCGAAACATCTGCCTGATAATGTGGCTGAGGAAGAAAAGATTCGCCGACTGAACGAGCTTATTGCCCTGCAGACAGAAATCTCTGCCCAGCAGAACAAAAAGGATGAGGGCAAGGAGTTTGACGTACTGGTGGAGGGTTTCTCAAAGCGCAGTCGCAGTCAGCTTTGCGGTCGCACTGAACAGAACAAGATGGTGGTGTTCGACAAGGGCAACCATCATATTGGAGAGACCGTGCGCGTGCGCATTACGGGGAGCACGAGCGCGACGCTGTTTGGTGAGGAGGCTTGATGGGTTTTGATGGGCTTAGTGGGCTTTGATGGGTTTTGATGGGTCTGATGGGCTTAATGGGTTTAATAGGCTTTGGGGTGAGGAGCCTATTAGACCCATTAAGCCCATCAGACCCATCAGACCCATCAAAACCCATCTTCTATTAACTCATCGTAATTGACATCATTGCGGATTATTCTTTTGCGGTTCAAATCGTATTTGGGCGAAAGAATATTCCGCTTTTCTATATATTCGGGAGTACTGATTCCTCCTAAGTAAATGAGCAGGTGGGGCAGGTCGCAACTGAAGAAACGGCGGTCGGCACTGGTCTTTACGGCTTCTGCCACATCGGGATGATTCACACGGAACGAGTCGGTCATGAAAAACATAAACGGAATCTCATACTGATAGTGGGCCACTTCAGGATAGAGAGTACCCTCGTTGGTGCGCTCATACTGGTTGCGCCAGTCGTAGGCCTCTTCGCCATGATCGGAGAGATAGATGGCAATGGCATCTTTCTCACGCACCATATTGAACACAGAATCAACGATATAGTCGTTATAGTATGTGGCATTATCGTAGTGGGCAGCCGTCTGCTTGCCCAGTTCTCCTCCGTAGGGCGTCTTCTCATCCTCTGGATTGAAACGGGCAAACTCTGCAGGATATTTTTTGTCGTACTTCACATGCTGGCCCTCAAGGTGGACAATGAGCAGGGTAGGCTTAGCCGCGAGTTCGTCGGCAGAAGGAATCTGATCGATGAGCATGCCGTCATAGGTGAACACCGATGAGTTGCGACGCGAGAACTGCAGGTCTGACAGTTGGGCATGATTGAAAATAGTGCCTCCGGTGTAGTCCCACACGTTGGTCTGTTCCATCGCAAACTGATTGGTGTAGAAGTCAACCTCGTAGCCGGCTTTCTTGAAGATAGCGGGAAACAGCGTGTGCTGGGTCCAGTCGTCATTGCCTTCGTCATCCCAGGTGGAGAACATGTATTTGAAGGCGTTTGAAGTGAAATTGTAAGGAGTCACTGCATTGTTGTAAACAATCAGACTTCCCTCGTTGCGTTTCTTCAATAAACGTGGGGTAGTAGGCAGTTCGTAGCCATAGAGCTGAGAGTGATGCTTGTTGTAGGACTCGCCGATGACCAGTACGATGAGCGGACAGCGATAGCTGCAACTATCTACCTGAGTTGCTTCAACCGATTCGGCAAGCACGTCGAGTTCGGCCGATGAGGCCATGTTGTATGCCACTCCGTAGGCCAGACGCACGAAAGGAGTGTTGAGGTGTGGACGGTAGTGAGGGTCGTTGCAAACAGTGGTGCTGGCACTACTGAAACATTTGGTCAGTTTGTAATAGGCCGAAATCTGACGTATTCCTGACCACAGAATGAGAGCTGTTCCCAAACAGATAATGGCTCGCCTGCCAGTAAACTGACGTCGTGAAAGTTTTGAAAAGAGAAAAGATAGGGCGGCCATACCCATTGTGAGCATCACGGCATACCAGGTGCTCCACTGTGTGAGAGCGGCGTTGATGAACTCTGAACTCTCCTTGTTGTTGGTTTCGAACAACAGCAGAATGACGTAGATCGTGAAATTGGAGTGATAAAAGAAAATGGTGAAGAGTTCACTGAACAGAATCGTCGTAGCAACGATGGGAATGACAAATCCAAGCCGGACTTTCTTCAATGCGTAAGAAATCAGACATAACAGATAGCAGTCGAAGATGGGCAATAGGGTTGAAAGAAAAGCATCAGTACCTGTTCCCGTCAGATTGTCGGCAATCTTGATGGTATAGACCATCAGCAACAGGAAAAAGAATAAGGTGCGGCAGTGTGAGATGGGCTGAAAAACTAAAGATACAAATCGGTTGGCTCCCTTTAGAATTGCCGACCATCTATTATTTGTCATTTTCATGTTCAATGGAAAAAATAATTGTCTGTATTTGACGACAAAGTTATTAAAAAAATGTAACATGGGCGCAATGATTATACAATTTTTCCTATCTTTGCGGCCAAAAGGTACATTTTTGAACGAGATGAAGAGACACCTGTTGTTTTTACTGGGTATATTCGTGATGACGATGCTCGTTTTTGCGCTAGCAAAAGTGATATTCATGCTTTGCAACTTAGGAAGTCAGGATTTTGTTTTTGGCGATATGGTAAATGTTCTGACTCATGGGTTCTCGCTCGATTTTTCCACTTCTTTATATGTACTCTCCTTTCCACTGTTGGCTGTCATGGCATCGGTTTGGGTGAAACTGCCTAAGTGGGTGTGGAACATTTATTTCCTACTGATAGCCATCGCCATGTCGTTGGCTTTCGTGGCCGATGTGAGTCTGTACGAGTTCTGGCATTTCAAACTCGATGCATTCTGTTTGCAATATTTAGAGACGCCCACCGAAGCAATGGCCAGCGTGACCTGGAGCTATCTTATGGTAAGAGTGTTGGCGTTTCTGGTGGTGACAGGACTGATATTTGTTGCCTATCGCAGCGTAGTAAAAACATTTTTGACGGCAGACTCTCATCCAGTTTCTTCTCGTCCCTCTCTTACCGCACGAAGCATCGAATTCCTCCTATACTTTGTTCTTATCCCCTTCATTGTGATTGGTATTCGTGGCGGTCTTGGAGAATCGACCACTAACATAGGACAGGTCTATTACTCGGGAAATCAGTTTCTGAACCATGCAGCTGTGAACCCCGTGTTCAGTTTTCTGTCGTCGATAGGAAAGTCGGGTGACTATATCGTCAGTTATGAATATTTTGAGGTAGGGGAATGTCAGAAATTTACAGAAGGACTATACAATACGGAAAGTGTTGACCCCGATACACTTCTGAATACGAACCGGCCAAACATCGTTCTGATCGTGATGGAAAGCTGTGGCAGTCAGTTTACGAAGGTTGGCGGTCATCCTGAGATTATGCCCCGTCTGGATCAGTTGGCCGACGAAAGCGTGAACTTCACCGAGTGTTATGCCAATTCATGGCGCACCGACAAGGGGGTGGTGAGCATACTCAGCGGCTATCCGGCATTCCCTGTTACATCGGTTATGAAGATTCCAGAGAAAAGTCGTAAGTTGGCATCGATTGCCGCCTCGCTGAAAGATGAGGGCTATTCAACCAGTTTCTTGTATGGTGGCGATATTAACTTCACCAATATGCGAAGCTATGTGATAGGAACGGGATTCGACCAACTGACGTGGAAAGCTGACTATACCCGTGAAGAGCAGCAAACAGCCCAGTGGGGCGTGCGCGACGATCTGGTGTTTGCTTCACTGCTCAGTGAGATTAAGCAGGAACAGTCTTCTCACTGGATGAAAACCATGCTCACACTGAGTAGTCATGAGCCTTGGGATGTGCCGACAAAGGTGTTGGATGATGAGGTGTATAATGCCTTCAACTACCTGGATCAATGTATCGGTAGCTTTATAGACAGTCTGAAGCAGTTGCCCGTGTGGGATAATCTGCTTGTTGTCATTATGCCCGACCACGGTTTCCGCTATAAAGGAATTGATGAGACGACTCGGCTCTATAATCATATCCCAATGATATGGACAGGTGGCGCAATCCGTGAGCCACGAAAGATAGAAGCCGTTTGTAATCAGAGCGATTTGGCGGCAACCCTTTTTGGACAGCTTCAGATAGACCACAGCGCTTTCACCTTCAGTCGCGATGTGATGGGTAAACAATATCAACAGCCGTTTGCCTATCATACCTATAACAATGGTGTGACTATTATCGATTCATTCGGCTTTATGGCCTATGACCTCGATGTGAATCAAATCATTGCACAGGAAGGAGATAGCGTGGAAAACAAGTTGAAAAGGGCACGTGCCTTACTGCAAATAACCTCTGCTGATTTGATTGAGAAGTAAGCCTATGTAGTCTTGATGATGGCTGCCTTCACTTTCGGTAGAATCGGAAGAACCTCACCTAAAGAACCTGTTCAGTTCCCTGATGGCTTTATCAAAGTCTTTGGGCTTGATGTGATAGTTCTCAACTGGATTCAGTTGGGCATCGGTAACCTCTATGTAGCCGGCACCTTCTTTGGTGAGAATTGTATCGCCCTCTACAAGGAAAGCATAGCGCAGCTCATTGCCCACGAAGTGCCACAGACGGTTTGTGGAGTCGTTGAGCAAAAGCCCCGCAGAATAATCATCCAAAGGATTGGTAACCCCCAGGTAGTCGTGCATCAGCGTAGGCACAAAATCGTAGTGTGTGGTGCGGTGGGTATAGCGGTGAGCTATCGAATCGCCGGGAATATGTGCGATGAGCGGAACACCAATCTGATAGGTAGAGAAGTTGGAGTTATGCCCCCAGTAGTTCTTGTGGTTCTCATTATATTCCTGTGCATGGTCGCCGGTGATATAGATAAGCGTATTCTCATACATACCCTGCTGTTTGAGTTGACCAATCAGTTCGCCCACCATCTTGTCGGTCTGATAGGCGGAGTTGCGATACAGATTCCAGAATGGGGTAGGGTCCATATCGTTGTTTAGCACATCGAACTTTCCGTACTCCCATGAAGGTTGGAAACGAGTCAGTAATTCCTTTGGCAGACTATAGGCATGAAGCAAATCAAAGAAAATGAAGGCGAAGAATGGTTTCTCACCAGCTTTCAGATTTGGCAGGTCGGCAATCAAATCGTCTTTGATGCGCTGGTCACGTTCGTAGGCTGTATTTCCCTCAGTATCGGTGCGTAGGTTGGGAACGTGGCTGAACAGAATACGACGGAAGTCGGGCGCTTTCAGCGTGGCACTGGGATATGCCCGGAAATCGTAGCCGGCATCCAGTAGCTGATCGATGAGCACAGGGCTGGTGCGGTTGGCCTCAAACACACTATAGTAATAAGGCTGCACGCCCGTAAAGAGTCCGAACACTCCGTAGCGCGTACCGTTGCTGCAACTCACGTGGTTGTCAAACCATTGTTCTTCGTGTGCCAGTTGGTAGAGGTTGGGCATGCACTCAGGGGTGAGAGCTTGCTTGCTCCAGGAGTCAATCAGAATGAAGACAATGTTGGGCCGCTTGGCTAAAGCACTGTCAACAGTCAACTCATGAATAGGATAGCACAGATCGCCATCGCCAGCCAGATCTCCATCCACTTCGAGAACCGTTCGTGTAAAACCGAGGTCTTTCAGAAATCCAGTGGCAGACAGTGGGAAGTAGTAAGGCACCAAGCGAGCACTCTTCACGATAGTGGGCTTCAGAACAAAGGAACCATAAATATGAATGCCGTTGGCGGTGAACAGCATGGCCAGCAGCAGACAGGTACTCTTGATGAGTTGGGAGTTGACAATTTTTGAAGATAACTTTAAAGAAACGAACCAAAGAGCAATACTGATGGCTACGATACCTAAGAGCATGATTCCTTCGGTGAAATACAGCTTTGCATCGAAATCAAAAATATCGCCTGCACCGGGACCGGTCAGCAGGTTCATAATAAAACCGTTGATATGAAAACGATAGATGCGATATACCTGCATGTTGATAAACGCTGCTACTGCCAGCAAACTGACCGAGCCTACAAACAATGAGGCGGCAGTGCGGTGCAGGCGTAATAGGTGGAACGGCAGGTAGAACACCAACATGAACGCCAGTATGAAGAGTGCTGCATGCGAAAAGCACGATGTGACGAAGAATACCCAACCGATGAAATCCATCGACTGCACAATAGAATCGCCCCAGGCATAGCAGAGGAGGATAATGCCCAAAAAGAGGGTTGAAAAGAAGTGATAAAGAATAGCTGTTTTAAAACTTTTCATATTGCAAAGGTACGAATAATTCATAATTCATAATTCATAATTCATAATTATTTTTTACCTTTGCGGCATGAAAACGAAGATTCTGAACTATCTTAGACCCATTGGTTCGGTACTTTTCAACCTATTGCTGGCCTACGTTGTTTATTTTATAGCCCGTGTGGCTTTTTTGTTGGAGAACTGGAACCTTTTTGCTGAGAGTATAACCGCCAGCCACTTGTTAGAATTGTTTTCGGGTGGTGTGATGTTCGATACTACTGCTATCCTTTATACAAATGCACTTTGGATAGTGATGATACTCTTCCCCTTGCATCTGAAAGAGCGTCGCGCTTATCATACTGTTTGCCGATGGGTTTTTGTGGTTGTCAATGTATTGACGTTTGCACTCAACCTAGGCGATTCCGTCTATTTCCGCTACTCAATGCGCCGCACCACAACGACTATTTTCCAAGAGTTTGAAAACGAGAATAACCTGGGTGGTATCTTCTTGACTGAAGCCCTCTCACATTGGTATTTCTTCCTGTTGGCAGGACTGATAGGATGGGGACTGTGGAAGTTGTATGCGATGCCTATCACCGGTGCATCTGAAAAGAAAGGTGCCAGAACCGTTTATTCAGCATCTGTCAAGTACTATCTGACGATGACCGTTTCGCTGCTGGGTTTCGTTCCATTCTGCGTGGCCGGTATGCGTGGCGGTTGGACGCGCGATATTCGTCCCATTACCGTGTCGAATGCCAATAACTATTGTGACCGTCCTACAGAGACAGGCATCGTGCTGAACACACCGTTTGCATTGATTCGTACTATAGGAAAGAATCTTTACGTGGTGCCCGACTATTTCCAGACGGAAGAAGAAATGGTCAGCGTGTTCAATCCTATTCACCAGCCAATAGTTTCCGATTCTGTCAAAACTTTCAAAAACAAAAATGTAGTGGTGATTATCATAGAAAGTTTTGGCCGAGAGTATATTGGAGCCTACAATAAGCATATTCCCGGATACAAGGGCTATACACCGTTTACCGATTCGCTGATAGCCAATGGGGCCCTGACCTATCGCTATAGCTATTGCAATGGCAGAAAGTCTATCGATGGTATGCCTTCTATCCTGTCGTCTATTCCAATGTTTGTCGAGCCTTTCTTCTTATCACCCTATTCTGTGAATCATGTGTCTGGAATAGCCGATTGTTTGAATGGAAAAGGCTATGAGACAGCTTTCTTCCATGGCGCTGAGCGTGGCTCGATGGGCTTCTTAGCCTTTGCCCGTGCTACGAAATTTAAGGACTATTATGGTCGTGAAGACTATGTGGCTGATGGTCGTACGGGAGGCGATAAGGACTTTGACGGATGGTGGGGCATCTCGGATGAACCCTTTATGCAATACTACTGCATGAAGATGTCGGAGATGAAACAGCCTTTCATGACAGCACTCTTCACCCTGTCGAGCCATCATCCGTTCCGTGTGCCCGAGCCCTATAAGGATGTGTTCAAGGAAGAGAATCCTGATATGCCTGTCTATAAGGTGATTCGCTATACCGATATGGCACTGCAGCACTTCTTTGAGAGTGCAAAGAAACAACCTTGGTTCAAGAATACCATTTTTGCCATAACCAGCGATCATACCAATCAGACGTATTTCGAGGAGTATCGTACCGATCTTGGAGGCTTCTGCTCACCTGTGATATTCTATGATCCCAGTGGTGAGATGGGAAGTGGAATGGTGGACGCCATTGCTCAGCAGACCGATATTATGCCCACTATTCTCGAATATCTGGGCTATGACCAGCCTTATCTGACCTTTGGCATCGACTTGCTTCATACGCCTGCCGATGAAACATGGGCAGTAAACTATCTGAATGGTATCTATCAATATGTAAAATACGGGCATGTAATGCAATTTGATGGTGAGAAAGTGACGGGTCTCTATTCATTGGACGACCGTTTGATGAAGCATAACCTGATAGAAAATAATTCTCAACTCTCAACTCTCAATTTTCAATTGCAAGAAATGGAACTCGAGTTGAAAGCCATTATCCAGCAATACATGGAAAGAATTACCGAAAACAGGCTGATTCCAGATACCTCTGCTGAGAAAAAATGAAGAAAAGAAATGCCTCTAAGTTTTTTTTTATATCTTTGCAGGCAAATCCACAGACCTGAATTTGAAATAATCTGCATGATGTTATGAAAAAAGATGTTTTGAGTAAAGTTATACAACTAGGCTTCTTTATGGTAAAAGTATTGTCTTTACTGCCATTGAGAGTGCATTATCTTATTTCAGACATGATGTATTTTATCATTTATTATGGAGCGCATTATAGGCGCAAAGTGGTCCGTAATAACCTTACCTCAGCTTTCCCGGAAAAAGATATCAAGGAAATCAAAAAAATAGAGCGTCAGTTCTACCGTTGGTTCTGTGACTATATTGTTGAGACCTTCAAGATGGCTTCTATCAGCCGAGAGGAAATGGCTCGAAGAATGGTTTTCAAAGGAACAGAAGAAATTGAGAAATGCTGGGCAGAAGGACAGTCGTGTGGAGTGATGCTTGGTCACTATTGTAATTGGGAGTGGGTGAGTACCTTGCCCCTTGCCTTGTCGGAAAAAGGAATATGTGCCGAACTTTATCATCCGATAGAAAATCCTGAGACCAACCAGTTCTTCATTGAACTTCGCCAGCGTTTTGGCAGTGTATGTATTCCTATGGAGCGAGCTTTGCGCGATATAGTGAAATACAGACGGGAAGGGCGCCCCTTAGTAATTGGTTATATTGCCGACCAAAAGCCCAACTGGCGCAATATTCACCTGTGGATGAACTTCTTGAATCATAATACCCCAATGTTTACAGGTTCTGAGCGCATCATTAAGCGTACAGGACAGGCCTTCTTCTATGGAGATGTGCGTAGAGTAAAACGTGGTTATTATGAGTGCGAATTCAAACTGATTGATCGCCATCCGGATAATGTCCCCGACTATCAGCTTACCGAACGCTATATGCATGAACTGGAACAGACCATTCGTCGCGATCCTGCCCTTTGGCTGTGGAGTCACGACCGCTGGTCGCGTACCAAAGAAGAGTTTGACTACCGCTTCCGCGTGGAAGGGGAAAAGGTGTTTGAGAAAGTCACGGAGGAAGAGTATGCCCAGCATATGGGGTGGAGAAGCTATTGGAAACATTAATATCTGTTGAGAGAAATGGAAGAGCCCCGTCGCGTATTGTTCACAATGAGCCGCTTTCTAGATGGTGGTATTGATACAATCCTGATAGAGTATCTGCGGTGGTTTGCCGCTAATGAACAATATGAAGTAACCTTAGGCATCGCTATCTGTTTGGATGAATTGGAGGTTTACCGTAGTCAGTTGCCCGCTAATCTTAAAGTGGAATACTATGTTAAGAACCAGTGGTTGACCTACCTGTATAAAAAGCGAGTCAAGAAAACCATTTCTCCACTTGCCAAGGCTGTTGATGAGGTGTTCTTGGTACCCATACGCAAAAGGATGCTGAGCAAAAGACTCAAACAGAGTGCTCAAGAGCATGATGTACTTATCGACTTCGATTGCTGCTGCTATTCGCTGCTGAAGTCGGTGAAAATCAAGAAACTCGCTTTTTTCCATTTCAGTTTTGAGCATTTCGCTAAGCAAGACCGTCGGCGAATGAAACGCATTGGTAAGTATCTGGAAAACTATGACCATGTGGTACTGATTGCTAAAGGCATGAAGAAAGAAGCCGACAGAATGTTTCCTGCACAGACCAATAGATTTAAGGTTATCTACAATCCGAAGGATGAAGATACCGTTCTGCGCCTTGCTGCCGATACCCCCTCTGACGAAGCAATCAAACAGCCTTTTATTCTTGCCATTGAGCGCTTGACCACTCCAAAGGATATACCGACACTCTTGAAAGCGTTTCAGATACTCCGTGATAAGTATAATCATCAGGAGAAACTGTATATTATAGGAAAGGGAGAAGAGGAAAAAGCTCTTCGTAAAATGGCCGAAGAACTATGCATTGCCGATGATGTGTTGTTTCTCGGTTTCCAAGCCAATCCGTTACCGTGGCTGAAGGCCAGCAAGATGCTGGTGCATAGTTCGCGATTTGAAGGACTGCCTACAGTACTGCTTGAAGGTCTGTTCTTGAAAAAGCTGATGGTTGCGACAAATTGCCCGATAGGAACTGCTGAGGTTTTAGCCGATGGAAAGGCCGGATTGTTAGCTCCGGTAGGCAATGCTCGGGAATTGGCTGTTGCCATGCATCGAACCCTTTCTGATGCTGCATTGCAGAAAGAATTACTTGACTATGGACAGAGACAGAGAAAGTCGTTCTCTATGGATACCGCAGGGCACCAGTTGGAACAGCTTATAAAGGATGAGCCCTGTCCACGAATACTCTTTGTCATCAGTCGTTTTCTTGATGGAGGCATTGATTCCGTGTTAATAGACTATCTTCAGGCGTTGTCGGCCAGTGGAAAGTATCAGATTACACTGGCTATCGAGCAGGATATGGACAAACTTGAGGTGTTTTATGCTAATATTCCTAAGGAGATAGTTGTGTACCACATTGTGGAGAATAATTTCCTAATGAAATGGAGACGGCGTAAGATAACTCAGACAATACCATTGTCGAGGAAAATCTATGATGAGAGCGTGCTGGCTCCTATCCGACGTTTTATTATAAAGAGAAACTTAAAACGTCTGGCTGCCAAGAATGATGTGGTTATCGACTTTGACTGCTGTTCCTATTCATTGCTGGCTGGAACACATACGCCAAAGTTGGCCTGGTTCCATTTCAGTTTTGAAGAGATGATGCATACCAACAAACGGCGCATGATGAGAATAAGTCGCTATCTTTGTAATTACGAGAAAGTGGTGACTATCAGTAAGGCCATGTATGATGAAGGCAGAAGGTTGCTTCCGCATCTGACCAGTAAGTTATGTCTTATCTATAATGCCAAGGACCGAGAAGAACTCCTTGCACGTGCTGACGAGATTGTTGACAACGATCTGCTCAACCATCCATATATTCTGGCTGTAGAACGACTGGAAGAGAGTCAGAAAGACCTCTCTACATTGCTGCGCGCTTATCAGATTCTAAGACAACAATATCACCATACGGAACTTCTTTATCTGCTCGGAAAAGGACAGTCCGAACAGGAACTGAAAGAACTCGCCGAATCACTGGGCATAGCCAATGATGTAGTGTTCCTGGGATTCCATGAAAATCCATATCCGTGGATGAAGAATGCCCGTTTGTTAGCCCATAGTGCCAAGATGGAAGGTCTGCCCACGGTATTGTTGGAAGGACTTATGCTCAACAAGCTGATAGTCTCTACTGATTGCCCTACGGGACCAAGTGAGATTCTCAATAAGGGCAGGGCAGGGCTTCTTGTGCCTGTTGGCGATGCACAGGCAATGGCAGATGCTATTCATAGACTGTTGACAGATGAGGCTTTGCAGGAAAAGATCTTAGCGCAACTGAAGCAACACAGACGCCATTTTATGTACGAAGAAACCGAACGGTTGTTTGATGAATTGATATTTGAAGTATTGAAGAAATGAACGAACCCTTAGTCAGTGTCATAGTACCCAACTACAGCCATGCTCCCTATTTGCGTGAGCGTATAGACAGCATTCTGAATCAGACGTTTCAGGACTTTGAGTTGATATTGCTTGATGACTGTTCGCCCGACAATAGTCGTGAGATTATCAACAGCTACAAGGATAATCCCCACGTGAGTCATATTGTACTGAACGAGGAGAACACTGGTAATACTTTTGTCCAATGGGAAAGAGGAATTAAGCTGGCGCAGGGTAAGTATATCTGGATCGCTGAGAGCGACGATGTGGCAAAGCCTAATTTGTTGGAGACTCTTATAAATGAATTGCGAGCTACTCCTGGAGCTGTAGTTGCTTTCACCCATTCTCAGATGATTGATAGTAATAGTCAGCCAATGACTCTTACCTGGCATCCTAAGGGAAGCTCAGGTAAAGTAGAGGTGTATGGCGGACAATGGTTCTTGAGACATAAAATGCTTGTAAAAAACCATATTTATAATGCCAGTATGGTTGTATTCAAGAAATCTGCTTATTCTAAGATGCCGAATAAGTATCAGCAATATCGGTACTGTGGGGATTGGATGTTTTGGAACTATTTGTGTGCTCAAGGACAAGTGATTGAAGTTTGCAGACAGTTGAATTTATATCGTCAGCATGAGCGTAAGGTAACAGTGGATTCTCAAAAAGATGGCCGTAAGTGGCGTGATATTGCTGGTGTCCTTTTAGACCTGTCGGAAATGATGAAATTGAATAAATTCCAACGTCGCTGTTTACGAGGTAGATGGACCAAGCGTCTGAATAAGGAGGACAATAATCATGAATTAGATTGTCTGAGAACGGAATTTCGATTCCTTTTTGGTGGCACTGCTGTTGACATGACGCTATATGAAATAGGAAAGCTATTGGGATTCCTTAAAGCTATGTAAAACTCTTTCAAATTGTGCGCAGATACTATTTTTACTAAACGATATCACCATTTCAGAGGCATTGAGTCAATACTCTACTGAAATGGTGATAATGTTATATAGAACGAGCTGATTATTCTTTATAATACTTTATAAGAAGATTTGTTAAGTTATGCATTGAATATTTTTCTGCTGCTATGGTTGCACAGTGACATGCATCTTTATATATAGTATTCTTTTCAGAGTATTCTTTGATAGCCGAATCCAATGATTCAGGATCAGCTTCATTATTATTAATTGGAATAATAATACCAGCATTTCCGTCAGTGGTCTCTACCATATTTGGTATTTCGCCAATATTTGTGGCAATTACTGGCTTTCCAACTTGAAAGGCCTCAAGGATGCATAATGGAAAACTTTCTCCTGAGTAGGTGGATGGTAATAGGACAAAGTCGGCTGCGTTAAAGAATGATGTAACATCATTAGAATAACCAGCGAAATAAGCCCATTCATTTTTGTCTTTTTTCATAGATTCATATAGAGGACCATCGCCGATGAAAATGACACATATATCTTTGCCTGTAGCTTTTCGTGTCCTTTGAATAGACTCATAAGCTGATTTCCATCCTTTTTCTGGTAACGCACGACTAGCAATCGCTGCTATAATAGAATCATCCCTGAAACCACATTCCTTGATGATTTCCTTGCGTGTCTTCTCTATAGGAGTGCTTGGAACGGCATTGAATACCTTTTTGAACATATCTCTGTTAGCACCATATTCAACCATAATGGATAGATTCTTTTCAGCAATGTAAAGCCATTGGTGCACTTTTTTCAATAGCATAGGAATTTGCACCTTAAGATAGCGTTCAGGTATAGTTTCATACATGCCGTGTAAGGTAACGATTTGTTTGACATGGTCGGGCTTGTTCTCAGCAATTCCGCAATCGACACTTGCATGGTGGGTGTGTGCATATTCAATACCAAGCTCCTTGAAAAGATGCTTTATAATACTGAAATCCCATCCGATAGAAATAACAGGAATATCATTTCTCAGTTTCTTTCGGATAGCTTCATTGCGGGTAGTTCCACTACAGTCAATAAAAGTGATTGCTAAACCAGCTTCTTTCAAAGCATTGGCTTGGTCGATGGGCACTTTTTCTCCACCACCTGTTGAGAATGCATAACAACAGATGGCAAGATTTGGTAAGCGATTACTTTTTTCTTCGATTATTTCTTCATTACAAAATATTTGATTAAATATTTCATCGGAATAATCATTACGATTCTGTTTCCAAAAATTCCGTAGATGAGATACCATCCAATTGAGTCCTTCAGAATCGATATTATATAATTTTGCAAGGTATTTCCTAACAATCTGGTGCTCTTGATAGTACAAGTCTTTAGAATGTAATCCGACAGAAGTGTTCGACTGATGCTGACGATAATAGTTGGTGGTTTTTGTCGTATAATAGATATAACCGCCACGGATAAGATATAAATAGAATATCCAGTCGCCACATACCTTCATGTGGTTCCATTGATTATCGTTGAAAAGGGGAAAGTCTAAAGGACGACGGAAAATACAACTGCTGACATTTGGAATGATGTTCTTCTTCGAAAAGTAATTCTTTACGCATTCATGCGCGGAAATCTTATGAGAATGATCATATTTCTTGCCTCCAATGTCGTGAAGGTATTCTTCTATTGTCCATGTTTTAGTGTCATTCGTCATAAAATCAGTTCGCGAGAAAGAAAGCATCACTGATTCATCACTGAATTTAGGAAGCAATTTTTCTGTAAAATCCAAATCGCACCAATCGTCACTTTCGGCTATCCAAATGAAATCTCCTTTTGCTTCGCTAATACCTTTTTTCCATTGAGCAAAGGGAGAACCAGAGTTGGTCTCGTTTAGTATGAGTTTTGTTCTATCTGAATATTTTTCTGCATATTCTCTTAAGATAGTTACGCTATCATCGGTCGAAAGGTCATCAAGTAGGATAACTTCATAGTTTTTATAATTCTGATTGTAAATAGTGTCTAGTCTCTTCTGAAGGAAAGCTTGGTGGTTATAATTGGGGACGATGATGCTTAAGAATGGTTTCTTTTCTTCAAGCCATTTACTGTCCTTTTCTTCTTCAGTAATATGCGCAAAGATTTGATATCCCATTTTCTTTCCTTTTTTCAAATAGTGCACCAATGGGTTTATCATCTCTTCTTTAACTTCCGGATAAGTTTCTAAATATCGAGATGTCGAAAATTTCTCCGAAGGATCGTATCCTAATCTGTATCCATGTTTCAGGTAGTGGTTAATGGGCGATTTTACCTTCATGTCGTAAAGATATTTATCGGAGTACCATTTTTTGTCAAAAAGATGTGATGACTTTATTAAGAAGATTGTATGAACCTTCTCAACGGCATGTGATATGAATTTGGGTATAATTGTCATTTTTTTCTCGTTATTATATTATCAGAAATGTTTCTTTAATTTCTTGATTTTTTTACAAATGCTTAAAATTGGCTTGATTATAGCAATATCCTTTATTTCTTTTAGCTGCTGTTCTTGGTTAGCGCAGACTCTTAGGAGATGTTCAATGTCTAATTGGTGTAGTTGTACACAGTCAAAAAAGATATCACCTCTTATAGAGTATTTTCTATTGGAAGGATCTGTTCGCAAGAGATGAACAAGAGTGTAAAGTTCTTGTTTGTATTGAAGATATAGAATGTCATGCAGTCCGCTATTGTCATGGAGACTTTCATTCATTAGTAACTGCAAATTATCAATAATGGATAATTGGAAAAAACTCTCATCGTTTCGGCAAATACTATTGTTGCGTATTCTGTAATATAGCAGATATTTTGGAATAATGAATTCGTTTAATTGTTTAGATTTCATGATTTTTGCAAGATCGTACATGAACAGCATATCCTCGTTCACTCTTCCAACACGAAATCGCACGCTTTGGAATAAATCAGCTCGGTATAGTTTATTCCAAACTGGGTGTGGCGTTTCTTGAAGAATTTTATTCCTTCCAAAATCATCACCTTTGACAATGACATTGTTCGTAAAATCCCATTTCTTGTCCATGATATCAATTTTTCCATCGGTATCAGTATAAAAGAGACAGGAAGCGATACCAAGAGTGTCATCTTGTTTGATGATATCGTATAAAGTATGATACATCTCAGGTTCAATGTAGTCATCACTGTCTAAAAAAGCAAAATACTCTCCAGTTGCAACCTCCAATCCTGCATTTCTCGCATCACTTAAGCCTCCATTCTTTTTATGGATTACTTTAATCCTTGAGTCTTTTGTAGCCCATTCGTCACACATTTTTGGACAATGATCAGGAGAGCCATCATCTACAAGAATGACTTCAAGATCAGTATAGGTCTGATTAATAACAGAGGAAACGCACTGATCTAAGTACTCTTCAACTTTGTAAATTGGTATAATGACAGAAATCATGCTATATTTAATCTTAATATGGTTTGAATGAAGCCAAACTGTAGCGTTCTTTTCCAATCATGGTATATCTTTTCTTTGATACAGGTTATATCGCAAGTGTCTTGCAGCCATGTGTCATAAAAATGAGAATTCTTACCATAGCTATTGTCGAGAATAGTTATTTTCTTTCCTAATAATAGAGCTAAAATGGCGGCATGAAGTCTTGTTGTTATTATTTCGTTGTAAGAACTGATTTGCTTGATTCCTGTCTCAATCATGTATGGCAACAAAGTGTCTAAGGCATACTCATTAATTGAACTGTGAGGTGAGTTTCCCAAAATCATCTCGCGCAATCGCTCGGTAGTATCGTTTGGGTGTTCTATGATTTCCCAGTCTGAGATATCAGTGGAGACGGGCGTTGATTGGTTAATAATTGTATCTAATGTCTGTGATTGTTTGTATTCATCGTCAATCCTCTTGAAGATGAGCCTCTCTTTTGCTATTCCTACGCTCAATGAGTGTATGAAATCAAGGTCGCAATAGAATGCCATATCGGGAACAAGCATAATATTTCCCGAAAAGCGAAAACGTCGAAGGAAATCGTAGCTATAATAATCTCTGGCGCAAATGATTAAATGCTTATGCTTGCGCATAGATAATACATCCTTTCGAAGTAATGATGTATCCTTATAGAAGACAGTTTGAGGAAGGATAATGATTTTGTTGTCAGGATATTTTTCTATCACAGCAAGACGGAAGTCTTGGTTTGATCTGTATAGATTTCCAAAATTGCCTCCACCTTGCATGACAATAATAGTATCCTTTGGTATATCAATGAAATCGAATGTGGAGAAAGCTGCTCTGTGAAGACATTTGTATGGAAGTTCACTTAAAAAAGTTTCTGTTCCTTTCCAAATGAGTGCATCGCCAGGATTGATGTAAAATGGAAGCTCAATGAAAATATAGTCATTGTCAATGAGCGGTGAGATGCTTTCCTTTATTTTGTCTCGTAGCTCCTTTATTCTCACAATTTGTTCTGTCATGAATCTATCTGTATTTTAATTCTTTACTTTTATTAGCTGGTCGTAGTCAACTCCTTTATGTATTAAACGCTTACGTGAGCAATTATAATGGGGAGATAACAAGTCCTTGTCTTCATGATAATCTTTTATTCGGATACCGCCTAAATGAAAGAGTAGATTTGGTAGGTCGGTAAGTGTGAATGGTTTTGTTGATGAGGATTTTATTTCTTCAGCTATATCCTTATGCTTATCCTTGAAAGTATCAGTCATATAAAACATGAATGGGACTTCATATTGATAACGTGCAATTTCTGGCAGTATCTTTTCCTCGTCTGTTCGCATATATTTGTTTCGCCAATCAAAAAGCTCTTCTCCATGGTCGGAGAAATAAAGTGCTACCATGTCCAGCTTATTGAACATAGAGAAAAGAGAATCTACGACAAAATCATTATAGTATGTTGCATTCATGTAGTCTGCAGCTATTTTTCGTTCTTTAGGCCCTCCATATTTTGTATGTACCTGTTCTGGTTTAAAATGTTCGAAATCTTTTGGGTATCGCTCTGAATAGGGAACATGTTGTCCAAGTAAATGGACTAGTAACAAAGTCGGTTTTGAAATCAGAAGATCCATAGAGGGAATGTCACCTAATAATTCCAGATCATACTGATGCTCATGTTCGTTTCTTGAAGTGAATTGCAATTCTGAGAGCCGAAAATGATTGAATAACGTTCCTGCAAGAATGTTGTATTTATCTGTTGATTTAGATGTAAACTGATTTGTAATGAAGAATACATTATATCCAGCTTTTTTAAATACAGCACTGAAAAGTGTGTGATTAAACCAATAATCATTACAGGTATCATCCCAAGTGGAAAACATATGTCTAAATACAATATGTGTATGATTGAAGGGAGAAATGACATTATTGTATAGAATCAAGTTCTTGCTGTCAACTCTTTCTTGCAACCGTGGCGTGTTCATTACTTCACTTTTATTATAGAGGTAACTGTGATGCTTGCTATAGGATTCTCCAATAACAACTACAATGAGAGGGCACTTAAAAGAACAACTATCGACAACAGAGTTTTCGACCGATATATTTAATGTCTTTAATTCAGCTCCTGAAAGAACGCTATTATAAGCAATGCCATACAATATTCGATTTAAAGGGGTTGTAAGTTCTGGCATGTTTTCTTCTTCTTCACATTCTATACTATATTTGGCCTGAAAACAATTACTTACTTTTTTGTATGAATCATATTGTCTGATTCCTGACCACACTAAAAAAGGAAGAAAAACAAAAGCCCATAAAGACTTGTAAGGAAAACTTTTTTGGGAAGCTCTTGTAATTAGTAAAGAAAGAAATATGATGAAGAAAAAAATGGAGAAAGTTATAACAGATTCTGACGATAATAAGACAGATTGGATGAATTGTGGTCCCTCTCTTGTGTCTGTTTCCAAAATCAGTTGGATTGTATATCGATTGAATAGTGAATGATTAAAAAAGACGACAAAAGACTCAGAATAAAGTAATAAGGAAATAATTAAAATGGAAAGCCATCTCAATTTGAGAAAGCTTAATAGAAAAGCGCACAAACAGAATAGATAACAGTCAAAAATGGAAAGTAAGCATGTTGAAAAAATGCTGTTATCTATCCCATTTAAGTTGGCGATAATAGATATCGTTATACTCATCAGCCAAGAAAAAACAAATAGGAATTTATTTCTCTTGATAGGATATAAAATAACATTGACACCTTTGCCAATATAAGCCGTCATAAAGTCTATTGAAGTGAAGGCTTGTTTCATACTTTCTCTATTAATACTGCATGTCTTACAGTCTTTTGTAATAGTTGTTTCTTATTATGAGCTATGCTTATAATAACTTCCATTCATCTATACACCTTTTTTCAAGGTTGAAGTTGGCGCCAATCTTGAAGAGTTTACGTGAGTCTGCTGCGAAGGGAAGGGCGTATTCTTTCTCTTCGATCTGTTGAAGGGCAATGTCTGCAGACTGGTTGAGTTTGAACTCAAGAATGTAAATGTAGTCTTGGGTCTTGGTGACCATGTGGAAAGCAAGAGTGACTTGCCGAAGTGTCGGGGACGACTCAGAAAATAGTAGCGGCCCGTTGACGCCAACTTGTAAACCAGCGCAGTCTTGTCCACGTAGGCATAGCCGTCCATCCGCAGACTTTCGAAGTTTTGGATTCCGATAGGATATTTTACCAACTTCTGTTCCATAGGCAAAGAAAGATGGATAATGTAGGGCCTTTTTATATAGCAGTCTTATAACTGCTGCATGTCGTAGAGGCGCTTGTAGTAGCCGTTCTTCTCAATGAGTTCCTCGTGCTGACCGCGCTCCACAATCTCGCCTTCATAGAGTACGCAAATCTCATCGGCATTCTTGATGGTGGACAGACGGTGGGCAATAGCGATGGTGGTGCGGCTCTTCATCAGTCGCTCCAGGGCTTCCTGCACCAAGCGCTCACTCTCGGTATCAAGGGCTGAGGTGGCCTCGTCAAGAATAAGGATTGGGGGATTCTTCAAGATGGCGCGGGCTATTGAAACGCGCTGGCGCTGTCCGCCTGAGAGACGTCCACCACGGTCGCCAATCATTGTATCGTAGCCGTGCTCGCTCTCCATGATGAAATCGTGGGCATTGGCTATCTTGGCAGCCTCTATCACCTGCTCCTTCGTGGCATTGTCAACGCCGAAAGTAATGTTGTTATAGAAAGTGTCATTGAACAGAATAGCCTCCTGGTTCACATTGCCGATGAGTGAGCGTAGTTCTGAGATGCGCAGTCCCTTGATGTTATGGCCGTCAATGAGCACCTCGCCTTCCTTCACATCGTGATAACGGGGAATAAGGTCAACCAATGTGGATTTACCTGAGCCCGATTGACCCACCAGAGCGATGGTCTTGCCTTTAGGAACGGTGAGATTGATATGCTTCAATACGGGGCGCTCGTCAATATAGCTGAATGAGACGTTGCGCAGTTCTATTTCTTTTTCAAAAGCGGGTAGGGGTTGTGGATTCTCTGGTTCCTTGATGGGGTTGTCTGCTTTCAGGATAAAGTCGATACGGTCCATAGAAGCCAGGCCAAGGGGTATCTGATAAGTTGCCTTTGAGAGTTCTTTCAATGGGTTGATGACACTATAGAGAATCACCATGTAGAAAATAAAGGTAGAGGCGTCAATGAGGTTTGATTCGCTCAAGATGAGTGAACCGCCGAACCACAATACAATCACGATGATGATAGTGCCCAGGAACTCCGACATGGGGTGAGCAGCGTTCTGGCGGATAATCATGGAGTTCATTCCCTTGCGGAATTCGTTGTTGACAAATTCAAATCGCTTCTCCATCTTCTTCTCGGCTATGAAAGCCTTGATGATGCGTAGTCCGCCTAAGGTCTCGTCGAGCTGTGCGATGATGTCGCCCCACTGGCCTTGAACGGCAGCCGACTGGCTCTTCAATTTACGACTAACGATGCCCATAATCCATCCGGCAATAGGAGCAACGACCAGTACGAAGAGTGTCATCTGCCAACTGACGGTGAACAGGGTGAAGAAACATACCAGGATGGCTATTGGCTGGCGGATCAGCATGTCAATACTGCTTGTGATAGAACCTTCCACCACCTGTACATCGGCCGACATACGGGCTATGATGTCGCCCTTGCGCTCTTCTGAGAAGAAGCTAAGGGGAAGTCTAAGCACTTTCTCGTAAACCTGAATACGGATGTCGCGAACCACACCTGTACGCAGTGGTACCATCACCGATGATGAGGCGAAATAGCCGGCTGTTTTCAGGGCTGTCATCACAATCAGTGCCACACCCATGAACACCAGCGTGAGGAAAGCTCCATGATTGGCAATCAGCTCTTGAACGTATGCATAGCCGTTGTTAACAAGTACATCCTTGTTGATGTGGTGCCAATCCACAGGCTGATAGGTATATACAGCCTGGTCTATTTTGAAAAGAATGTTCAGAATAGGTATCAGGACAACAAACGAGAATACGTTAAGCCATTGCGATACAAAGTTCAGCACTACCGACCATACGAGAAACTTTCTGTAAGGCTTCAGGTAGCGCGACATTATGGAGAAAAACTGTTTCAGCATTATTGATATGTATTGATAATAGGTGCAAAGTTACGAATAATAATTGAATATTCAGTATTCAATAGTCTTTTTTGTCCTTTCTTCTAACAATTTGGCAACGATGACAAACTGGTAAACGGCATCGAGCAGGGCATGGATGAGACCTGCCTTTCCATCAAGAAAACCTCGTTTGATGAAATAAGACTTAACGAAACGGAATATCGGTCTTGCAAAGAGTTTCCCCACACCATAGTTCTTGTGCCTGCGGCGGGGCAACTCGTAATTAGAGTATGTGTCAGACTTCCTGATGATGTCGCTTACGGAGTCGTTGGCTAAATGGATGAAGGCCAGTTCTTTCTGATTCTTGGGTATGCGTACCACCCGGCCGTCAACCACTGGCGAGCAATGTATAACGGGCGGCCAATGGGTCTTTTCCTTTCGGAAGAAACGAAGTATGTAGTCGGGGTAGGCCGAGTGCAGGAACTGTCCCATGAAATAGTTCTTGCGTGGAATGGCAATACCGTCTGGGCAATCAGGTTTTGCTATTTCGCTATACAGATAGTCTTTCAGCTGAGGAGTAACCACTTCGTCGGCATCTACCACGAGCACCCATTCGCAACCTGCTTCATGAATGGCAAACTCGCGTGCCGGTTCTACAATGCTGTGCTGACCTTTTGGGAATGTGACAATACGACAGCCGTATTGCTGGGCGATGGCCCGTGTGTTGTCGGTACTCTCCATGTCGCAAACAAGAATCTCATCGAATTCCTTGACTGAATCGAGTACCTCTTTCAGGTGTTGTTCTGCATTGTAGGTGTTGATAACAACGGCAATCTGTCTGTCTTTATTCATAGGCGCAAAGATAGTAACTTTTTTCGATGAATTGTTATTTTTTGATAAGTATTTGGAAAAAACATCGTATCTTTGCGGCATGAAAGATAAAATCCAGTCTTTTTTTGCACGTCCGTTTTTTCGGGACTATCGTACTTTGCTCGGCCTTTGGCTTCTTCTGGCTGTGATTGCAGCCGTGATGAAGATGCATAGTCACAACAACTTCCTTATTTTTCGTGGCGTTTTCTGGCATACATGGCAACAGGTGTCGCTGTTTGCCGAATATCCGGCTGAGTATTGGGATGTCAATCACTATGGGCCATTGTTCTCTTTGGTTATTGCTCCTTTTGCTGTAGTTCCTGAGTGGCTAGGGCTGTTGCTGTGGTGCTTGATGTTGAGCCTGTTTCTCTATGTTGCCATTCGGCGTTCTTTACTGACCGACCATCAACAATTGTTTGTGCTTTGGTTTTGTGCTCATGAGCTGCTGACGGCTCTTTATATGCAACAGTTTAACATAGCTATCGCTGCTATCATCCTGTTGGCTTTCTTCTTGATAGAGAAAGAACGTGATGCCTCGGCAGCCTTTTTCATTGTACTTGGTACGCTGGTCAAACTCTATGGCGTTGTGGGCCTGGCCTTTTTCTTCTTCTCCAAGCACAAATTGCGTTTTGTCTTGTCACTGATAGGGTGGTCTGTGGTGCTGTTTGCTTTGCCGATGATCATAAGTGGCCCTGAGTATATTGTAGGACAGTATGCTGAGTGGATAGACTGTCTGGCAGGTAAGAATACTGAGAATCTTTTTGCTGACCATCAGAATATCTCACTCTTGGGAATGGTGCGCAAGATTTCGGGTGTGGCCACCTATAGCGACCTTTGGCTGATTGTGCCTGGCCTGTTGTTGTTTGGCTTGCCCTACCTTCGCTTCTCTCAGTATAAGTATATGGCCTTCCGTCAAACACTATTGGCTTCGGTGCTGATGTTTGTGCTGTTGTTCTCTACCGGTAGCGAGTCGAGCGGATATATCATTGCTCTGATAGGCGTAGTGGTCTGGTACACTTGTGTGCCTTGGAAACGAACGGGGTGGGATGTTGCTTTGCTGGTGTTTGCCTTTGTGCTGACCAGTCTTTCGCCCAGCGATCTCTTTCCGGCTTACCTGCGAAAGACCTTCGTTCAGCCCTATGCATTAAAGGCACTGCCCGTGGCCATTATCTGGTTCAAGCTGTGCTATGAGATGCTGCTGAACGACTATGCTCCAGCATCTACTGCTTGCGCACAAAAACAAACCGAAGAATCAGGAAATTGATGGGTACCACTACGATGAGTACCAATATACCGGCCAGTCGCTTTTCCATGCCGTAATAAAGGAAAAGATTCAGAATGCCGATTTCCAACAGATAGTTTACAATGTGGCTGGCCACAAAGCCAGCCGCATTCTTTTTTGACGGATGTTCTTTGAAAGTAAAGAATGTGGTCATGACATAGTTGACGCATAGCCCAACGCCATAGCCAACGGTGTAGGCAATCGTGGGCACCATCCATATCAGCGCTATCAGATAGGCGCCGTAGTGAATGAGCGTCGATAGCGATCCTGTGATGCCAAAGCGCACAATACGTCCCAGTTCTTTACTCCAGTTCTCTCTCATCTCTCATCTCTCAATTGTCAATTCTCAATTGTCAATTGTCAATTCTCAATTCTCAAATCACCTCCTTGATATTGTATAGCGGACGTCCTTTTACCTCAGAGTAGATTCTGCCTATATACACACCAACGGTGCCGATGCTGATGAGTATAAAACCGCCTACCAGCCAGATACTTAGAATGAGAGATGCCCATCCTGGTACTGCCGTTCCGGCAACGAGAGCATGAATTACGTAGATGCCTATGCAGAAGCTGATGAAGAGAAAGAACATGCCCATGTACACAATGAAATACAAGGGCTTGGTGGAGAACGATGTGATGCCGTTCAGTGCCAGTGTCAGCATCTTGCTGAGGGTGTATTTGCTCACTCCGGCTGTTCGCTCGCTGATCACGTCATCTACCTGTGCCGTCTGAAGTCCCAATAGTGGAATCAGTCCGCGAAGATAGAGGTTGCGTTCTCCGTATTGCGACAACAGGTCGAGAGCCCGTCGGCTCATCAGTCGGAAGTCGGCATGGTTCATGATGCTTTCCACGCCCATTGATGCCTGAAGCTTGTAGAAAGCTTCTGCCGATACACGCTTCAGCAGTGGGTCGGCCTTTCGTTGTACCTTCACGCCATACACTATCTCGCTACCCTCATCGAAGGCGTCAATCATTTTCTCGATAGCGTTTAGATCGTCCTGAAGGTCGGCATCGATGGTGATGACGGCATCGGCCCATTGGCGTGCAGTCATCATACCGGCC
This sequence comes from Prevotella sp. E9-3, assembly GCF_022024015.1. Taxonomy (NCBI): domain Bacteria; kingdom Pseudomonadati; phylum Bacteroidota; class Bacteroidia; order Bacteroidales; family Prevotellaceae; genus Prevotella; species Prevotella sp. E9-3. The sequence goes on from NZ_CP091786.1 coordinate 361,880, forward strand.
ATGATGGCATTCTGATGGCCCACGTTGCGAGTGAGGTTGATGCCTCTCACAAATTTGTTCTTTGTATGTTGCTCCTCAATAATTTGCCAGGTGCGGTCGCGACTGCCGTCGTTGACGAACACCATCATCGAGTCGGCGCTGATTTTTCCTTTGGCTATCAGCTCGTTGAAAAGACTTGTCAGTCGGCCTACTGAGCTTTCTAAAACCAGTTCCTCGTTGTAGCAGGGTGAAACAGTGGCTAAACGTATCATGTAGTTGAATGTTTATGAATTGAACCGATTAGTATAGTCTGTATAGGTGATAAACTCATGTCCGCCTCGTTTCAGCATTTTGATGAGGCTGTCCAGTCGCTCCATCATCTGCCGTCCGCTGTGGTTCTTGATGATGAATGGCATCTTGAACTCAGGATGCTCCTTCAGGTCGTAGAACTCCCATGGGTGGAAGTAGGTGACGAAGTGACCGTCGTGGTTCAGTGTACGCTTCACCAGCATGTGGTAGAGCCACTGTGGCAGGTTGTGCAGGGCCAGCCAGAACAATGGGAAACGCACCCAAGGGGTTACCGAGGCGGGAATCTGCAGCACGCCGTCTTTCATGAACGGGCGTCGCGGACTCGTCAGGTGCATGTATCGGCCGGGGATGAAGGCGGGGTTCAGGGACGAGTTGTAGCGATAGCCGGCTTTGCGTATTTCCTCTTCTATGACGGGAAACATGCGTGGCTGCCGGTATCCATAGACGGTGATGCCTGTCACCTCCTCAACAATTTTCTTTGATTCAACGAAGTCGGTGCCCTTTGGCTGCCAGTGGTCAACGCCGTGACAGGCCACCTCGTGTCCTTCACGCATAATGCGCTGCATCACGTCTGGCGCCAGTCGGGCAAAGTTGCCTGTGCAGAAAAATGTGGCTTTCACGTTGTTTGCCTTCAGAACATCGAGAATACGGTTGGTGCCTTCACGCGATACGGCCATTCCTTCCTCAAGTGAGAAATCAACGCCATGTTCACGGGGCACGTCAAACTCTTCTGTGTCAAAACTCAGTAGAATCATCTTTTTTATTGTATTAACTGTGCGCAAAATTACTAATTTTTTCACAATAAGGAATCAATTCATCATTGATTATTGAAGATGAATGATATTTTTTTGTAACTTTGTGCCATGAAACAACCGATTATTGTTGGTTTGGATGCTAAACGCATTGTGCGCAACGGCACTGGATTGGGCAGTTACGGACGAACGTTGGTTACCGATTTGTCTGCTTTTGAACAACTCGACCTTCGCCTCTATGCGCCCGACAAGGGGCGTGACGACCTCCGTCTTCAGGTGCCTGAAAGTAACCGCCTGCATTTTGTCTATCCCGACAATAGCTGCATGCCCCAGGCTTTGAGTCTGGTGCCCTTGGCTGCTGTACGCAAGGCTTATTGGCGTTCGCGGGGCATCGTCAATCAATTGAAAGCCGATGGTATTCAAGTGTTTCATGGCCTTTCGGGTGAATTGCCCGTTGGTATTCGAAAGGCTGGTGTCAAGACCGTTGTCACTATTCACGATCTCATCTTTATGCGACATCCTGAATATTACAACTGGATTGATGTGCAAATCTACAAGCAGAAGTTTTTTCAGGCCCTTCGCGAGGCCGACCGTATCGTAGCCATCAGTGAATGCACCCGTCGCGATATCAGCGAGTTGGGCGGAATACCTACTGAACGTATCGACCTGATCTATCAGAGTTGTGCCACTCGTTTCAGTCGGGTTGACGATGCTGCTGAACTGGAGCGTGTGCGCAACAAGTATGAGCTGCCCGAGCGCTATGTGCTCAGTGTGGGCTCTATTGAAGAGCGTAAGAATACGATGCTGGCTGCGAAAGCCCTTCACTGGTTGCCCAGCGATGTGAGTCTGATACTGGTGGGGCGTCCCACCGACTATGCCCGTCAGATAGTCCGTCTGGCCCAGCGCGAGCACCTCACCCATCGTGTGACATTCCTTCATGGTGTGCCCGATGCCGATCTTCCAGCCATTTATTCTCAGGCCGAGGCTTTTGTCTATCCTTCCCGTTACGAGGGTTTTGGCATACCCATTATCGAAGCCATCCGCATGGGATTGCCCGTTGTGGCCTGCACTGGCTCGTGTCTGGAAGAGGCCGGCGGTCCGCATAGCCAGTATGTAGATCCCGACGATGCGGAAGGACTGGCCAACAGTCTTCTTCGTGTTCTTCGAGGAGCTGAGGAGCGAGAGATGCGTATTCAGCAGAGTTTTGAATATATATTGCGCTTCAAAAACACTAATGCTGCCTCTCAGTTTGCTGACCTCTACGCAGAATTATAGCTATAATTTTCGCAATTATAGCTAAAATTTTGGAAATTATAGCTATAATTCATAATAATGTTATTGCAGTAATAAAGTAATTTAATTTTTCTTGCAATATAATAATTATTCAATTAATTATCAGTACTTTTGTATCCGAAAACTAATAATGGATAATAAGTTTAATGGATGTAATTGTTAAGCAACATTTCGAAGGGGAGCGCCCCCTCTTCGAAAGTCACAATTTGAGATTGGAAGAAGTTACTATTGGTGAGGGCGAAAGTGCTATTAAAGAGTGTTCTAATATCGAAGCCGAGAACTGTCATCTGTGGGGAAAATATCCTTTCTGGCATGTTCATGGCTTTAAAATCAATAACTGTCAGTTTGATGCTGGTGCCCGTTCGGCTTTGTGGTACAGCGACAATATGGTGATGACCAACACCCGTATTGACGGACCGAAGATGTTCCGCGAGATGCACGACATGAAACTGGAGAACGTGGTTATCAACGATGCCGATGAAACCTTCTGGCGCTGCAGCAATATCGAGGCTAAGAATCTTGAGCTGCACGATGGAACCTATCCCTTTATGTTCTGTGAGAACGTGAAGATTGACGGCTTGAAGGCCGATTCAAAGTATGTGTTCCAGTACTGTAAGAATGTTGAGATTCGCAATGCCCATATCGTGACAAAGGACTCTTTCTGGGAGTGCGAGAATATTACCATCTACGATTCCTATCTGGATGGCGAGTATCTGGCCTGGCACTCAAAGAACGTGCGTCTGGTGAACTGCCGTCTGGCTGGCGAACAGTTGCTCTGCTATGCCGACAAGCTGGTGTTGGAGAACTGTACTTTCGATGAGGCTTGCGACCGTGTGTTCGAATATAGCGATGTGCAGGCCGACATCACTGGTCATATTGAGAATATCAAGAATCCTACCAGTGGTCATATTGTGGCCGACTCTATCGGTTCTGTCACCATCGACGAGAACATCAAGCAGCCTGCCAACTGCGTGATTGAAACAAGAAATTAAGGATGAAGTACGATTTTGACAGCTTAATAAACCGACGCGGCACAGGCTGCGTGAAGTGGGATGAAACAGACAAAGAGGATGTTATTCCCCTTTGGGTGGCCGATATGGACTTTTCCGTGGCTCCTGCCATTCAGAAGGCCGTGCAGCAGCGTGCTGCCCATCCGGTGTTTGGCTATACCCATGTACAGGACGATTACTACGAAGCCGTCATCTCATGGTTCAAACGGCGCCATCAGTGGGCCATCGAGCGCTCGTGGATCCTCTATACCACAGGTGTGGTGCCGGCCATGTCGGTAGCCGTGAAGGCTTTCACTATGCCTGGCGAAAAAGTGCTCATCCTGTCGCCCGACTACAACTGTTTCTTCTCCTCTATCCGCAACAACGGTTGTCAGGTGGCAGAGACTACACTATTGTGGAACGAAGGCCATCGTCGTTTCGAGGTGAACTGGGACGAGTTCGAGACCATCTGTTCCGACGAGAAAACCACCATGTTCCTGCTCTGTAATCCTCACAACCCGACAGGACGTGTGTGGACTCGTGAAGAGTTGCAGCGCATGTCTGATATCTGCAAGAAGCATCAGGTGACGTTGGTGAGCGATGAGATTCACTGCGAACTGGTGATGCCTGGTTTCACCTTCGTGCCTATGGGAACAGTCGATACCGATGCCGTGGTGCTGAACTCACCTTCTAAGTCGTTTAACATTGCCGGACTGATGATGGCCAACATCATCTGCCCCGACCCTGTAAAGCGCCGCCGCTTGGATCGTGCCATCAATATCAACGAGGTGTGCGATGTCAACGTGTTCGGTCCGGTGGCCGTAAAGGCAGCCTACAACGAGGGCGAACAGTGGCTCGACGAGCTGAACCAGTATCTGTCAAGAAACTATCACGCTCTCTGCAATTTTGTTGCAGAGCATATGCCTGCCCTTCGGGTGATGCCCCTTGAGGGAACCTATCTGGTGTGGGTTGACTGTCGTGCGCTCAACGAAGATGTTGACGCGCTCTGCGAGCGGCTGTTGCAGGAGGGCCGCGTGTGGGTAAATCCCGGCACGATGTATGGGTCCCGGTCGGGTCAGGGATACATTCGCATCAACATTGCCTGTCCGCGCGCCCAGCTTATGGAGGGACTGCGACGGATGGCCGGAGTCGTTTCTAAGTAAAGCTTCCAGGAAAAAAAAGTGATGTTGCCCAAGCACTGAGCAACATCACTTTTTTTGTATGTACTTATCGTACCGTTATGTCATCGTCTCCTGTTCATCACCTTGCGTCCGCCGATGATGTAGAGACCCTCGGGCAGTGAGCGCAGCTCTTCGCTGATGTTGGTCACACCGCGGCGCAACAGCTGTCCGCTGAGACTGAAGATAGCCGTGGACGGGGCGTGTTCCATTCGCAAGTCGCTGATGGCTGTCTCCACCTTACGGAACATGGCGGTATAGGTGCAGTCGGCTGTCACCACGACATCTATCTGCTGTGAGGTCACCGAATCGGCGTTCCATTTCCACTGCACGAACTCATAGCCGTCGTTGGCAATGGCCGTCAGACGCAGCGGTTTGCGATATTCATAGAAACCGGCGGCAGCTCCGCTGACGATGCCCTGCTCTTCGTCGTACACGATGTTCACCTCGTAGAGGCGCTTTGTGAAGTAGGCCCTCAGCGTCACGGCACGCTGCACGTCGTAGGCCAGCTCTTCGCCGGCTTCCTCTATGCGCTGTCCGTCGGCCTCCCAGTGGTCGAACTGATAGCCCTCGGCAGCGGCAGCCTTCAGCGTGAGCACACCGTAGGCATAGTCGCCGCTCTTATGGCTGACAGAGCCGGTGGAGTCGCCGGTGGCTACTTCAATCACCACGGGCAGCTGGGCGGTGATGTCCTCAGTCCATTCTATGTTGAGCGTGCCTTCGCCATAGCGTTTGTTGTTGGGCTTGGGCTCTTTGAACGATGCCCCGTCGATGAAGATGCTGTGCAGGCCGGGAATAGGCTCGAGCCGCGACATGTTGATGGTCCACACATTGGCAGGACCGCTGGCCGGCTCGATGTCGATCAGTTCGGCACTCTGCTGCTGGCCGCCCGCAAAGACAGGCACGCGGTTCACGTAGAGATACTGTATGTTGCGTGTGAACTCCACGACAGCCTTCACCACACGCTCGGTGGTTGTCTCTCCGGCATGCACCTCAGCACCGCTGGCCGTGTAGAGACGGCAGTTCATGGGATGCACAGCCTCACCGGGACGCTCAGCATAGACGATCGTATAGGTGGTCTGTCCGGCAGGCACCGAGTCGGCCAGGTGCAGGGTGTACTCACTGACGGAGGTGTAGTCGTTGAGCACCGTGTGGTCGGTCACCCACACGTTGGCACGGCTCATTACGGTATTTCCGCGCTTTGCCTCATGCAAGTTCATAAAACCATTTGTGAGGTCGCCCACCCGCAGATAAATCCAGCCGGCCTCCTCGCTGTTGACGGTCAGGGTGAACGTGCCGCCGGCTCCGCCCACAGACACATTCTCGCTGCCTATGACATGTAACGAGGTCTCTTCGCCATTGCCGAACAGCACGTTGTCGGGCAGCCGGTCTTCGTCTTCCTCGTCGTCGAGCAGGAACACCTCGGCCTGGCTCAGGTCTGAGAGTAACACCTCTTGGTCGGTAGCTTCGTCGTCGGCCTGTGTGCCGTCGGTTTCATACATGTTCTTCACGGCGCGATACAGCTTGTGAATGCCGGTCACGGTGTATTTCAGTTCGCCATCGGCCTGGGCCACTACCGATTGCGCGAGACTGTCGCTCTGTGCAAGATGACTGTCGCTCTGGCTTTGCATCACCCACCGGCCAATGGCCAATGCACCGGCTTTCAGAGTGTCGCTGCGAAGGCTGAGCAACTGCTCGTTGGTGCGCTGGCGGTCGATAGAGGCATGCAACATCTTCAGGGTGGCTGCCTCGCCACTCTTGTTGGTCACGACGGTAGGCTCGTCGCTGCTGATTTGCAGACTGCTGATATCGGTCTGCCCCTCATTGCGCACCAGCATCACGTGCTGTGCCGGAACGGCTGTCATGTGCTGTTCGGCTGTGGTGTCGTTGCCCAGGAAGTCGGACTGCAGCAGGTAGACGATGCTGGCTTCGCCTTTCTGGCTGACGGTAAGCGCAATCTGCGGCAGCATCACCGACAGCCCGAAGTTCTGGGCTGCGTCGGTATAGTTGAGGCGTCCGCCTATGTAATAGAGGTGCTTTCCGTCGGCAGTGACATGGTTGGTGGGGGTGAACATCAGACGTAGGAAGCCTTCGCTGCGGCCGGCCAGCGTGAACTGTCCGCTCTGACTGCCGAAGCCCTCAGCCTCTGTCTGCTCACAGCCGAAGAGGACGGTCATGTCTGTCTCGTAGTCGTCGCTTTCGTCACTCACCGTGTGGCTGAAGACGATGTTGCGCAAGGCTGCATCCTGGCCGTTGATGATGTGCAGGGTAGCGTAGAAGGGCTCACCTATGTTCACGCGGCTGATGTCGTCGAACTGCAACGTGACGCTCGAGTTCATCGTGGGCAGGGCCGTGCTGGCCGACGGACCTTCAGGCTCGGCCTCGTTCCGGCTGCCGTCATCAGTATTGTCTGGTGTGTCGTCGTCAGGTAACGTTGGCTGTCCGGGCTCCACCACCGGCGGCTGCGGCTGCTCGCTCGTCAGACATCCCACCAGCGACTGATAGTAGTCGCTCTCGGAGTAGTAGCTGCCACCGATACTGAAGCCATAGTACATCAGGATGGTAGCAATGGCGCGGCGTCTGCCCTGTTCGGGACCTTCGTAGTGTACGGGGACAACTACTTCTCCACCAGGAGCTATTGAGCCGATTGTGCCGACGGTAAACTTGGCGTTGGCCATCGGGGGGAACACGAGCGACACGTTCTCGGCTGTGAACGAGCCGAGGTTGGTGAGCACGAGGTCGAAGTCCTGTGTGCCGCACTCGAAACCGTTTTCAGGCAGTGTGGGAACGACGATGGCCTGCGGTGCCGTGCGGTCAATGTCGATCGTCGAAGTCATGGTGTATGTACCGTCGTTGGCCTGATTGGTCACAAAGTCGGTAACAACGGCCTGATAGGGCAGGAAGAACGACATGTGCTGTTCGTCGCCCGGTCCGATAACGAGGGTCTGACGGATGGTCTTGTGGCGCAGGGCAGAGACGGTGACATTATAGGTACCCTGCGTTATGCGGTCTGTCATCCAATGTCCGGTGCCGTCGGTAAGCCCCGTCATCACTTGTCGCCCGGTGCGCGTTTCGGTCACCGTGACCTGTGCTGCACTGACATGCTTGTACTCGCGGCGGGCTTTCACGAAGATGTCCTCTACGTTGACATCGAGTTTGGAATACTCGGTTCCCACAATCTTCACTTCAAGTTGTCCGCCTATGGCCTGTCCTGTTGCAGGATTCAGCGAGACATTGGCTTTGAAGGTCTCTCCGCTATGCATGCCAGGCTTGTGCTTCAGCTTGAAGTAGATATAGGCATAACCGCCGCCAGGAGCTATCGAAGCCATCGGTGAGGCCGTCTGACACTCCAGCCAGTCAAGGTCGGAAGGTACGATGAGGCTGATGTCGCCAGAGGCTTTCAGACCGTGGTTGGTCACCTTCACGGCAATGGAGCGCTCAGAGTCGAGCAACAGGGTCTGCTTCAGGTCGGAAGCAGTGAATGAGAGCTTGCTGTCGGTGGCACGGCAATAGTAGCGAACAGGCAGTTCGGCCACGGCACCCTCGGCACTGGTCACGGTGATGGTGATGGGGGCATACTGTCCGCTGGTCATGCTCTTCGTGCCGTTCACATGGTAGGAGAGCGTGGTGAATGCTCCCGGCTCCAGCGTTGTCTTTGAGAGCTGCAGCGTGTTCAGTTCGCAACCGAAAGGCAGGGCACTGTTGCTGATGGCCAGTCCAGTGACCGTCTTGCCGGAATGGTTGCGCAGGGTGATGACACCATCTTGCGGATAATTCTCGTCAATCGTCCACGTGGTCTTGTCGGCGGTGAGAGCCATGCTCCATACGTTCAGCTGCGCTGTCTTGTCGGCTTCGGTCTGGCCCAAGGCACGGGCTTTGACATTCACTATTCCACTGGCCGAGGAGCTGAGCACGGGATACACCGTGAAGTCGCCCGTCTGCTCGTCAACGAGGGCTGTAGCCGACTTGCTGCTCTGTCCGTTACCGCTCAGCGTGACACTCACATACTGGTTCTTGAGTCCGTTGGCCTGCTTCGTCGTCACACGTCCGCTCACCTTCACAGCCTCGCCGGGCAGGTACGACTCGCGTTCCACCTTCAGTTCAGCAACACTGAAAGGTGCGGCTATCGTCATTTTCGCTGGCGAAGTGCTCACGTTGTTGGCCGTGCTGTACTCATTCACTTTGTTGTCGCTGTTCACCCGGGCATAGAGCCAATAGGTGCCTACGACAGCGGGCATCGTGCCGGTGAACTGGAACGTCTTGCTCTCAGCAATGCCGAGAGGAGCGTTGGTATGCACCGAGAATAGCGGTGTGGTGCGGGTGTAGCTGTACAGCTGGTCGCTGGGTGCCAGGAAGAAGTCTATCTGCACGCCAGCCGGCAGTTCGGCAGTACCCACGTTCAGAATTTCAGGAGAGAAGGTTGCTTCCATGCCCGAATAGAGCTGCGTGCCGTCGTAGCCGGGAGCAGAGCAGGCAACATCGGGCAGTGTGCGGTCGGTGATGCGCACGCCCAGCTGTCCGGAGGCCAGTCCGGAGGCACTGGCATTGATGAAGAGCATGCGCTCATCGTCTTGCTGCTCATTGCGGTTCACCTGGACAGTGAAGTTGACCGAACGGCTGCCGGCAGGAATGGTTACTGTAGACGGAATCACCACGTCGGCGGCATTATCGGCTCTGAGGTTCACCGTCACGGCATTATTTGCCGTAGCCACATAACGGGTGAGGGTAGCGGTGAACGAGCTTCCCTCGGCGACGAGACTGCTGCGTGAGGTCACGGTGAGGTATGGCGACTCGTCGTCGGTCACCGTTAGCTGTGTCGTGGCAAAGGCACGGTCGCTGCCGGCGGCATGGGTGTTGGCCGAAGGCAGGTATAGGGCAGCAGACAGGCTATACTGTCGCTGGCCGTCGACGGCGCTGTTGTCAGTGACACCCACCTTTACCTCTTTCTCTGTTTCACCCTTTCTGAACTCCACCACTTTGTCGGCAAAATAGACATTCGACTCGCTGGCTGAACTGAGACGTACGCTGAGCATGCCGTCTTTGTCGGCACCGCGGTCGCGGCGGACGATGGCTGTGGCAGCCTGAGAACCGGCATTCTCGCAAACAATAGCAGGCGAGAGTGTCAGTGTGAGTGCGGGACGGTCATCGTCGTTGATGGAAACAGATGTCGAGGCCGACTGATAGTCGGTGGCCCAGGTGCTGAAACGGGCCGTCATGTCAGGCTGTGGCGTGTCGTCGTCGATAAGCGTCAGTGTAGCTGTTGCAGAGGCTTTCCCCTTCTCTATCGTCATCTTGATGGGGGCGGGCGTGAAGCGGGCGGCCTGCGAGCAGTTGATGTTCAGTTCCAGCGCTTCTGCCATTTCGCCGCCACGGGTAGCAGTGAGCACTAGTTGACGGTCCTTGCCTTCTGTCATCTGCTGCAGCGATGTCTTCAGCGTCAGCGGGTCGGTGTCGTTATCGGTACGTGTGACATGGATGGTCTGTGCGTTATAGCCGTTACTCTCGCCGATGATGAGATCGGCTTCGCGTGCTCTGACTATCTGGTCGTCGACGGCATAGATGCGCACGGTGGTGCCGGCAGCCTTTGCCGGTATGACGATCCATTGTGGTGTGGCAGGAGAGAGGATGGCATTGTTCATGGAGAGCAGTCCGCTGACAGAGCAGGTCAGGGGAAACTGTTCTTCGGTAGACCAGTCGCCTGAGCGCGACACCGTGAGCGTGATATAGTCACGGCTGGAATAATAGTAGCTATAGTAAGTGTATCCTTCGGTCACGTTCTGCTTGTTGACCGATGCGAAGAGTTTCTTTCCCACACTGACGGTCTGTTCAGAACGACGGCTGTTGTTGCCTTGGTCTACAAGCAGTTCGCCAGCCAGCGGGTCTGGAGTGACTTCTACATATACATACTGCTGTCCGTCGGCATGGGGCAATGTGGGGAGATAAGTAGTGAACTTACGCGTCACTTCGGCTCCGGCCTTCAGCGAGTCGCTGTGATAGGCGTTGCCAACAAAAGTGCGCACGCCTGTCAGTGCCGATTCCAGATAGACTTTCTCACTCCATCCGGCACGGGTGTTGCCGGTTCCGTCGTTTTTCACCGTGTAGATGCAGTTGAATGTACCGCCGGGCTGTACCTCGGTGACAGTGGGTGTCACTGATGACACGATGAGGTCGGGCAGGTCGGCACGGCTCACCACGAAGTGTCCCGTGGCTTTACCGCCGCCGGTGACAATGTTGTTGCCCTGACGGTCGGAAAGTACGATGTTGCTGAGATTGACGGCGTATGGTGTGGCCGTATTACCGTCGTCGTAGGTCTGCATGGGTATGCGGAGCAACAGTCCCGAGTTGCCGCGCAGACCATTGTTCTGCATAGACATGATGACGACCGTGAACTTTCGTCCCCCCTTGGCATTGACGGTCACTGAATGCTGGTTAGCGCGGTTGGTGAGAGTGGCCACACCATCGGCCGGCACGTTGAAAGGCAGCTCGATGTCGAACTGTGCTGCCACCACTTCCTGTGTGTTGTTCAGGTAGATGGGTACGCTCACCGTCTTGTTGATGCGGCCCTCGAAGTCGGGAATCGAGAGTTCGTTCACAGGCTCCTGTGCCTGCATGCTGCTTGTGAATACGGCAGCCACGGCGAAGAGCAGCAGCCGAAGGGCGTGCTGTCTCGCGCGTGTATATATATTATAATGTGTATTCATAACTGTCTGAGATTATCTTTTCATCAGTTTTACAATCTTACGAGCACCGTCGGCAGTGGTCATCTCAAGGAGATAGACACCGGGTGCTATGTTCACCGTGAGGGCAGTCTCTCCGCGAAGGGGCTGAGTGAGGACTGTGCTGTAGACCACTGCTCCGCCTGTCGAGGTGAGGCGTAGTGTCAGCCCTTCTGTCTGTCGGTTCGCTTTCACTATGAGTCGGTTGCCCTGGAAGCGTGCTGCCAGCGTGCCGTCCATGAGTTGTGCTATGCCTGTGGGCTCCTGTCCCACGGTGATGCTCATCTCTTCGGCAAGGCTGTCGGCAGCCTGCACGGCAACTACCTCTGCCTGTGCCGACAGTTTCAGCAGAGCGGTCACCTCTCCGGCAGGAATCATCTCTCCCGTGGGCGAGAAGATGACGTAGCGCGAGCCCTCCGCCGTGTTGCGGCCTATCATCTGGAACCGGCTGTGGTTGAGCAGCAGGCTTACTTGCGAGGTGTTCACCCCGCGCAGCTCCACGTCGATGGCACCCACCTCCACTGTCGATGCCAGCCTGAGCTGTCCGTCGGCAGCATAGAGCCATGCCTGCGTATCAGTGGCCTGTGCACGGTTCAGACTTCTGGCCCGGGTGTTCTGCTGATTGAGCACGATGTTCACCGTACAGACGATGTCCTGCACATTGATAACCTCGTCTGCGTAGGTGTTGGCAGCCGAGCGGTTGAAGGGCGATGCTGTTCCGAGAATACGATTCAGCGTGTGCTGCACGTCGAGCACGTCGGTGGCACCCGTCATATTGGCATCGCCTTCTACGTAGCGCACGTACATAGGTATGACACTGCCGTTGATGTTGAGAGAGCCACCGCTGATTTCAGCCAGATAGCGGGCATCCTGCACGTCGGTGTATTCGCTGCCGGACTTCCATGCAAAGCCGTACTGACTGGTGTAGTAGGCAAATGAGTTGTGATTGCTGGTGCTGTCGAGCAGATAGACCATAGGCGTGGAGCTGTGGTCCTTGTACTTATGGTTGTAGGTGAACAGCGATGGCAGTGCCAGCGTCTGATGATTGCTGATATAGAAACGGCGCGGCTGTTGCTGGGCCAGATAGGAATCTTTCAGCTCGCTGTTCGAGAAGCTCTTCTTGAACTGATACTGCAGGTCAATGGTCTGCAGGCTGCCGGGCAGTGTGTCAGATATTTCTGTCAGGCAGTTGTTGCTCATGTAGAGCGATTTCAGGCTGCTGCAGTAGCGCAGGAATGGCGAGAGGTCACCCTCAATGTTGTTTTGTGACAGGTTGAGATAGGTGAGGTAGGGGAGGTTCAGTTCCCAATCAGTATCGAGCTCACCTTTCAGGTTGTTGTTGTAGAGGTCGATGCTGGTCACGCGTCCGGCATCGTTGAACTCTACGCCGGGCATTTCCGCCTTGTTGCGGCCGTTGCTGGCGAAGGTCCACTTCTTCTGCGTCCACTCGTCGCCGCCCAGTCGGTTGTACATCGTCTTCAGTGCCAGCAGGTCGTTGGGCTCCACCTGGAAACCGTTGTACTTGTAGGTCTGGCCGTTGATGAGAATGGTGATATTCTCCGTCACGATATGGCTGAACATGGCCTGCACGGCCGCCACGATCTGCGGTATCTCATTCATGTGTGCCGCAAGGAAATCCATCGGCACGATGAAGTTGAACGTTGCCGACTCGGGAGCCTTCATGCTGATGTAGAAGTCGGTATTGAGTAAATACTGATAGAGGGCTTGGATGACGGCTACTGCCTGCTCTGAAATCTGCAGGTTATAGGTGGCGTCGGCCACGTTGACGTTCAGCCCTATGTCGAAGCCGCGCGTGCTCAGTGCACTGAGCAGTGTGCTGAGCATGTTGAACACGCCGCCAGCGGCATCTTCCTCCACGTCCGGGTCGAGGGTGATGTCGCCCGAGAGGATGCCGGCCGGAAGGATGACGGCCTGCTGATAGAGTGTAGACCAAATGCCATGCGACTGTGCACGGATGCAGAGCACGTGAGGTCCGTAAAGTCCCGCATAGTTGATGTCACAGTTGACAATGGCCGAATCGTTCACAGTCTGGAATGTGATAGGCGTGGCATTTCCTTTGCCCGGGTCTTCATCCCAGAAATACTCTATCCGCTCAATGTCACGTTGCCCGTCGGCAGCAGGACGATAAATATACTGGTAATGGATGGCACCGCGTGTAGTGCCCGTCTCGCTGTTCTCGCTGACGGCGCGCAGGGCCAGCACATTGATGCCATCATGCAGTTGCCCACGGTCGATGTCGAAGCTCACCTCATCACTTTCGGCACTCACGAAGACCCACTTGCCCTTGTTCAGACGATATTCCACTCCCGTGGTGTGGGCATCCTCGGCATGATAGCGATATACACTTCTCTGAACGGTCGGCGAGAATGCCACAGTGCCGTCCTCGCGAGTACTGATGAGTCGGATACCGATATTGTTCAGGCCATAGCGCAACTCAGAGGCAGGAATGTCGAAGTCGGTGTTGCCGTCCTCGTCAACCTTCAGTTGCACTGCCCTGGCTTTGCCTAAGCCAGAATCTGTGTTGACGAAGTACTCGGCATAAGCAAGTGTACGATTGTCTACTGTCTCTATAGTAAAATAGCCACGTTCAATACTTCCATTTTCGTCGATAAGTGCCTGATATTGATCTTTATATTGTTCAGGAACCAATAGTTTTACAGGTGATTCCTTTGTGCCTACTCCAAAGAATGTACTTCCCGAGAAAATAGAAGTATCGCCTTTGCACTCAATGCTTCTAAGCGCGGTGCAGCCATAGAAAACAGAAGAACCTATTTTTTTCAGACTGCGTGGCAAGACGACCGTACTCAGGCTCGTACAATTCTGAAAGACGCTGCCCTGAATGTAGGCGACACCTTCAGGTATGGTCACACTCTTCATGTTGGAGCAGTTCTGGAATGTCAGATCAAGAATCCACCGCGTACCATTCTTGATGGTATAGTGTGAATAGCTCTTATCTGTCACCTCGCTCAGAACTGAGCCTGCATATCTTATACCGTTTTCCACTGGTAGTCCGGTACAATTCTGAAAAGCATAGTACCCGATGGAAGTCAAGGAATTAGGTATAGATACCGCACTCAAGCCCGAACAGTTGGCAAACGAATAGTTGCCAATGTTCGTCACCCCCTCTGGGATGGTTAGTGAAGTGAACCCTTTTCCTCCGTAGAATGTGAATTGATTAATGGAAGTCACGTTTTCTGGAATGACTAAATCCTTTATTTCCGTATCATAGTCTGTATACAGGTGGCCAACTTTTGATAAGGGGTTATTGCTGCTGAAAGGAATGGCGCACCATGTTGACACATCAGGGATGATAATTTTCTGAAGATTATTGCTTTTGGTAAAAGCCGACGAAGCGATTTTGCGCACCGTGGAGGGAATGCTGACTGCCGTCAGTTCAGGATATCCGCTATAGTTGACGGCAGTAACAGTGTAGCTTTCTCCATCGTGTGTAACAGTCTCTGGAATTTGCCAAAAATCCATCTTTTCAGCTTCCTCATCGTAACCTATCAACGTGGCTGTCTTCGTGCCTTTGTCATAATAGTAGATGAGATTTCCTTCGTCGGCTGCTTCTGGAGTAATGGCTACGATTCGTGCTCTTTGTTCTTCATCCCATACATTATTAAGATAGGTATCGATGACCGATGAGAGCACATGCAGCGTGGCATTTGTGTTTTCAAAAAAAGAATAAAGGTCATCGATAATAGGCATGCTTAAGTAAGAATCTATGATTGGGATTTGTTCTGCATAAAGGTATATGTCCTTCAGTTGTGGACTATTTGTAGGGAATCCGCAAAGTACTGTGATGCTTGGCGGCAAAACAAGCAACTTTAGCTTGGGACAGCCAGAGAAGGTAGAACCATACAAAGTGGAAACATTACCAGGGATGTAGACATCGGTGAGATTTGCACAGTTGGCAAAAGCATTGGCTCCAATGCTCATAACCTCAGCAGGAATAACAAGGGAAGTTATACTGTTGCAGCCTTGGAATGCGGCTTGTCCGATAGACTTGATATCGTCTGGCATCACAGTGTTGTTGCAGCCCGCAAGAAGCGTTTTAGTGGATTTCTCGATAATGGCGTTGCAGTTGTTGGGAGAGTGATAGTACTCGTTGCCTTCATCGACAGTGATGCTTTCCAGATTGTAGCATCCGCCGAAAGCTGATACACCTATGGTTTTGACATTAGCCGGAATTGTAAGCTTCGTAAATCCTGTGCAACGGGCAAAGGCAGAATGAGATATTGTCTCCAGACTGTTCGGGAAGTTAATAGAAGTCAATCCTGTCCCGGAAAATGCATTGGCACCAATAGATGTCAGGGTGTTTGGGAGAAAGATTGAGTTTAAGCTTGAACAACCTTCAAAAGTGTAGGAACCGATTGTTTGTAATCCACTGTGCATAATAACGCTTTTCAGAGATGTGCATCCTTGAAATGTGTAATGGCCCAGATGAATAACACTACCAGGAATCTCAATAGAAGAAAGCTTGTCTAAGCCTTTAAAGGCATAGTTGGCTATTGATGTAACCCCTTCGAGAATCTTCGTGTTGTTGCATCCTTGAATCAGTTCATTCGTATCGCTGTTGATAATGGCGTTGCAATTGTTACGGGAGTCGTATTTGGGGTTATTGGCATCAACAGTTATTTCGTTCAGGGCTGAACAATCGGCAAATAGGCTTGTAGGAATTTCTTCAATGCTACTGGGGATGTGAATCTTGGTTAGACTCTTCATTCCCTGGAAGACATAAGATGAGTAGAATCCCTTTATGCCATTCGGAATGACAGTGTTGTTGCAGCCTTGAATGATCTTGTCGGTCGCTTTATCCACGATAGCGTTGCAATTATTCCTTGAGTCGTAATTAGGATTACTTGAATCGACAACAATACTTTTTAGGTTAGAACAATACCTATAAGTGTCATAATAATAATAAGTAATACCTGTGGGTATATAAACAGATTCCAGACTTGAGCAACCCTCAAAAGCACTACTTCCAAGTTTTTCCAAACCAGAAGGTAAAGGAGCAATTTTTAATTTTTTACATCCTTTAAAAGCGTCATAACCAATTTCCTTCAAACTTGATGGAAACGATATGCTTTCAAGGCTTGTGCATCCTTCAAAAGCGTGATATTCAATCAAAGTGAGAGCATTGGAAAGAGTGACAGATTTAAGGCTTGTGCAGCCTTCAAAACAACTTGAGCCTAATTTTGTGATCGTGTTAGGCATTTTGATGCTTGTCAGTTCAGTACAATTTTGGAATGCCCAACTATCAATAGCCATAACTGTGTAGGTGTTACCGTTAAAAGTCACTGAAGACGGAATAACGATATCGCCTGTGTATTTATTGTTTCTATCGTAGGTTACATGGGCGTAATTGATATACTGACCATTTAAATAATTATACAAATTGTAGTATATACCATCTATCTGTACCGCCCTCGCCGCTATGCTACACAGCGCGGCCATCAAGAGCAGCAGGCATTTGTATTTCAGATGTTTCATATCCGAGTCTATTATTTTGGTGAATAAGTCTTGTCTAAATGTCTAATAGTCTTATCTGACTGATAGCCTAAATGTCTGATAGTCTGCAATCTATTAGTCGGCAGGGACTTACTTATTCTGGTTCTTGATCACGAGATTGATGTGCAGCTTGCCGTCCTGGCCGGGCTGAGAGGGAACGCTGATGCTCTCGAAACGGGGGACGTAGAGGGGATAGCCGTTCTTCACGTAGGGATAGGCACCGCCAAAAGCACCTACGGAACCACCATCGCTGGCATAGGTCATCCATTCAGTGGGAAGAGCCTCTATATAATTGGCATCGCGTTCTCCGTTCTCGTTGAAAATGGTGGCTTGTTTAATGTCTGCCAGTATGTTGTTAGGATTAACATCTGAATTATTAATTTCTTTATTTGAAATGTTATGGGAAATTCTGTTTCCATTCTCAACAGAAGTGTTTGCTATATTGCTAACAGTATAATGGTCGCACACGATTATATTATTCGTTATGGTAGAGTTGAATACGCTTGATATGATGCTGGTATAGGCATCTCTAAAATAATATAGGGTGTTATGATCAATAAGGACATTATCAAAATTACTTATGAGATTGTAGAATGAAGGATTCTGGGCATAGAATATATTGCCAAGAATCTTCCATTCGTCGGCTCCATTGGCACCCTGCCCTTCGACATATCCATTGATAAAGCACGAGAAAATCGATGCATTGTCATTTTCGTATCCCTGTGATGCAGCAATATAGCCAGTCACGCGGCAGCGTTCTATCACGGCATCGTTTTCCCTTACCTCGATACTGCTGGTGTGCAGTCCGGTGAGCTTCACGTCGCTGGCTTCGATGAAGATGGTGTTCGAGAAGTAGGCTTCGTCGGCATCGTTCTCGCCGATGAAGTAGCCCGGACCTATGACGGTGACGGTCTTTGAGATGGTCTGCTGCGAGGAGATGGTGCAGCCCTTGTCCATGTAGAGGGTGTCGCCGTTGACGACGCGGCCGTCAGTCATTGCGGCGTTCAGGTCCTGAAAGTCGGCATTTGCACGCTTGTCATAGTTCACACGCCACGAATTGGCACTTGTCTCAATAGAATAAACGAGACTTAAGCAGCACAGAATGGCTGCAGTAATAGATTGGGTAGATGTCATGATATTTTAATTTTTAAGTTTTTTGTTTATCTTGTCCCAGAGTTTTTTGTAGTGCTCAAAAATAGTAAAAAACAATAAAACTTAGATGAATGTGTCAGAAAATTGTTCGATAATTAACCTTTATTAATCATTTTGTTGAACACTGTCCAACACATGACTTTATAACATATGACTTTATAGGGAGAGAGTTTGTTTGTGGTGAAAAATTGTGAGAGATAGGTGTATAAAAGATAGACATCGTTAACGTTTTCGTGGATTTTTGTTTTTATATTCTTTTGATGTTTATAGCATTTTGTGTACTTTTGCAGCTAAATACTAACACTAAGCTTTAATTGTTAAACTAACTTCAACAGAACGATGCAAGAATTTGAAATAAAAAGTCAATTGCCTGAGAATGCTTTCCGTGAATTGAACGAAGGCGAACAGTATGAACCGCTGATGTCGCCAAAGGGGGTATATCCTGAGGCAAACGCATGGTCGGTGACCATGGGTGTGCTGATGGCTGTGCTCTTCTCGGCTGCTGCCGCCTACTTAGGATTGAAAGTAGGACAGGTGTTTGAAGCAGCCATCCCCATTGCCATCATTGCTGTGGGACTCTCTACCCTGACCAAACGCTCGAAGGCACTGGGCGAAAACGTGATTATTCAGAGCATAGGTGCCTGTTCGGGGGCTGTGGTGGCCGGTGCCATCTTCACCCTGCCTGCCATCTATATTCTTCAGGCCAAGTATCCAGAGATGTCTGCCTCGTTCCTGCAGGTGTTTATGGCCTCGGCTTTAGGTGGCGTGTTGGGTATCCTCTTTCTGATTCCCTTCCGTAAATATTTTGTGAGCGAAATGCACGGCAAGTATCCCTTCCCCGAGGCAACAGCTACTACACAGGTGCTGGTGAGCGGTTCGAAAGGGGGCGATCAGGCCAAGCCATTGCTGTTGGCAGGACTGGTAGGCGGTATATATGACTTTATTGTGGCTACCTTCGGTTGGTGGAACGAGACGGTGACAAGTCGTATGATTGGCTGGGGCGAGGTGCTGGCCGACAAGACGAAACTGGTGTTTAAGTGTAACACCTCGGCAGCCGTGTTGGGTCTTGGCTATATCATCGGTCTGAAATATGCCATGTATATCTGTCTGGGCTCGGTGGCTGTATGGTGGCTCATTGTGCCTGGCATGGCTTTGATCTTCGGCGATCAGACCCTGACGCTGGGCGGCGTGGAAACTACAACTGCCGTGAATGCCATGTCGGCCGAGGAAATCTTTAAGACCTATGCCCGTAGTATCGGTATCGGTGGTATAGCGATGGCTGGTATCATTGGTATTATCCGTTCGTGGAGTATCATCAAGAATGCCGTGGGACTGGCTGCAAAGGAGATGAAAGGTGGAAAAAGCGCTGCAATGACATCAAAACGAACAGAACTTGACCTGTCGTTTAAGTTTATTGGCATTGCATCAATCACCGCTCTGGCTATCACCTTTGTGTTCTTCTGGCTGGGTGTGATGCACAACCTGCTGTTTGCCGTGGTGGCCATTCTGTTGGTTACGGTGATTGCGTTCCTCTTTACCACTGTGGCTGCCAATGCTATTGCTATTGTGGGCTCAAATCCTGTGTCGGGAATGACGCTGATGACCCTGATCCTGGCTTCGGTGGTGATGGCTGCCGTGGGTCTGAATGGCTCTGGCGGTATGCTGGCGGCACTGATTATGGGTGGCGTGGTGTGTACGGCTCTGTCGATGGCTGGTTGTTTTATCACCGACCTGAAAATAGGTTATTGGCTGGGTTCTACCCCCAGAAAACAACAGCAGTGGAAATTTCTGGGTACACTGGTGAGTGCCGCTACCGTGGGTGGAGTGATGATGCTGTTGAATAAAACCTATGGCTTTGACCCCAATCAGGAAGGACACCTCGTGGCACCACAGGCCAATGCTATGGCCGCTGTCATAGAACCGATGATGAATGGTGCCGGTGCTCCTTGGCTGCTCTATGGCATTGGTGCTTTGCTTGCCATTGTGCTCACATGGATGAAGATTCCTGCGCTGGCCTTTGCTCTGGGCATGTTCATTCCTCTGGACCTGAATATTCCCTTGCTGGTGGGCGGCGCCATCAACTGGTATGTCACTACCCGCTCAAAGAACAAGGCAGAGAATGATGCCCGTGGCGAGAAAGGTACACTGATAGCCTCTGGCTTCATTGCCGGTGGTGCCCTGATGGGTGTGGTGAGTGCGCTGCTGCGCTTCGGTGGCTATAATCCCATCGACGAGGCCTGGCTGGCCAATCCGTTATCGGAGGTGTGTGCGCTGGTGGCTTATATCCTGCTGATGGTTTACTTCGTGAAGGCTACGAAGGTAAGTAAAGGATAATAACCATTATCTTCGCTAAGCACAGCGCTTTTTTTACTCAGAAAATTATTTTAAGACTACTACTGCTATAATGAAAAAACATCTCTTATGGATGGCAATGGCTGCTCTGTCAACGACAGCCATTGCCCAACTTCCAACCCAGAATTTTAAAGGCCGTGGCATGTGGGCATCCATCAATATTAAGACGGATGCCTCGTTGGGCGAGTACAAGAATCACAACGACAAACTGCTCATCAGTTGGCGCATGCTGCCCACCGACACGTGGGACACTTCGTTCCTGGTTTACAGTCGTGCCGCCGACAAGTTCACGGGAAATATGTCGCGCAACACGGCGAAGCCGGTGAAGGATGCCACCTGTATTCAGATTACTGCGCCCACCATGAGTCGGGTATATTATCTGTTGGACGGCAACTACTTTGGTGACTCCAGTCCAAAACTTATCATATCCGATGAAGAGGAGAAAGTGGCCATACGCGAGGCTGCGCTCGATTCCCTGCTTGTTGACGAGAATTGGAATAGTAAGAAGTTGCCTTACGTGTCAATCCCCCTTCAGTCTACCGACGATGTATGTGATGTTGACGTGATAAAATATCAGGCCAACGACTGCACTGTGGCTGATTTGGATGGCGATGGAGTGATGGAGGTCATTGTGAAGCGTCTGCTTTCGGTCTATGATGCCAACGGCAATTGTATCAGCGACGGAACTGGAGCCGGAAGCAGCGACAGGCGGGCTCGTCACTGTGTGATATGGGATGCCTATAAACTTGATGGCACATTCCTGTGGCGTGTGAAGTCGGGACCGAACATCATTCTGGGCAACAGCTCTAATTTCGCTGTGGCCGATTTGGATGGCGATGGCTGCGCTGAGTTTGTTACCAAGACTGGTGAAGGAACGGTGTTCGGAGATGGTAAAGAAATAGGCGATACGAACAATGACGGCGTCACCGACTACCGCAGTCGCTGGCCCGGTCACTATACTGGCGATAGCAGCAATGGCTATGGCGGTCCGGAATTTTTCTCGGTTGTAGATGGACAGACGGGTAAAGAGCTGGCACGGGCCAACTTCATAGCCCGTGGCCCTGAAGGACAGACCGAGCAGCAATGGGTCAGCAACTACAAGACCAATAGCGAGTCGTGGGGCGATGATTATTGGAAGCGTGCCAACTCCCTGCGCCTGGGCGTAGCTTCATTCAAGGGCGACAGTACCATGCAGGTGTTCCTGGGACGTGGCGTCTATGGCCGTACCGTGGCAGAAGGATGGGAATATTCGCGTACTCCTGATGAAGAGAAAGGATTGGAAGGTTCGCTGACCCGTATGTGGAAGTTTGATACCAAGACAGCCGGCGGCACCAAGACCAATAAGGACGGTAAGGCAAATAGCGCCTATGCAGGACAGGGAAATCACTCGTTCAATGTGGCCGACCTTGATGGTGACGGCAGAGATGAAATAATGTATGGCTCGGCTGCCTTTGACGACGATGGTACCGGATTGTGGACTACCGGCCTCGGTCATGGCGATGCCAACCATGTGGGCCGATTCCTGTCAGACCGTGAAGGCTTGCAGGTGTATCACTGTCTGGAAAGCGGTGTGACCATGGTGGCGCTGCACGATGCCAAGGACGGAAAGTTAATCTGGAAAAAAGACGCCTCCAGCGCTAATGATATGGGACGTTGCATGGTAGCCGACATCGATCCGAATCATGATGGATATGAATTCTGGTATTATCAGGGCGACCTTTTCGATCAGGGCGGCAACAATACAGGAGTGAACATGAAAGGCAACGATGTGAGCTGTGCGGCAGGCATCTGGTTTGACGGTACACTCCTGCGTCAGGGCATCAACGAGAAAGGCGTGATTCATAGTTTCACTAATGGTCGCACATTCACCATGTACAGATACGACATGAGCATGAACAACGGTACTAAAGGTAACGTGGGATGGTATGGTGATTTCCTTGGCGACTGGCGCGAAGAGATTATACTGCCCGACCAGACCAAATTGAAAGACCTGAAGGTGTTCTCAACCTGGTATCCCACAGCCTATAAACTGCCCTACCTGATGTCAGACCACACCTATTTTATGCAGACCATTCATCAGCAGGTGGGGTACAACCAGCCCAACAATATCGGTGGCTATTATTTAGGGCATGGCATGGACTTTTCAGAAGTTCTCGTTCCTGCTGCTATTCAGGAAGTTAAGACAAAAGAAAACCGCATGACCAAGTTGCACGACGGGAAAATGCGTGATCTCAGTGGAAGAGTTGTAACTAATCCTGTATCAGGTGTTTACATCTGTGATGGAAGGAAAATTTTAGTGCGTTAAGAGCCTTTTTTCAATAAAAAAACAAAGAGCCGGAAAACTTATTTTTAAGGTAAGTTTTCCGACTTTTTTGTAACCTGTTGGTTGTTAGTGTTTTGACATTTCTTAACGAGAAAAAGCCAATAGAAGTTACATTGCAATTTAATAATAATTGCTATCTTTGTAAACATTTTTCTGAGAAACAATATTCAAAAAATTTTTTCAATTATGATACAGACTGTAGTAAAACGCGACGGTCGAATTGTGGGCTTTAACGAGCAGAAAGTGATGGCTGCTATCCGTAAAGCCATGATGACCACCGAAAAAGGTGAGGATGAGCGCTTGCTCAACCAAATCACCGATCATATTACCCAGAAAGGTCAGACACAGATGACTGTTGAGGCCATTCAGGATATGGTAGAGATGGAACTGATGAAGAGTGCACGCAAGGATGTGGCTCAGAAGTATATTGCCTATCGCAATCAGCGCTCAATAGCCCGTAAGGCTAAGACTCGCGAAATCTTCCTTGATATTGTCAATGTGAAGAACAACGACATCACTCGCGAGAATGCCAATATGAATGCCGATACTCCTGCCGGTATGATGATGAAGTTTGCTTCAGAGAGCACCAAGCCATTTGTTGACGACTATCTGCTGTCGCCCGAGGTTCGCGATGCTGTTGAGCACAACTATATGCACATTCACGACAAGGACTACTATCCCACTAAGTCGCTCACCTGTGTGCAGCATCCCTTGGACAATATCCTGAATTGCGGATTCATTGCCGGTCACGGTGCTTCGCGTCCTGCCAAGCGCATCGAAACCGCATCTGTTTTGGCTTGTATCTCGCTGGAATGTGCTCAAAACGAGATGCACGGCGGACAGGCTATTCCTGCTTTCGATTTCTATTTGGCTCCTTTCGTACGCCTGTCATATATTGAAGAGGTAAAATATCTGGAAGACCTTTACGGTGAAGACTTCTCTGAACTATACGACGAGCCCCTGATGGACTACCTGAAACAGCCACTCGACGGGTTGGAGGGTAAGGACCGTGTGCGCCAGCATGCCATCAACAAGACGGTGAGCCGTGTGCATCAGGCTATGGAGGCCTTCATTCACAATATGAATACCATCCACTCGCGTGGTGGCAACCAGGTGGTGTTCTCTTCTATCAACTACGGTACCGACACTTCTGCCGAGGGCCGTTGCATCATGCGCGAGATTCTGCTTTCTACCTATGAGGGCGTAGGCGGTGGCGAAACAGCCATCTTCCCTATTCAGATTTGGAAGAAAAAACGTGGTGTGAACTATCTGCCCGAGGATCGTAACTTCGACCTCTATCAGCTGGCTTGTAAGGTTACGGCCCGTCGCTTCTTCCCCAACTTCCTGAATCTCGATGCAACGTTCAATCAGAATGAAGAATGGAAGGCCGACGATCCCAAGCGCTATGTTCACGAGGTGGCAACAATGGGATGCCGCACCCGTGTGTTTGAGAATCGCTTTGGCATGAAGACCAGCATTGGACGTGGCAACCTCTCGTTCACAACCATCAACATTGTGAAACTGGCCATCGAGTGCATGGGTATTGAGGATAAGGAGCAGCGCATCGCTCAGTTCTTTGCCAAACTCGACAGTCAGCTTGAACTTGTTGCCCGTCAGCTCGACGAGCGCTTCCAGTTCCAGAAGACAGCTTTGGCCAAGCAGTTCCCATTGCTCATGAAGAGCCTGTGGATTGGTGCTGATAAGTTAGGTCCTAACGATACCATTGAGAGCGTAATCAACCAGGGCACTCTGGGCATTGGCTTCATCGGACTGGCTGAATGTCTTGTTGCCCTTATCGGTAAGCACCATGGTGAAAGTGAGGAGGCTCAGGAACTTGGCTTGAAGATTGTAACCTACATGCGCGACCGTGCCAATGAGTTCTGTGACCGTTATCATCACAACTATTCTGTACTGGCTACACCCGCTGAAGGACTTTCCGGTAAGTTCACCAAGAAAGACCGTAAGGAGTTTGGCGTCATCAAAGGTGTTACCGATCGCGACTATTACACAAACTCCAATCATGTGCCTGTTTACTATAAGTGCTCGGCCCGTCATAAGGCAGAAGTAGAGGCTCCCTATCATGATCTGACACGTGGGGGACATATCTTCTACGTGGAGATTGATGGTGATGCTACTCACAATCCACAGGTTATCATGAGCGTTGTCGATATGATGGACCGTCTGAATATGGGCTATGGTTCAGTGAACCACAACCGCAACCGCTGTATGGACTGCGGCTACGAAAATGCTCAGTCCGATTTGAAAGTTTGTCCGAAGTGCGGAAGCACAAACATCGACAAGTTGCAGCGCATCACCGGCTATCTTGTTGGAACCACCGACCGTTGGAACAGTGGTAAGCTGGCTGAGCTGAACGATCGCGTCACCCACATTGACGATGGTGAGAAGAGCTTGTTTTAATTCTTGATAGCGATATGAATCCGAGGGCGTATCACAGCGAAGTGGTACGCCCTCTTTTTGTAATACTTTAAGCACATTCCGTAAAATTATTGATGCAAATAGAAAAAAAAAGAATGTTGTAATAGCATTGATTTGACAATTATTTCCTATATTTGCAAAGTAGATACTCCTAAAACTATATAGATTTAATATAATGAATACCCAACTGAAATATGTAGGCTCCTGGCAGCATGGTTCTACTGTTTTGCAGAAGCTGGATGGGCCTATTGGTGATGGTGCGGTGTACTATCCTAATGGAGATCGCTTTAAAGGCTATTTTCACTTGAGCTATGCCCGTATTAACGGACCGGCACATGCTGCTAAGGGACGCTATGACTTTGCTGATGGCTCATACATTGAGCAAGCATGGATCCACACCTCAAAGGAGATGAACCCTGATTTCTGGGGCCTTCATGGCGTGTTCCGCATTCATCACCCCGACGGGCCTGACAGTATTGCCTTGTTCTGTCATGGTGGTCAGCGCTATGGCTTTGAATTGTTCTTGGACGAGAAAAATCCCCGAATCAAGGAATGGTATGCCGGCAAGGAGGTGGTGCGTGGCGATAGTGGTGAATCGGGGAAAGACCAGTTGGCTCTGGTGGACTTTCAGATTGATGAGACTGGTGGCACCAACTGTATGACACTCAAGCTAACGGTAAAGTTAGGCAATGACCTATATCGTGTTGAACAGATTGGCGGGCGTTACACCTTAAATAAGTACGACAATAATATCTACGAGCCCTATACGCATGTTGTCCTATGCCTTCCCAATGGTGACAGTTTGGAATACTATGGCGATGATGTGCGCAACTTCCAGCCCTACGACGGATATGTGACTGTTCACAATGCGCAGACGGGGATGTACCGTACTGAACAGTGGGAGAAAGGAAAACTGGTCGATGATCAGCAGTGGCGGCGCGACTATAATGCCTCCGTCAGTGTGATGTTGCCTGATCCTACAGGTGCTGAAGGTCAGTTGCAAGCCAATGTGTGGAAAGACAATTACATAGAGTACAGTCAAGGCGAATGGGTGTACACCGGTGAGGTGAAAGATAACCGTCCGGAGGGTAACGGCTTGCTGGTAGGTGATTACAGTCATGGCAACCGTCGCTACGAGGGTGATTTCCGTGAGGGAGTCTTTGTGAACAAGGATGTTTGCACAGAGAAAATCACCTTGCATGTCAAAAGTAGCGAAAACGGGCGATACAAAGAATATGATATGGAGGCAAAACTCGGAAAACTGGGTATTCAGGGCTTCTGGAACTATGAGATAACGAGCGTCAAGTCCGACTGTATCATCATTGAGTTCTACGAAGAGAAATACGAAGTGCGTCCCGACAAGCCCCTGCATCTCTATAAGGAGATAGAAGGCCGCGAGTGGAGTGACGGTTGTGTATATGACAGTGACGACTACACACTGGATTTAACATGGATCAGATAAACATAGAATGAGTTATGGCTAACAGAAAGCGTATTACAAATTCAAATATGGACCCCGACGGGTGGAACACCTGTGTTCTTGGCAGAAAATATTATGGCAATATCGACCCCAAAACCGAAATGCCCGATGGACTGGGTATCATGAAATTGAATTCTGACCATCTCTACGTGGGCGAGTTCCAGCAGGGCCGTCGCCATGGCCGTGGTTTCTTGCTTGGGTTGGAAGACCATTCTCATACCGAGCAATACTTTCAACGATATTCTTACGAGCAGGTGATGTCAACGGCCGAGTTCGACTCCTGCGGTCGTGTGGTTCATACTGGGCCAAGTGGTGAGTGGAAAACGGAGCTTGTGGAGGATTTCCGTTACGTGAAGGAACAGGACGGATTGTGGGAAAATGATGCTCTGGTAAGTGAGATTGACGATAGCATACTAAAGCAGCAGCCGTGGACCGACTATGAGCTTATAAGTAGTGGAATCGGTTATCACGATAAGGCTAAGATGGAATATACCTATCAGACGCCGCTGTCTTCGCTGGAACCAGGAGGCGTACTGAACGTGAATCGCTCTCCCTACTTCGTAACTTCCTATGGCGACGATGGTCTGTTGGTACTCACCAATTCAGATAAGCAGATGCCTTTCATCCTGAAAATGGATGGTAAGCCCTATTTCAGTTCTTTCATAAAGGATAATCATTTGCCTTGCCATTTCTTTGCTTTGAACAAGTTGGGCAACGACTACGTGCTTCGTCCAGAGCTCTGCGTTCCTCAGAAGAATAATACGGTTCTTCCGTCGCTCAAACCCTTCTGGAAAGAAGCCGGATGGACAGACCAGTCAGACGAGGAGCGGATACTTACTGTCAAACTGAAAGATCTTGATGAGGCGTTGAAGCATTGCAATCTCTGTCGCGATACGCTCACCGTGCTTTATCCCGACAAGTCCGACTACTGGTTCAAAAGCTCAGCCGAACTGATGTGGAATTTCGGTATCAAAGAAAAGGTGGAGAGCAACATCGAACGGCATGGAGGCTACATGATTGATGAGTGGCAGTTTGTAGATGAACGGCAATCGCCCATGGACCTGCGTTCAAAAGTGAAATTTACTCCTGAGTAGAAAGAAAAAGTAAGAGCGGTGACCTCATGGCCACCGCTCTTACTTTTGTTTAGTTTCTTCTTATTTCACTTCCCAGATATCGTTTGTTTCCAGGAGTTCCTCAAAATTATGGTATTTCTTCTGGGCAGATACCTCTTCCAACTGTGCATATACGGCCTCGTTGTAAGTGGGTGCCTCCACATCACGAATCACACCGAGAGCGATGGGGAATCCGTCGCCATTGCCCATGAGGGCCAGCTTCAGCTGCAGGGTGTTGTCCTCGCAGTGGGCATCGTGCACCAGAATGTCATCGATGGTGTAGCCATCCTTACCAATCTCTACCACCTTCAGACCGAAGCCCTGCTGTACCAGTCCGAACTCGTTGTTCTCGCCGAACACCAGTTTCTCACCGTGCTTCACGTAGATAGCATTCTTCTTACGACCCTCGTTGTTATATACCGCATCGTGGCAGTGGTCGTTGAAGATCACGCAGTTCTGCAACACCTCAGTCACCGAAGCACCTTTGTGCTCATAGGCGGCCTTCAGCACCTCTACACTGCCTTTGGCATCGGTAGCCACACAACGGGCAAAGAAATGACCGCGTGCACCGAAACACAGCTCAGCAGGACGGAACGGATCCTCAACCGTGCCGTAAGGGCTTGACTTCGACACGAAACCACGGGGTGAGGTGGGTGAGTACTGTCCTTTGGTGAGGCCATAAATGCGGTTGTTCAACAGGATCATGTTCAGGTCGATATTACGACGGTTGGCATGAATGAAGTGGTTACCACCGATAGCCAGTCCGTCGCCGTCGCCGCTCACCTGCCATACGGTCAGATTAGGATTAGCCACCTTTGCACCGGTAGCAATGGCGGCAGCACGTCCATGGATGGTGTTCATGCCATAGGTTGCCATGTAGTGGGGCAGACGGCTGGAACAGCCGATACCGCTGATTACGGCAACGTTCTCGGGGGCTACGCCAATCTCGGCCATAGCCTTATGAAGTGAGGCCAGGAAGAAGTGGTCGCCACAACCTGGGCACCAACGAGGCTGACCTTTCTTAAAATCAACAGCACTGTAATTACTCATAATACTTTATTTTTTTAAACAACGGATTTAACGGATTTGACGGATTATCTATCTTATAGGAAAACGTTCTTTTTCAAGAGATGACTGTCCAAAGTTGATAAGGAGTGATAGTTGATATCCGGCAATCTTTGCATAGTTAATGGCCTGTGACCGGTGTACGTCATCCAACTCCTTTACGGCTTTTAACTCCACAATAATTTTATCATAGCAAATAAAATCGGGAATAAATGTTCCTTGTAACACAACACCCTTGTAAACAGCATGAATTTCCTTTTCTCGGCTAAATGGTATTCCACGTTCGGCAAACTCAATAGCCAAGGCCTCTTGATATACTTTTTCAGTAAAGCCGGGCCCAAGGATGCTATGTACTTTCATTGCCGCTCCAATAATCTGATATGTTTCCTCTTCAAATCTCAGCATTATAGAATAATCCGTTTAATCCGTTCAATCCGTTGTTGTTTTAAATTATTTCTTGTTAATGATCTCAGTAAACGCATTGACGAGTTCCTCGACTACGAAGGGTTGGCCCTTCACCTGGTTGAACTGGTAGGGTACGAAGTTGTCGATCTTCATGCGCAGGTAGGCAGCCAGCTGACCCATGTTCTGTTCGGCCACTACCACTTTCTTGTACTTCTTCAGCACCTCGGCAGTGTTTTTAGGCAGCGGGTTCAGGTACTTGAAGTGAGCCTGTGCCACTTTGTGTCCCTGAGCGCGAAGCTCGTCCATGGCAGAGTGCAGGTGTCCGTAGGTAGAACCGAAGCCCACGATGAGCAGGTCGGCATCGTCCTTGTCGCCTTCCACCTCAAGGTCGGGTACCTGGATGTTAGCCACTTTCTGCTGGCGCAGACGGGTCATCAGGTCGTGGTTCTCAGGGTTGGTAGAGATAGCACCCGTCTCAGAGTCCTTCTCCAGTCCGCCGAGAATGTGGGTGAAGCCTTCACGACCGGGAACAGCCCAATAGCGGGTGCCGTTCTCAGCACGCATATAAGGTGTCCACTTGCCTTTCAGTTCCTCGGGCACGTATGGAGGATTGATGCTGTCGAGCTTGGCCATCTCGGGCAGTTTGAAGGCACCAGAGCCGTTGGCCACGTAGGCATCGGTGAGCAGCACAACGGGAGTCATGTGCTCAAGGGCTATCTTGGCAGCCTGGAAGGCGGCGTCGAAACAGTCGGCAGGACTGGTAGCAGCCAGCACGGGCATGGGGCTTTCACCGTTACGGCCGAAAAGCACCTGCAGCAAGTCGGTCTGTTCACTCTTGGTGGGCAGACCGGTGGCAGGACCGCCACGCTGCACGTCGAGTACCACCAGAGGCAGCTCCATGATCACGGCCAGGTTCATCACCTCACTCTTCAGACAAATGCCGGGGCCAGAGGTAGATGTTACGCCCAGTGCACCGGCAAACGAAGCTCCCAGGGCAGAGGCTGCACCCGAAATCTCGTCCTCGCACTGTACGGTGATAACACCCATCGACTTGTGCTTGGACAGTTCATGGAGCACGTCGGTGGCGGGAGTGATAGGATAAGAACCCAGGTAAAGTTTCAGTCCGGCCTTCTCGGCAGCAGCCATAAAGCCATAGGCAGTGGCCTTGTTGCCGGTGATGTCCATATAGCGTCCGGGCACCTTGTCTTTTGTTTCAATACGATACACGTTGATGGCTGATGAATGGGTGTTGTGACCGTAGTCCCAACCAGCCTGAATCACCTTGATGTTGGCCTCGGCAATAGCGGGTTTCTTGGCAAACTTCTCGCGCAGGAAATTAGCCACGAGGTTCAGGTCGCGGTCAAACAGCCAGCACACCAGACCCAGGGCAAACATGTTGCGGCATTTCAGCATGGCTTTGTTGTCCATGCCGCTGTCGGCCAGCGCATCCTTTACCATGGTGGTGAGCGGACATTGGATCACACGGTCGGGATCAATGTTCATCTCGCCCAGATAGTCCTCTGTCTTGAACTGTGCTTTCTCCAAATCCTTCGGACCGAACGAGTCGGTGTCGATGATGATGGTGGCACCTGGCTTGGCATAGCGATACTGAGTTTTCAGTGCAGCAGCGTTCATAGCCACCAGCACGTCGCACTTGTCGCCAGGGGTGTAAACCTTTCCTTCGCCAATGTGCACCTGAAAACCACTCACACCCGTCAGCGAACCTTGCGGGGCGCGAATATCAGCAGGATAGTCTGGGAATGTTGAGATACCGTTACCTACCGTAGCCGAGACGGTAGAAAAGATGTTTCCGGCCAGCTGCATGCCGTCACCGGAGTCTCCTGAAAAACGTACAACCACTTGGTCGAGGCTTTTCACTTCTAATTTTTCAGCCATTACAGTTAGTTATATATTTAAAACAATCGAAATTTCTGATTACGAGGTGCAAAGTTCGTAAACTTTGTTGAGATTACAAAACATTTTACAATAAAAAGCACAAAATACTTTCAAAATGTAAGCAAAATCAAGAAAAATACAAACATTTTGATGTTTTATGCGTAAAAAAGAAAAGTTTTTGCTATGAAAAAAACTATTTTTCTATGCGCTCTCACACTTCACCATGGGTGATAAGTCAAACAATACCACTTTGCCTGCCTTGAGCGATGCAGGTACATCCACAAGGCGCTGATTGCGCGAACCGCGGAAACAGAGCGACTCGTCGCGTTCTGCCTTGAGGAAAGGACCATCCACCAGCACGTCGATATACTCCAGCAGCGCCCGCTGGCGGGGATTGGTGATCAGCACTTCAAACGTGAAGCCCGTATAGCACCAAATATTCTTTGTGGTACGTTCCTTGATGGTGCGTGCCAGTTCGGCGAATCCCTCTGGCTGATACATCGGGTCACCGCCCGAGAAGGTCACATCGGCATAGGGATCGGCCTCGATGATTCGCATGATGTCTTCGGTAGTCATTGCATGACCGCCCTCAAAATCCCACGATTGCGGGTTATGACAGCCAGGACAGTTGTGGCGACAGCCGGCACAATAGATGGACGTGCGAAACCCGGGTCCATCTACCATAGTATCTTCCACTATGTCAAGTATCTGCAACATGCCTTTCCTTTTGCTTTAGAATATTTTTTTTTGACATGCAAAGTTACATTCTTTTTCCTTTCGTTTGTCTCTTTTCGTTGTTAATTAACGAACTTTTAAAACTTATCTTTTAGTTTTGCATATCCTCCTCCTTGAAAAAGCTGCGCGAAACGATTTGCTGCTGAGCAGCTGGGTGGACAGAAATTAGAATAATTATTATAATTAATCCAAGAAGATATTTTCGAACACGGATTTCAAGGATGAAACGGATTTTTTGAAAAGATTTTCTCTTTAGATTTTTCGTTCGATTTTAAGCGAAGCGCCCCAAAAAAATTGGTCGTCGTATCACTTCTCAAAGTCTGGTGAAAAATCTAAAAAGAAGATCTTTTCCGCTGTTTTACTGACGATTTTTTGTTTCTGATGGTATTTTAAAAAGTAAATAAATATACTGCTTGGGAATGCATATTTATAGCGTTAACCCTCGTGAGAATCGCATGGAATTCACCAACTCCTACTTCGGACTTATATATGCAAAATATGAGCAAGGTGGTTTTGAGATAGGAATAGCTACGTAATCTATTGATTATTAAATAGTTGTTGTGTGTTGGCTTTTTCGGTTGCGATCACCGTTCTATTGCATTGCGATCACCATTCTATTGCATTGTAACCACCATTCTATTGCATTGCAACCACCATTCTATTACATTGCAACTGCCATTCTATTGCATTGCAACTACCATTCAGTTAGGATGAAACCTCTAAACGGTTAGGATGAAACTTCTAAACAGTTAGGATGAAATCTAAAAATCTAACGGTGATTGACGAATTGGATTCTAAAAAGGTAGAGTGTGCTGGCAAATCAACACGATTATTTCATTATAAATGTGCTGTATAGCAGTTTTTCTACAATGAACAATCTTTTTTGAAGCCTCTCTCCGTTCTAGATTGCGTTTTTTTGTTGCACAAATTTCCGGGAGTAAAAGTGAATGGATATGCAAGAAAAAGCCCCACAAAAACTCTTGGTCGTCGTTCCACTCCTCAAAATCTACCGAAAAATCTAATAAGAAAATCTTTTCCAAAAATTATTTTATTTCCCAATGTCCAGTCTTGTTACTGCCTACACGGACTATAAGTCCCAATTCCTTCAGCTTGGATATATAAGTCTTGGTCTGGCGTTCCGATAGACCAACTTGTTCACTTATCTCGGCAACATTAAAACCACGATTGGCCATGATGACTTCAAGTACTGCAATAGCTTTTTCAGACAATTCCGGGTATTTATCGTGCAGCTTATCGTGCAGTTTATCGTGCAGTTTATCGTGCAATGGTACACCCTGATGTGACTTTAATGTTTTGTATATCTCATTCAGCATAAAGTCTATAAAAGGGCCAGACTGGCCAGCATCGCTACTGGCGGTAATAGCATCGTAGTATTGCTGCTGATTACTATAAACCATGTTCTCTACAGGCAGGTGTTCAAACAGCGGATGCAGCTTTCCCAATATGAGCGACTGCCATAATCTTCCTGTTCTACCATTACCATCAATAAACGGATGAATAAACTCAAACTCGTAGTGGAACACACAACTGCGAATCAGCAGATGGTCCTTTGAATGTTTCAACCAGTCAAAGAGATCCTTCATCAGCATAGGTACTTGATGAGCTGGTGGCGCTAAATGTACCAATCCTTTTTCACCATACACTCCAACGCCTCCACGTCGGTATTGACCAGCATCTTCCACCAGTGCCTGCATCATTACACTGTGTGCTTTCAGAAGGTCTTTTTCCTTAAACGCATCAAGTGTGGGGTACATCTCATAGGTCTTGATGGCATTCTTCACCTCCTGTATTTGACGAATAGGAGCCACGACATTCTTTCCGTCAATGATATCACGCACTGAGTCCTCGCTCAGAGTATTACCTTCTATGGCGAGAGACGAATGGATGGTCTTAATACGGTTGGCTTTTCTCAACCGCAGTCCGTCTTCCTGTTCCATGCGGATAGCATAGCGCTCAATCTGAGCAGAAATCTCAGCTATCAGGTTGATGGCATCTGAGCTAATAGTGAATGGTGGTATATACATATTATTATTCAAAAACTAGGCAGTCCGTTTGTCAGCCTCCGTTTCATGCTTTATGTCATTGTTATTGCTGCAAAGTTAGTAATTTGTTTTCAATTACATAGATAGATTTGAGAAATAAATAATATTTTGGGTCACCTGCAGACTCCTGTGTACTATTAACCAAACCCAGACAAAAAGAAAAACAGGAAAAAGATTTTAAAAACAGATTTTTCGGCAGATTTTAAGCGTAGCGCCCAAAAATTCTTGGTCGTCGTTTCACTCCTCAAAATCTACCGAAAAATCTAATAAGAAAATCTTTGCTGCTAAGCAGCTGGTCGGAAAGAAATTGGAATAATTAGAATAATTGATCCAAGAAGATATTATCGAACACGGATTTCACAGAACTGACGGATAATTTGTGTTCGAAATAATCCGTTCAATCCCTGAAATCCGTTGTCGTAAAAAAAGTTCCGTTCCTGATAGACGACGAGACGGACACCTTCTGGTTCTCGTTTGCCGTAGGCTCCATCGGCGGACTACTGTTCTCATTGGTGGGCTTGGTGTTTGTAACGCCTATATTCCTTATGCTCAGACCTTCACTCCCCTACAGTCCTCGTGTTCAGACCCCCAGCCCCCTAACTTAGGGGGCGAAGAAGACTTAGGAAACGATTATAGCTTCTCGCCGTAGCACAGGTCGCCGCAGTCGCCAAAGCCGGGGACAATATATTTATTCTCGTTCATGCCCGGATCAATAGCGGCACACCATATATGACTGTCATCGGGCACTGCCTTCTTCACCACGTCAATGCCCTCGGGAGTGGCTATCACGCAGCAGATATGAATATGCTTGGGCTTACCGGTCTTCTCTAATGCCTCTATGCTGGCAGCCATCGAACCGCCTGTGGCCAGCATGGGGTCAACAATGATCAATGTCTTGCCCTTTACCGAAGGCGATGCCATATACTCCGTGTGCACGCCCACCTCGGTATGTTCGCGGTTGGTGTACATGCGATAGGCCGACACAAAGGCATTCTCGGCCTTGTCGAACACATGCAGGAATCCCTGATGGAAGGGCAGTCCGGCGCGCAGCACCGTGGCAATGATCATGTCTTCTTTAGGCAAGTTGATGTCGAGCGTACCCAATGGGGTGGTTACCGTCTTAGGCTTGTACTCCAAAGTTTTTGACAGTTCATAGGCCATCATCTCACCGATGCGCTCAATGTTGTTGCGAAACAGTAGGCGGTTGCGTTGATGGTTCTTGTCGCGCAGTTCCGACATGTACTGATTGATCACGGTATTCTGTTCCGAGAAATTAATGATTTCCATAGTCTTCGTTTTTATTATTGTTGTTAGGATGTTCCTGTCGTGCCAGTCGCTGATAGGTGGAGGGCGTCATGCCCACAATGCTCTTGAACGTCTGGATAAAGTTGGTTTGCGACTTATAACCCACCGACTCTGCAATGGCCTGAATGGTCAGGTTGCCATAGTTCTCTTTGTCGGCCAGGCGTTTCGAGGCCAGCTGGATTCTGTATTTGTTGAGCAGGGCCTTGAAATTAAGATGGTAATGGTCGTTGATGACCCACGATACGTATTTTGCATTTGAATCGACCAAGGTACAAAGAGTTGAGAGGTCGAAGTCGGCATTGCAGATAGTATCGTCGTTGTTCATCACCTGCGTGATGGCCATAAGCAGTTGCTGGTGTTGCTCTGTGGGCAGGTGCTCGCCTTCTGTACCTTTGCAGGTTTCTTTATTCTGTCGGATAGATTCCTTGTTCTTCTCCACAAGCACCTCATAGGCTGCCCTGAGCGAGCGGTTGCGCCTCACCAGTATGATGGCCATGATGATGACAGCCACCAAGAGAACCACAATGATACCTATCACAAGCAGTTGCTGGGTGATTCGACCGTTGAGCAGTGATATCTGTTCGGCCTTCATCTCTTCCTCGAAAGTAGAAAGTCCTTCTTTGGCGCGGTTGAAGTCCTGAGTGTTGAACACCGACTCGTCCAGTTTTCGCATCTGTTCTTGGTAGTAGGCTGCCTGCTGCATTTTGCCCAGTCGTCTATATACATTGGCCAAATGCTCGTAGGCTCTTGAAGCTCCTTTCATATCGCCCACCTCGATCACCATTTCCAGCATCTCCCTGTAGAGTGACACCGTCAGCGAATCGTTGTCCATATTCTCGGCCGAACCGGCCATCTGTCCTATTTCAGACGCTTCATAGACCAGTCCCATGTTTTGCCGTTTTGCATATTCACGGGCCTGTTTGGCGAAATTGAAGGCTTGTTTCCATTGATGTTCGGCAGCCGCTATTTTTCCTCGGTTAGAGAGCAGAAAGAAATGCTGCCTCACGGAGTCCTTCATGGGGTGGCGTTCCTGCAGGGCGAGATAGTGTTTGGCCGAGTCAACACGTCCCAGCATACAGCTGGTCATGGTCAGGTTTGAGTAGCAGCGTGCCGTCATGTCGGCATCGTGCAGCCTTAGCGCCTGTTTCAGACAGAGCCGGAAATAGTGGTGCGCCCTGTCGTAGTCCTTAAACACGCCATAGATGCCGGCTATGTTGGCCAGTCCCGTCATATAGGTTACGGGATTTCCCTCTTTCTTTGCCTGCCGTAGTGTGCGGGTGGCATAGTCCAAGGCTTCAACCAGTCGGTCGTCCTGATAGCATTCTCGTGATAGCGCCAGCAGACTGTCGGCCGGAATATCTCCTGCCTCGGCCATTATCGGACATGCCCATAGCCATATAATGGAAAAGTATCGGAAAACGTCATATTTATTCATAACAATGGCCAAAATTACGAAAAATTCTGTGAATTCTTATTATTTTCTTATTAAATTCATGAAAAGTGAAATATTTTGTGGGCAAAAAACGATTATTTTTAAGGAAAATAGAATTACTTTTGCGCCGATTATTTTCAGTAGTATCGTTTTAAACAATTATTTACATTTATGGTAAAAAGACTCTACCTACTTTCACTCATGTGTCTTTTTGTGGTTATTGCTTCTGCGCAATCCTCTTCCACAATCGTTGCTAATCCTGCAGATGGCTCGACCGTTGAGTCTCTTTCGTCAGTAGTTCTCACTTTTCCCGATGCAAGTATGGTTGATGTCGGTTCAGCCACCAATGTAACCATCACCTCCGACAAGGGATATTCGGCAGGATGCTCATTAGAGTATGGTGATGCCGACAATCAGATGGTGGTGACGTTTACCGAAGTAACTGCCGAGGCAGTCTATACCATTTCTTTCCCCGCCAACGCATTAACAGCCGATAATATACCCGTAGAAGCTTTCAGTCTTACCTATCAGATTGGTGCACAGGTAGTCGAAGGACTTGTGCTCACTCCTGCTGCCGGCACCGTGACCTGGCTCAGCGATATCACCGTGACAGCTGCTGCAGCTCCTACAAAGAGCCTTTATTCTAATTATAATGCAGTGGAAAAGCCTTCGCTCAAAGGTCCTGATGGCAAGGAAGTCATTGTTGACGGCAATTCCGTTTACGATTCGTCACTGGGCTATAGCGTCTATCATTTCTCTCCCCGCCTGCTGATTACCACTCCGGGCGAATACACCCTTACCATTCCCGATGACTATTTCTATTATCAGGATGATAACTGGAACAATGTTTATCAGCCTGGCGTTACTGCCGTGTTCAATGTGACCGTAGGCCAGCCGGAAGTGTTCACCTCTGTACCCTCAAAGGATACACCCGTGAGTCAGTTCCAGAAACTCACCATCACCTTCCCCAATGCAACAACCGTTGTGGGTAATTCGTCTGCCAGCATCGTTCTGTATCAGAATGCCGAGACATGGAAGGGTAGTGGATCACTGAGTTATAACTTCACTTATGAGGGTAACACCATGACCTACAGCGTGTATTCGCCTATTATCGATGCCGGTCACTACACAATGAACTTCCCCGAAGGCTGTCTGCTGCTTGACGATCAGCCCAACGCTCCCTTCATGGTTGAATTTGATATTGTAGAGCCCGATCCTCTCAATATGGTGGTTACGCCTTCACAGGATGCCAGCGTAGAAGGTATTCTGAACAGCGCCGTCATCACCTTCCCTGATGATGAGAATGTGAGCTATAATCCCGGAACCATCTCGCTCTACCGTCTCAATGGCAGCAGTGAGCTGACGGTTGGTTCAGCCTATGGAGAGACCACAACCATTCGTCAGGACGATGGCAAGACCTTTAAGGTGAATTTCAACGGTATTGCCGTGGAGAACGGTACTTACAAGATTTATATTCCTAAGAATACCTTTGCTGCCGGTGGCCGCTATAATGCCGAAACCTCGCTGACCTTCAGCTATACAGCTCCAGAGCCTGCCACCTTTACCGTATCGCCTGTGGCTGGAAGCGAGCTCGACCGCATTCAGAATTTCAGTCTTACCTTTGCCGGCGATGAGGAGGTAACGGTCAATTCTTCTCTGAATGCTAATATCCTGCTCTACAAAGGCATTCCTCATAAGAATGAGTATGGCTATCTGACGGGTGGCACCCAGTTGAGCAGCGTGGCCCTGTCTGCTGTTCAGAAGACAGAAGGCAAGAAAGGTGAGTTCACCTTCTCGTTCCCCGTTCCCGGCATCGAGAAAGACGACTACGCACTGATAGTCCCTCCTGGCATCTTCCTGGTAGGCAACAAGACCTTCAATGCCACCGATACCATTGTTTATCAGGCAACAGGTAATGGTCTCGACAAAGTGGTTGCTGAGCCCAGCCAGCCTGTTCACTCACTGAAGAATATTTCGCTGACCTTTGTGAACGAGACTTCTGTGGTGTTCCAGACCTCATGGGCAAGTGTGACGCTGTATATGGTAAATCCCGATGCCAGCTACGATACCTACAAGGAGAGTATCAATGCCAATGAGACCACCTATGCCGGACTGGCCACTATCGATGCCAATCAGCCCAACAAGATCAACATGGAGCTGCTGAACGAATATACCGAAGAGGGTGAATACTATATTTCGCTGACCTCCTATTATCTGTTCATGAGCGATGGCGTAACCCCCAACACGGTCAACAAGTTCACCTTCAAAGTTGATCCTTCAGTGCCCACAGGCGTAGAGGAAGTGAAGAGCGGCATTGAGACAAACCAACGTGTCTATACCATCAACGGCATGGAGGTGAAGGAGATGAATCGTCCCGGTCTCTATATCAAGGGCGGAAAGAAAGTTATTAAGAGGTAATTGATTGAAACAGAGATAACAACAGAGTAAAATGAGACGTATTCTTTTTACTGCATTACTATCCGGAATGCTGTCGGCAGTCTATGCCGACGGCATTCTGTCGTCTATACAAAAAGTTCAGTTGCTGAACAAGCCGCGTAAGGTGGCCTACGACCGTACGATGAACAACGGACAACATCTGCGTATCTATAATATCCAGGATGGCGGATTCGTTATGACACAGGGGCAGCAGATCTTAGGCTATAGTGATACCGGCACATTCCGTCAGGAGGATGCTCCCCCTGCCTTGCTCGATCTGTTGCAGGCATTGCAAGACAACTCGTCGATAGTCACCGATGAGGCTCTCCAGCAGGAGTCCGCAACTTCGTTCAAGCCCTTGCTGGGCGATATAGCCTGGAATCAGGATTCACCCTATAACGACCTTTGTCCGCAATATGATATGGCCACGAAGTGTCCCACTGGATGTGTGGCCACGGCGATGGCTCAGCTGATGTATTACCACAAGTGGCCGGAACAGGGCAAGGGCCAGCACAGTTACCAGCCAGCCATCATGAGCGGCAACACTCTTGAGGCCGATTTCGCCTCTACCACCTATCAGTGGGAGGCCATGCTGCCCAACTATGCTTCGGCAACCATTCCTGCTGCAGGCTATACCATGGAGCAGTGCCGCTTGGCAGTAGCCACGCTGATGCTGCACTGCGGAATTGCTGTCGATATGTTCTACTATTCACAGAGTGGAGCCGTTGATTATGATGTTCCACCTGCCTTGATTTCCTATTTCCAATACGATCACAGCATGGCCTATCGCAAACGTGAACACTATAGCACGGCCGACTGGCTGCAGATTATCCGCAACGAGATAGCCGAAGGCCGACCCGTATTGGCTTACGGTCGTTCGGCAACAGGTGGTCATGCCTATGTGTTTGACGGTATGGACAGTCAGGGCTTCATTCATGTCAACTGGGGATGGGGCGGTATGAGCAATGGCTTTTTCCGTACCTCTGCCCTTACTCCTGCTTCTCAGGGAATAGACGGTAGCGATGGCGGCTTTAACTATTCGCAGAGTATCATCACGGGTATCCGTCCTTGTGATGGTGTTGAGCGCGATGAGCATGTGGAACTGACTTCCACCGAAGGACTGGTGGCCGGTAAGACCAAGATAGCCCAGAACAGTGCAGTGAACATTCGCCTCTCTGGAAAGGTGACGAATCACGGATGGCATGAGAGCACTTTCGACTATGCTCTGTTGCTGCTTGGCGAAGAGGGCGATACGGTGAGCATTATCCCTGGTCCTGCCAGTCAGACACTGGCAAAGGACGATACCGGTTATGCCCCATCCTTCGGCGTTGTCAATTTAGGAACTCTTCCTATAGGTCAATATACCCTGTATCCTGTTTGTCGAGTGACAGGCGGAAAAGATTGTTGGATTCGAATCCGCGACAGCTATATAGGTTATGTCAACCGACTGGATATTACGGCAACAGAAACTGAATTAATCTTCCATCAACCTGACTATTTTCAACTGAAAGCCACTGACCTGTCCTTGCCGAAACATATCTATAGTGGTGTGCCGGCCCTTATCTCAACTGTAGTGACCAACGAAGGCGATGTGGAATATCATGGCGAGGTAAAGGCACAATTGCGACAGGGTAGCAATATCGTTGGCTCAACCTCCAATTATATTGTTGATCTGCTGCCCGGCGAGTCAACACAGCTGAACTTTGTAGATAAGTTTGCTGTGCCGGCAGGAAGCTACACCCTCTGTCTGGTGGATGACGATGGCGTAGTCATCAGCTCGCGTATGGAAACGACCGTAGCCCCCAAACCATCAATGGGGCAGGTGGTGGCAGCAGATGCTATCACCATCGACAAAGCTGGTTTTGAAGAGTTCCAGGCAACGGCTACCGTTACCGTTGAGGATGGCTTCTTTGCAGGCTTACTCTATACCTTTATCTATACGAAAGAAGGACATAAGGAAGTGGGCTGCCTGTTCCCGGAATATGTGTCACTTGATGGTTCCGAGCAGAAAATAACCATGAGCGGAGCATTCGAGAATGGTCAGCCCGGTAAGTACTATCAGGCAGAACTGGCTGTCTATGACGGTTCATCCTATATTTTCCTGACGGGTGAACACGCCAAGAAAGAGTTCTTCTTTGATCCGAATCATTCTTTTACCGGCATCCGAACAGCCTCGTTTGCAGGAAAAGACTCACCTTCAGTGGCCTACGACCTGCAAGGACGTCCGACGGATAGCAATGCCTCGCGCGCTATTATAATAATAGGTGGAAAGAAAATCGTCAATTCAAAATAAAAAACTACATAACAACACAACAATGAAAAATCGTCTATTCAATTTTGCAGTGGCATGCCTGTTGGCATTGGGAGTGAATGCCCAGCCATTTCCTGTTCAGCAACCGGGAAAACTGCTGGCACTTCCCCAACTGCATCAGAACAGTTTAAATCAACCCGCTAAACGACTTGTTGCTGCGAAGCCCCATCAGCCACAGGTGACGCTGACCACACCCCTCTCTGCACAGAAGGCCTTGCGCCGTATTGCCGATGCCGATGCTTCCCTGTTTGAGGGTCGCACCGTCTATGGCGCTATGGTGAACAGCGACCGCTGGGCCAATATGGGCATCACCGAGGTGCCTTACGGCATCCATTCATTTAAGATGGGCAGCAGTGAGGCGCCCGTAGCTCATCTGACAGACATGATCTATAATTTCATGTCGGGAGCATGGGGACGCGACCGCCACTATGGTATTGTGCCCCTGAATGTGCTGGGCACGGTGAATGGTGCCCGTTATATCACCCTGAACACTCGCGACTGGGTAGAGGAGAAGAATGTGATGTGGAGCACTGAATACGGTACTTACTCACTCATAGCCTCTACCATGGCCTACGACCCTACAAGCGATGAATTCTACGGTTTTCAGTATAAAGAAGACCTTTCAGGACTGAACTGGGTGAAACTGAACCAGCAGACCGACCGCATGGAACAGGTGGCACAGTATCGTGGAAAAACGGCTGTGCTCACACTGGCTGCCACACCCGATGGTCAGATGTATTATATTGATGCCGATGGCGACCTCTATACTGTCAACAAGCAGAACGGTCGCGGTTCGCTGGTAG
This sequence comes from Prevotella sp. E9-3, assembly GCF_022024015.1. NCBI lineage: Bacteria > Pseudomonadati > Bacteroidota > Bacteroidia > Bacteroidales > Prevotellaceae > Prevotella > Prevotella sp. E9-3. The sequence continues at coordinate 403,934 of NZ_CP091786.1, forward strand.
GAAACACCGGTGTGACGCCTTCCGCCTACAATCAGGCCATGGTCTTTGACGGCAAGACGGGAACCTTCCTGTGGGCTGCTCAGGGCAATGAGGGAAGTGTGCTCTACAGCGTTGATCCTGCAACGGCCGAGGCCAAGCGCGTGATGCGCTTCCAGCACAACGAGCAGTTTGTATCGCTCTATATCACCGATACCGAAGCACCTTCAGCTGCTCCTGCTGCTGTGGGCCGTCCGCAACTGAAGGCAGAAAGCAATGGCTCGCTGAAGGGTAAGATAACTTTCACAGTTCCCTCACGCACTTTTGGCGGCGAGACACTCTCAGGCAATGTGAATCTGAACGTATGGCTGGATGGCGAAAACCTGAAAGGCGAGGAAGTGGCTGCTGGCACCAGCATGACCATACCTGTTGAAACCACCGAAGGTAATCACTATATTGCTATTACCACCGACAACGGGGCCGGTTTCTCTCCCCTTCGCTATATCTATCAGTACATGGGCTACGACACGCCCGTGGCTGTGAGCAGTGTGACCTTTGAACTGCAGGACGACCTCAACGTGATCAGTTGGAAAGCCCCGACAACTGGTGTGAACGCAGGCTATATTGATGCCGCCGGCATGACCTACGACATTGTACGCATGCCCGACAGCGTGACAGTGGCCACCGGACTCACCACACTTTCCTACAGTGAGCCCACTCCCAATGCCATGCACTCATACAGTTATAGGGTGATAGCCAACAACCATGAGCATCGCTCACAATACACCGAGTCAAACCGCATACTCTGTGGCAAATCGTTTACCGTACCCTACAACCAACTGTTTGAAGATCCTACCACCCTGAAGGAATATTTCACAATAGTCGATAACGATGGCGACGGCAATACCTGGCGTCAGGGCTATACCACTGAGGTGCGCATGGACTATATGAAGCAGAACGATGCCGACGACTGGCTCATCTCGCCTCCTATCCAGATGGAGAAAGGCATGAAGTATCGTTTTGCCATGAACATGAAGATTTTTACCAAGAACTATCCAGAGGATTTTGAGATTTTGATAGGTACCGATGCCACTGATCTCTCAACGTTCAAACTGCTGAAGCGTGAAGAAGGATTCACCGAGATAGCCAGCGAGTATGCCGACTATACCACCGACTTCCTGGTGGACGAGTCGGCCGACTACCGTATGGCTGTGCGCTACTGCTCAAAGAAGAATTCGGCCGCCTCGCTGATGATGATTCATAACTTTGCCGTGACGGCCATCGGCAATTCGGGTGCTCCTGCACAGCCAGCCGACTTCACCATTACTCCCGATGCCGACGGTGCCTTGAAAACAACCGTCAGCATGAAGGCCCCTGCGCTGAACCTGATGGACGAGACCATCACCACACTGACCGCCATCAACCTCTATCGTGACGGCGGAACAGAGCCTATCCACACCTTCAACGCTCCTCAGCCTGGCGAACAACTGTCGTTCACCGACGAACAGGTGCCTTCAGTGGGCCTCCACACCTATAGCGCTGTGGCCTACAGCGAGGCTGGTACAGGCGAACCCGTGAGTGCCGAACAGTTCATCGGTATCTATACCGCTCCCTATTCTGAAGACTTTGAAGACCGCCGCTATGCCAACCTGTGGACCACTGAGGCCGATTTCACCGACGATAATAATGGATGGTATGGATGGAAGTGGACCGACAACGACAATACCTATGGTCGTTTCATGAGCCTTTACTACTATCTGATGAGCGATACGCCCACCACCATCTGGCTCTATTCACCCAAGTTGAAGATGGAGGACGATGCCGTATATACCATCAACTTTGATGCTCAGATGAACTACAGTGCCTATCCCGACATGACGTTCGACCTGTATCAGGGTACAGAAGCATCGGCCGACGGCATGAACACACTGGTAGCCAATCTGCCTTCAACCGACTATACGCTCACTACCAAGGAATTGCTGCTGGTGAACAATAAGGCTGGTAAGTACTATCTGGGCATCAAGGCTTATGGCGAGAAGAAAGCTGACTATTTCAATGTGAGTCTGGACAACTTCAAACTGACTTACCGCACATCGGCTTTTGCTCCTTATCAGATGACCAACTATACGGCTGTGGCCGATCCTACGGCCGAACTGAAGGCAACGCTCGCATTCGATGTTCCCGCTGTCAACTACTATCAGCAGGCCCTCGATGCCAGCAAGAACCTGACAGTGAAGATATACCGTGGACAGAATGCTACCATGCCTGTTGAAACGCTGAGCGTGAAGCCTGGCGAGCATGTTTCATGGACAGACGGACAGGCACTGCATGGACTGAACTATTACACTGTGACTTGCGAAAACGAGTTCGGACGTGGCGAAACACTGCGCGACACCATCTTCGTGGGGCGTGACGTGCCTGCTCTTGTAGAAAACTTCGTTGTTCGTGGCTCTGCCGACAACAAGGATGCTGTCATCACTTGGAACATCCCCTCTGAAGGTGCCAACGGCGGAGTGGTACTGAAGGATGAGACCACCTATAGCGTTTACGACTACAACCCTCAGACGGGCGAACTGAAACTGATAGCTGAAAAGATAAACACCACCAGTTATACCGTGGAACGCCCACAACAGACCGAACAGCAGATGTGCTACTATGCCGTGACTGCCTCGAATACTGAAGGCGAGGGCGCAGCCATTGCTGCAAGCATCGTGCTGGGCCAACTCTACAGTCTGCCTTTCAAAGAGTCATTTGCCGGTGGTACTATCTCTACCCAGCTGTGGCAGGCCATTCCTATGGTACAGGGTGCCACTTCGTGCGGACTTGACAATCCTAACGGCAGTTATAACCAATGCACAGCAGCACAGGACAACGACGGCGGATGCGTGTATTTCTATAACGGATACCAGTATGAGACACCCGCTGGCGCTCTGCTGGTGACACCGAAGGTGAAACTGTCGGCCTCTACAGGCAATGAACTGCATTTCTGGGCATACCACTTCAAAGAGGTCTATTCATCGCCTGCTTTCATCCAGGTGGCCATTTCCGGAAACGATTCTCAATTTGCCAATATCAGCAACGCTCAGTTCGAAATAGGCGAATCCATCGAAGCAGGATGGAAGGAACATGTGGTGAACTTAGACCGTTACCGCAATGCCGACTTTGTGAGTGTGGCACTGATGGGTATCACCAATGGCTATCAGGACGTGATCTATGCCGACAATATTTCTATCATCAATACCAGTGATACAGGTGTCAACGATGTGCGCTCGACAGGCAGCACCGCTGCACAGGATTGCTTCGACCTGCAAGGCCGTAAGGTTAATCCTGCGAAATATCATGGCGTAGTAGTAAGGAATGGTAAGAAGATGGTGCTGAGATAAACCATCGCTGATTAGTTCGTGTTTTTTGAATACCACCGCTTGGTCGCAGAATGGCCAAGCGGTGGTATTGTTTGTAAATATATGCATTTTCTGAGTGCATATTTATTACGTTAATACGCGTGAGAATCGCGTGGAATTCACCAACTCCTCCTTCGGACTTCTCTGTGCGAAATATGAGCAATTTCCGAGTGTGTTGCGATTCAGACGCAACACTTTGAATACCAGTCGTTTGCGAAATTGATGCTCAAAAAAGCGCCTTTTCATCGAAAAAAGCTCACGGATATTGGCTGCAATTGAACGGTAGTTATACCGCAACTGAATAAATTCAATACTGCAACCACCATTCTGTTATGTTGCAATTACCATTCAGTTATGTTGCAATTACCATTCAGTTGCAGTATAATATTTAAAGAATTGCGGTATAATACTCGTTCAGTTGCGATAAAACAGCCATTTTTGTAGTAAAGAAGGTAATTTTTCGTTGCCTCTCCGTTCTAGTTTGCGATTTTTGTTTGTCTTGATTTTCGAAAATTAGAGTGAATGGATATGCAAGAAATGGCTGATTTTTTAAAATATTTTTAATATTGAAGTACTGTTGCTGCTGCGAATTTTTTTATGAAATAGTCGGAATTTTGAAAAAATCTGTTCACAAAAAGGATAAAATCTGTTCAAAGTGATATTTTGTGAAAAAATAATCCTTAATTATTATATTTAATTCGAAATGTTTAGATATATTTGCAGAACTAAACTACTTTTTGTAATCTGACAAAGAGAGTAACTAATAATGATAATTATCTTTTTACTAATAACCAAAAATAACTAACAATTTTTTACGCTTATGAAAAAACGTGTGAAACTATTACTCGCCCTATTAGTCGCATGTGTGACTGGGGCTTTCGCTCAGTTTGACGCAGGCAAGACCTACGTGATTGCTAACAATAACGATGCTAACATGTTCATGCAGGACAATGGTACAGGTGGTGTTGCCCTTGGAGCGAAAAATGCCAATTCTTACTGGAAATTCGTAGCTACGGGAAACACCGATTGCTACTACATCCAGAATGCCAAAACAGGAAAGTACATCCAGGGATACGATGCCAAAGAGCAGGAAGTAGCCACGGGTGATACTGGCGTAGAGTATTATGTAAAGGCTGATGCCGATGGTTCTCTTAGCGGAAAATACCGTATGTCGTGCACTGCTAACAGTCCTCACGATTTCAGTAATAACACACTGGGCCTGAACTGGAAGGGGGGTAACAACACTGTTCAGAGTTTCACTTCTGTAGCTGGTGATAATGCCCGCTCAGCATGGACGGTTACTGAAGAGGCTATGCCAGAGCTCAGTTCTCCTTATACAGGTTCAACACCTGCTGAAGGCGACTTTTTCCTTTATAATGTGGAAACAGGTCTTTGGATTCAGAACAATGACAAGAATACTGGTGACTGGAATACCCGTGGTGCAACGGGCGACTACGGCTTTGCTTTTGGCGTCAGCTCAGTTGATAACGGTTGGCGTCTTGACCCTAAGTTTGGCCACAACCATAGCATGAACTCCAGCAATTTCTATCTTGACACCTCCGCTGAGCTGACCATCTGGAGCATTGTTCCAGTTGAAGTTGCAGGCGTAAGCAATGCCTATGCCATCAAAGCTGGAGGCCAAACGCTTAGTCTTGATAATAACAAGAATTTGGCTTGGAACACTGGAAAGTGTGATGTGTGGCAATTAGTGACCCGCGAAGAGCGCCTGGCCTATTTGAAAGCCAACGCTACTTCTGAGAATCCCATTGATGCAACATTCCTCATCATGGACCCCCGCTTCGCTAATGAAAACGAACGTGCCTCGGCATGGACCTGGAATCAGAACGGCGGAAACAGAGATGATGTGCGCTGGTATAGGAACCGTCGCTCGTATGCCATCTGGAACAGCAACAGCTTCTCTATCAGCCAGACTATTAACGATATTCCTAACGGCTACTATAAACTGAACGTTAAGGGCTATTATCGTGACGGCAACAAAGACCAGTGTGCTGAGCGTCGTACTAATAAAACAGAGCAACATATTGGTAAGTACTTCCTCAACAACGACAAGGCCGACTTGATGTCTATCCTCGATGGTGCCAGTTCCACCTGGGTGGATGGTCTTTTCTTCTATCCCGCTGCCAATGCTGATGCTCCTTATGGTCACTATCCTGACAATGCTGACGGTTTCAACCGCATTTTCCAGGATTATCCTAACAACTATATGAATGCCGGTTTAGTCTCTACTGTTACTACGAAATCAGCAAAGATCGGTCTTGAAAAACTGCAACAGAACAATGCAGACTGGATTGCATGGGACGAATTCTACTTGACCTATCTGGGACCTATCGACGTAACCGAATATGTAGAAGCTCTTAATACTGCCATCACAGCTGCGGAGAATACGGATGTGTCAAATACCACTAATGCATTAAAAACTGAACTGGCTAATTCGTTGGCTCTAGCAAAGGCAACCCTCTCCTCTGATGACACAGACAAGTTGTCTGAGGTTACCGCAGCACTGAATGCGGCTATTGATAAAGTTAAAGCTGTCAATATTACATTTCTGCGTCAGACAATTGCTTTGGCAAAGGCCGACGGAATTGACACCAGTGCAGCAGAGGACTTTGTGGAAAATGGTACTTCTGCATCAGAGATGGGCAATCTCCTTTCTGCTCTCCGCATAGCCCGCCGTGTGGCCAATGCCGAGAAGGATAACAACACTTATGCCGGCAATGTACCTGCAGCAGGCGACTTCTACCTGCTGAATGTAGGACAGAAACGTTTCCTCTGCGGTGGCGACGACTGGGGCGCACATGCTGCTCTTGGATTCCCCGGCATCGTAATCACACTGGAAGCCGATGGTGAAAATTTCCACATTAATACTCATCTGCCAAACGGTGGCACTAACGAATATCTGACTTATAACGGCTACTGCGACACAGGTAAAGGAGATACCTGGAAGCTCATTGCACAGGGCGATGGCAAGTATGTCATTGCACGCAGCAATAATGCTGCTGCCCTCTTAGGCTATAGCAACAATACCTACAACCGTCTGGATACTGACAAGAACGGTGCCGACAATCCCGACAACCAGTGGATTCTGGTGACCAAGGCGCAGCGTGACGCACTTTATGAAGCTGCTGCTCAGGTAACTGACCAGCCTGCAAAGGCTGTTGACGTGAGCTACCTGATCAAGTCACCAAACTTCAGCCAGCGCGAGGATGTCAGCGCATGGGCACTGAACAACACCTCTATCTGGGGACGTGGAGACAACCATCCTGACTTTGCCATCGAGGCCTTTAATCAGACCTCTGCCAGCGTAGAACAGACTGTCACAGGACTGAAGCCCGGTACCTATCGTCTGAAAGTTCAGGCTTTCTATCGCGATGGTAACTTTGACAAGCAGGCTGAGATTTTGAAAGGCGGCGGTGAGGCACGCCAGTTGGCAACCCTCTATGCCGGAACAAAGAGCGCACTGATTCAGAATGTATCAGGTGGTGCCGACAAGGCTCCTGGCATGGGTAGAAGTTCAAGCGTTGGCTATATGCCCGACGGTATTGATGATGCCTGTCTGTTCTTCCAGAGTGGTCTGTACTGGGCACAGCTGGACAACATCGTAGTGACCTCAACCAATCCGTCGATTACCTTCGGTGCCCGCAAGACAGAGCAAATCAATGGTGGTGACTGGTTCGTACTTGACAATTTCCGCTTGGAATACTTAGGCGCTTATGTTGACCTCTCGGAAGTGAAAGGTGCTTTGTCTGCAAAGATTACAGAGGCTAAATCAACAATGACTATCCCTGTAACCTTCTTGAGCAATGCCATCACTAATGCAGAAACAGCAATGGGCGAGTTGCAGGATGCCGACGTTATTGTGAATGCCAATATCGCCCTGACGAATGCCCTCAACAAGTACATTACTGCGAAGAACGATCTTATCATTCTCCAGCAGACCGTTGAGAAAGCCAATGCTGAGGAACTGGATGAGAATGCCGCACTGGCTACTGCAAAAAGTGTTGCTGATGCCGACCAGTTGGTTTCTGTAATAGAGCAGCAGTTGTATAATGTTCGTGCCGATCGTAAGATCAACGCACTCCGTACAGCCGATGTATATACTGGCGCTGCTCCTGCTGAAGGAAAGGTTTACCTATATAATATTGGTACTGGCATGTTCCTTGGCATGGGTTCTGACTGGAACACTCATGCAGCTGTTGACCAGGTGGGTATCGAAATCACTCTGGAGGCTGATGGCGATAACTTCAAACTGATCACTGCTTACGGTTCGTTCAATGATGGCGAATATGGACCATATGTTGATACAGGCACTAAGACTCCATACACATTTGTAGCTGTAGAAGGAAAAGCAAATGTTTATAACATCAAACAGGGCGACCTGCTGATGGGATGGAATCCGAATGCCGCTACCGGAGGTAGAAAGTATTGGAACAGCATCTCGAATGTTGCTGGTGCTTCGGCAACAGACGCCAACTACCAGTGGAAACTGATTACTGCTGACGAGCGCGAGGCACTGGAAGCTGCTGCTTCTGATGTTAATGCTGTGGATGTGTCTTACAAGATTTCTAACCCAAGTCTTGTTCGCAAGCCGGAATACGACATGTGGCAGAAGACAGCTGGTGCAAGAGTCAGTACGACAAACGATAATGATGGCAATCGTGCTGCTGACTATGGTTTTGAGTTCTTCGATACCAATAATTTCAGCTTCACACAGACTGTAACCGGTCTGAAGCCTGGTAACTATAGAGTAAGCGTTCAGGGCTTCTATCGCGATGGCGATGGCGGTTATCAGGCAGGCGTAGTAAACAATGGTGGCGATTTGCTGCAGAAAGCTTACCTCGTAGGTGGTGATGCACAGGCATTCTTACCCAACATTGCTTCTAAAATGGATGTGGTGCCCGGACTTACTGACATCCAGGCTACCGACAAGGGCGCATTCCCTAACTGGCCTAACTCTGCTATTGAGTACTTCCAGCATGGTGCATATTGGACAACGGTTAACGCCAAGGTAGGTGCTAATGGCGAACTGACTATCGGTGTGAAGAAAGACGAAAAGGCTAATGGTGGTGACTGGGTAGTACTTGACAACTTCCGTCTGGCATATCTGGGCGCTCCTTATGGAATTAACACCATGTCTATCATGGGCGATTTCACTGGCGGTTGGGATTTTGCTGACAATCAGCACATGACTCAGGATGCTAATGATCCATACATCTGGACATTGACAGTTGATAACTTCAAGCCAACTGAAACCAAATCGTATATTTATAAAGCTACAGCCAATGAAAGATGGGATGTATATGAATATCCTCAAGGTGAAGGTAAAAATCAAGACTGGTATTTTGGCTCTAATGAATATCCTATCAATCATTACTACACCCTGGTGTTCACAATGAATACTGCTACTCATACATTGACTCTGAATGTGACGATGAAGACAAATGTTGTGACAATCAATGAAGATGAGACATTTGTGCCTGAAGATAATGCCGGCGCAACGATCGTCCTGAACCGCACATTCAATACAAATGCTGAGGCTTGGAATACCTTCGTGGTTCCATTCAACATCTCGAACAGCGAGCTGAAACGCGCCTTTGGTGAGAAGGTGGCAGTGGCAGAATACTCTGAGAACAGTGATGATCCAGAAAATGTGACTGTTCACTTCGATACAATGGATGAACCCGCTGTGACAGCAAATGTTCCTGTACTGCTGAAGACGAATACCACTGCAAAAGAATTTGTATTTGAGGCTGATGTGGTAGCAGGAGATTCTGTCAAGGCTGGAAAGAACTTCGACCTCGTAGGTAGTTACGCTGGCTCGCTGACAATTGCTGAAGGCGATTACTTCCTGAATGATCATACGCTCTACAAGTCGGCAGGCGCAACCAAATTGAAGGGTACACGCGCTTATCTGAAGGCTAAGACGGCACAAGCAGCACGTATTGCCAATATCGTGTTCGACGAGGAGGAAGGTGTTGTGACCGGAATCACTGAGATTGCTACCGAGAAAGCTTCAGAGCGCATCTATAATTTGTCTGGACAGAAGGTGAACGCCATGCAGCGTAAAGGCATCTATATCAAGGACGGTAAAAAGGTGATGAAGTGATGCGTAAGTAGGTTATTAACAGTAAAAAATGAATGTTATGAAAAAGAAATATGTTGAAGCTCCGGCTATAAGTTATATGGAGTCTGACCTCGACTCTTTCATGAGTAATTCTATTACTGGTGTGGAAGGCGACGTCCAAATAGACGTAAACAACAATGGCGAAATACCCGGAACTGCCGACTCTCGTCGTAATAACTTGTGGGATGATGACTTTTAATTATAGATAAAGTATTTCATACCTTTTATAAATAAATGAAAACCCTCTTCCAAACTCTGATGGCTGGCATGCTGATGTGCATGTCAGCCGTCACTGTGACTTATGCCGACCAGACCGACTGGATGAAAGCAATTGACGGAAATGTGTATGTACGCCAGTTGTCTATTCCTGGTGCACACGATGCTGCATCTAACTCGCATGTGTCGCTAGCCACATTCAGTCAGACACAGTCAAAGTCGATTGCCCAGATGCTAACGGCTGGCGTGCGTTTCTTTGACCTTCGTCCCAAACCAAACAATGGCGATATGCCCCTGTATCATGGTATATCGTCAACAAACTATACACTGCGTAGTGCATTGACCGAGATAGGCGATTTCTTGGCCGAGCATTCCGATGAACTGGTGATAGTGATGGTGCGTGACGAGAGTGATGGGGGAGGGGCAGGAAACTTCTTTCCATATCTGAAAACCATTCTTACTGAATCGGGAAAAAGCTATTCAGGGAGGTTTGTGCGTTTTAAGGCTGCACTGAAACTCAGTGAATGTCGTGGAAAGATTCTCATGATCAGTAGGGAGAATCCTGGCAGCGATGCCACCTGTCCGATAGACTTCCTCTCTGGGAGCGGAGGATGGAACACTTACGACTTTGCCAACATGCGAGGTGCACGCATCAATGGGGTGTGGGTCTATGGTCAGGACTATTGGGAAATAGATAATCATGCCAACAAGCAGAAAGGCATCATCCGTATGCTGCAGTTCTCGCAAAGCGGACTGACACGCAGAAACGGGCATCATACCTGGGTGTTCAACAGTACATCGGGCTATAAAGGCTCTATCAGTACGGCGTCGGCCTATGCCGAGAATGCTGCCTATCAGAACTCACGGGTGGTGGAATATCTGAAGACTCATCATGGGCCTGTGGGCATCATGATGATGGACTATGCCGCCGACGATAATGGGAAATCGAAAGCCACCAAGGGACTGGCACTGACCCAAGCTCTGATAGACAACAATGCCTACATACAGTTGGAACCTAAGAATGATGACGTGGTGAAAACGGGTACAAAGGAGTTTGTTTCAACCCCAACTCGTGAGACCACACTTCGTGCGCCATCGGTGCCCCTGTTTGTGAGCGACCCCTATTTTCAAGTGTGGTCGAACGGCGATAACCTCAGTTCACAGAATACCACCCATCGTGATGGCGCAGCCAAACGGATGTATGCCTATCTGAGAGTGGATGGTAAGTGCTACAGACTGATGGGATTGGGCGACCAGCGCACCGTGTGGATGGGGCGAGATGCCACTTGCCGATATAAGAGTGCTTCCTCGGAAGACAAGAACTGGACAGCGATGGATTTTGATGACAGTCAATGGACTGAAGGAATAGGACCGTTTAACGGAGGCGATACCCACAACGGATGGACAGAATGGAGCAATGCCGGTCAGAACGATCTGTTTGTGCGCTATCATGTGCAGTTGAACGACTGGGAACTGTCCCAGCTCGATCATCTGCGGTTGCGCATTGCCTACGATCAGGACCCGGTGGTCTATATCAATGGCGTTCAGGCTTGGAGCGCCTCGGGATGGAAAGAGAACGGCAGCGATGTGAGCGATATTGAACTGGACTACGACGCATCGAACATGCTGGTGGAAGGCGATAATGTGATAGCCGTGAAAGTAGGCCGCGGTGGGGGCGGACAGTTCCTTACCTGTCAGTTGGAAGCTACCTTGCTGAACGGTCAGCCGCTGACGGCCACTCAGAGCGTAAAGCCCAAGGTGATGGCCTCGCAGACTTACTATCAGCTGAAAGCCGGTACGGTCAATGTGGATCTTACATTCACCAATCCGCAAAGGCTTGATAAACTGGATCTTTTATCTACACCCATAGACTATCTGTCGTATAAGGTAACTCCTACAGACGGGAAGAATCACAATGTTCAGTTCTATCTGATGCTGTCGCCTGAGTTCGTGGCTTCTAACAACGATTATGGCCGATACACCACTCAGATGGAGGCCGGCGGACTGAAAATGGTGCGCTGTGGGCATGATGTTCAGGAGATTGGTGCTTCATCAAGGGCCGATTGGGGCTACCTGTATGTTGTTGCCGAACCGACAAAGAATCAGGATGTGTGCTTCGGCTATGACGCTACTCGCTTCTTGGCAGACGGACGCATTCCAGGAAGACCGCTTACAGGTGCAAGGCATGAGCTGTTCTCGAACGGGAAGGTACATCCTTTTATCGTGTTCAAAGACGATTTAGGACGTGTGGAAGCGGGGAAGAGTCAGTATGGATTTGCTACGATAGGATATGATTACGACGGCAAGGCTGTTCATGATGCCGATGGCGGACAAGGCACTCTTCCGAATTACTATACCCGTCAAGGACTGTTTACGGAATTGTTGCGGAAGTATGTTGCTAACTATAGCACCATGATGGCATCGGCTCTTGAATGGGACGAGCGGGTGTTTGATGACGCTCTGGAAACAGGTGGAGAGAAATATGCTCAGTTGGCCTCGTTGGCCTATAGACAGACTGCTGCTGCCCATACGGTGGCAAAAGATAAAAATGGGGCACCGCTCGTCTATAATATGTCGGCAGGCTTCTGGCAGAAAATGCAGTCGGCCGATGTGATCTATGCAGTGGCACCACTGCTGTTGAGCTATGAGCCGGCGCTGGTGCTCAAGAATCTGTTGCCCACCATTCAGTACTATAATATACCTGAATGGACCTCTACATGGGCTGGCGAAGAGTGCGCTCCTCATACACTTGGTAATTATCCGTGGATAGGCTCGTCGGAGAGTAACGGCCGTCTGGAATCGAATGCCAACCTGTTGCTGGTAGCGGCTGTGGCTGCCTGTCTGGATGCCGACACGAAGTTCTTCATAGACCATTACACCACGTTGAAGTCATGGGCTGACAATACGCTCCTCTACTTGAATGGAACAAAGAGCATGACAAACGAATGGTCGTTGGACAGCGATGCCTTCGGAACCACGGGCGGTTCACTGAAACAGAGCCGTCATCTCAGTGCAAAAGCAATTCTTGCTATTGCCGGCATGGGGAGAATTGCTAAACTGGTGGGGAATACTACCGATGCTACCCGATATGCAACATTGGCTGCCAGCTATGCCGCAACGTGGAAGCAGAATAATCAGAATGGCAACCACTATGTTCAAGCCGATGATGTGGACTGGGGACAGAAATACGCATTGGTATATGACCAGTTGTTGGGAACGAATCTCTTTGCTGATGTGATTGATAAGGAATTGACTTACTATCAGTCGAAAATAGCTACTTACGGACTGCCTATCGATGGGCGTAGTAATATTGGTGCCTTAGGCGAGACACTGGCTTCTGCTGCAATGGGCAGTGAGACAGACTGGACGACAATGCTTACACCGGTATATAAGTATGTGAATACCACCTCGTTGCGCGTACCGTTGCGCACATCGTACAATACTTCCAGTGGTAGCAGTTGGGGAAATAGCGGCATTGACGATGGAAATACCCAAAAAGGTTCCCCCCTTGTCGGTTTACTATGGACGAAACAACTTAAAGGACTTGTTCCTGAAGTAGACACTGGCGTTTTCGAAATAACGGAATCTTCTGTAAGACAGCATGATACGGCCGTCTATGATCTGCAAGGAAGACGTGTAGCTGAAAAGAACTTGAAGAGCGGTCTCTATATTGTACAAGGAAAGAAACGGTGGGTCAAGTAGTTTTTGTAAAGCAGAAGTGACAAAAGTGTCTGAACACCATTCAGATAATATAACTTGGAACTAAAAAATATTAAAATAATGTGGAAAAGCGACTAACCGCTTCTTCCTAAGTACCAACTTTTTCGTAACTTTGCGCCGTTAAAAAGAAAATATCAACATTTTAAATCAAATAAAGCATATAAAAATGGCAAAGTTAGATTTGACAAAGTATGGTATCACTGGTTCTACCGTGATTGCCCACAATCCTTCGTATGAGACTCTGTTCGCAGAAGAGACAAAGGCTGAGCTGACTGGCTACGACAAGGGTCAGAACACTGAGCTGAACGCTGTAAACGTAATGACCGGTATCTACACTGGCCGTTCTCCTAAGGACAAGTACATCGTTTGCGACGAGCAGAGCAAGGATAAGGTATGGTGGACTTCTGAAGAGTACAAGAACGATAACCACCCCATGAGCGAGGAGGTTTGGGCCAAGGTTAAGGAAATCGCTATCAAGGAGCTCTGCAACAAGAACCTCTATGTTGTTGACGCTTTCTGCGGTGCTAACGAAGCTACTCGTCTGGCTGTTCGCTTCATCGTTGAAGTTGCATGGCAGGCTCACTTTGTTACCAACATGTTCATCCAGCCTACCGCTGAGGAACTGGAGAAGTTCGAACCTAACTTCGTAATCTATAACGCTTCTAAGGCTAAGGTTGAAAACTACAAGGAGCTGGGTCTGAACTCAGAGACTTGTGTTGCTTTCAACACCACAAGCCGCGAGCAGGTAATCATCAACACATGGTATGGTGGTGAGATGAAGAAGGGTATGTTCTCAATGCAGAACTACTATCTGCCTCTGCAGGGTATCGCTTCTATGCACTGCTCTGCTAACACCGACATGGAAGGTAAGAACACCGCTATCTTCTTCGGTCTGTCTGGTACAGGTAAGACCACTCTGTCAACCGATCCTAAGCGTCTGCTGATTGGTGACGACGAGCACGGATGGGATGACGAGGGCGTATTCAACCTCGAGGGTGGCTGCTATGCTAAGGTTATCAACCTGAGCAAGGAGAACGAGCCCGACATCTATGGCGCTATCAAGCGTAACGCTCTTCTGGAGAACGTAACAGTAGATAAGGATGGCAAGATTGACTTCGCTGATAAGAGCGTAACTGAGAACACTCGTGTATCTTATCCTATCAACCACATTGAGAAGATCGCTCAGAAGGTAAATGGTAAGAGTGCAGGTCCTGACGCTAAGAACGTTATCTTCCTGTCAGCTGACGCATTCGGCGTACTGCCCCCAGTATCTATCCTGACTCCTGAGCAGACCAAGTACTACTTCCTGTCTGGTTTCACAGCTAAGCTGGCTGGTACAGAGCGTGGTATCACTGAGCCTACTCCTACTTTCTCTGCTTGCTTCGGTCAGGCATTCCTCGAGCTGCACCCCACAAAGTACGCTGAGGAGCTGGTTAAGAAGATGGAGAAGAGCGGTGCTAAGGCTTACCTCGTAAACACTGGTTGGAACGGTACCGGCAAGCGTATCTCTATCCCCGATACACGTGGTATCATCGACGCTATCCTGGACGGAAGCATCCTGAAGGCTCCTACAAAGAAGGTTCCTTTCTTCGACTTCGAAGTTCCCACAGAGCTGCCTAACGTAAATCCTGCTATCCTGGATCCTCGCGACACTTACGCTACTGCTGCTGAGTGGGAGGAGAAGGCTAAGGATCTGGCTGCCCGTTTCATCAAGAACTTCAAGAAGTACGAGGGTAACGAGGCCGGTAAGGCTCTGGTCGCTGCAGGTCCAAAGCTGTAAAGCGAAGGACCGAAAGCAACGAGCATATTTTACTGGTCGCTGCAGGTCCAAAGCTGTAAAGCGAAGAACCGGAAGCAACTTCGCCCTGCAGGGGCAGGTTGCAGGTCCAAAGCTGTAAAAAAATAAGAGCTAAAGTTAATAGACTATAACGCTAAGTTGGCTATTCCGAGAGGGGTAGCCAACTTTTTTTGATGTATATCAACAATCATCGATTTAGTCCAATACATAAAATGTTAAAACCGCATTTTTTTGAGCTAAAAGCAGTACCTTTGCACCGTCAATCGTGAGATTGGTTCACATGTTATTCATTAGGTTAGTAGTTTAAAAGATTAAGGTAAAGATTATGTTATTAGATTTTCAAACTACGGCAATGTTGGTATCGGTAGCAGTGGTGACCATTTTAAGTGTCATTACTCTTAAAAATACCAACGTCCGTTAGGAAGGAGTGCGGGGTGAGTGATTCATACCGCACTCTTTTTTTATAAATAAATTTGCATTTTCACTCGCTTAATCGTACCTTTGCATTCAAATTATAATAAATAGGTATTAATATAGAAAATGGAACAGAAAAATTTTAAGCGTACTACTGTTACGTCGGCGCTACCTTATGCAAATGGTGGCGTACATATCGGACACTTGGCCGGTGTGTATGTACCTGCTGATATCTATGTGCGTTATCTTCGACTGAAGAAGCGTGAGGTGCTGTTTATCGGTGGTAGCGACGAGCACGGCGTGCCCATCACAGTACGTGCCCGTAAGGAGGGTATCACACCCCAGGATGTTGTAGATCGATATCATAAAATGATTAAGGATTCGTTCGAGGAGTTTGGAATCTCGTTCGATATCTATAGCCGTACTACTTCAGAAACACATCATAAGTTTGCTGCCGAATGGTTCAAGAAACTTTATGATGAGGGTAAACTTACTGAAGAGACCACGGAACAGCTCTACGATGAGGAGGCAAAGCAATTCCTGGCTGACCGCTATGTAACTGGTGAGTGCCCCCACTGTCATGCTCAGGGAGCCTATGGCGACCAGTGCGAGAAGTGCGGACGCGACCTTTCGCCCACAGAACTCATCAATCCTAAATCGACTATCTCAGGTTCTACCCCCGTTCTGAAGAAGACCAAGAACTGGTATCTGCCTCTGAACGAGTATCAGGACTGGTTGAAAAAGTGGATTCTGGAGGAGCACAAGGAGTGGCGCCCCAACGTATATGGTCAGTGTAAGAGCTGGCTTGATATGGATCTGCAGCCTCGTGCAATGACGCGCGACTTGGATTGGGGTATTCCTGTTCCTGTAAAGGATGCGGAAGGCAAAGTGCTCTATGTATGGTTTGATGCACCTATTGGCTATGTATCGAACACTAAGGAACTGTGTGAAAAAGAGCCTGAGAAGTGGGGCAACTGGGAAAAATGGTGGCAGGACGAGGATACTCGTCTGATTCACTTCATTGGTAAGGACAACATCGTGTTCCACTGCATCATCTTCCCTGTGATGATGAAGGCTCACGGCAAGTATATCATGCCTGACAACGTGCCTGCCAACGAGTTCCTGAACTTGGAGAACGATAAGATTTCTACCTCTCGCAACTGGGCTGTATGGCTCCATGAGTATCTGGTAGATATGCCTGGCAAGCAGGATGTGTTGCGCTATGTGTTGACTGCCAATGCACCAGAGACCAAAGACAACAACTTTACTTGGAAAGACTTCCAAGATCGCAATAACAACGAGTTGGTAGCTGTTTACGGCAACTTCGTAAACCGTGCTCTTCAGCTCACCAAGAAATATTGGAACGGCGTTGTTCCTGCCTGTGGTGAACTGCTGGATGTAGATAAGCAGGCCCTTGAGGAATTCAAGGATGTAAAGGCTAAGGTAGAAGCTTTGCTGGAGCAGTTCAAGTTCCGTGATGCTCAGTTCGAGGCTATGAACCTGGCTCGTATTGGAAACCGTTACATCACCGAGTGTGAGCCTTGGAAGGTTTGGAAGACTGATCCTAAGCGTTGCGAGACTATCCTGAATATCTGTTTGCAGTTGACAGCCAACCTCGCTATCGCCTTCGAACCATTCCTGCCATTCAGCAGCAAGAAACTGCGTGAGATGCTGAATATCGAGAGCTTCGAATGGGAACAGTTGGGTAGCACCGATCTTCTAGAGGCTGGACACCAGTTGGGCGAGCCTGCACTGCTGTTCGAGAAAATTGAGGACGAAGTGATTCAGAAGCAGCTCGACAAGCTGGAGGCTACCAAGAAAGCTAATGAGGCTGCCAGTTATAAGGCTGCTCCTATTAAGGAGAATGTTAGCTTTGAAGAGTTTGAGAAGCTTGATATCCGTGTTGGTCTGGTTAAAGCCTGTCAGCGTGTGCCAAAGTCAAAGAAACTGTTGCAGTTCACCATCGATGATGGTAGTGGTACCGACCGCACTATCTGCTCTGGCATTGCCGCTTTCTATGATAATCCCGAAGAACTTGTTGGCAAGCGTATCCTCTTTGTGGCCAACTTTGCTCCTCGTAAGATGATGGGTATTGAGAGTCAGGGCATGATTCTGAGTGCCGTTGATTTTGACGAGAGTCTTAGCGTGGTAACTACCACAAAGGATGTGAAGCCCGGTTCTCAGGTAGGCTAAAACAAATATGATGAAGCCCTCCTTTGAAGAACGGAGGGCTTCATTGTTAATAAGGCTTTCTTATAAGTCACTTTCATATTTCTAAGATACTAAGACCTTCTTTATCGTAAGATTTTCTTTATTGTAAGACCTTCTTTATAATAAAACTTTCTTTATAATACCCCTTTATTATATTCCAATATGGCAGAATCGCTAAAGGAGAAAACAGCCAAAGGCCTCTTTTGGGGTGGACTGAGCAATATTATCCAGCAACTGCTCAGTTTAGTTATTGGCGTTGTATTGGCACGTAAACTCACACAGGACGACTATGGAATGGTGGGTATGCTTGCCATTTTTTCTGCTACTGCTGCTGCTTTACATGAAGGAGGTTTTATTTCGGCCCTGTGTAGGAAGAAAGAAGTGACACATGAAGATTATAATGCGGTGTTTTGGACTTCTTCTCTTGTGAGTCTGTCACTCTATGTTATTCTCTTTTTCTGTGCCCCACTGATTGCCGATTTTTATCAAGTTCCAGAACTGATACCGTTGGCGAGGTTCATCTTCGTTGGTTTCTTCCTTTCCAGTCTTGGCGTGGCGCCAAGGGCTATTACGTTCCGTAAGATGATGGTTCGTGAGAACACGATAGTGTATATCACCGCTCAGGTGCTCTCTGGCATCGTGGGAATTACGATGGCCATCAAGGGATATGCCTATTGGGGTATCGCCACTCAGACGCTTGTCTATGTCTCTGTTATTTCGCTGTTGAACTTCTATTTTGCCAAATGGCATCCTACGTTTACCTTTAATTTTGCTCCCATCAGGGAACTGATTGGCTTTAGCAGTAAGTTGGTGTTGACGAATATTGTGAATGTGGTGAACAATAATCTGTTTGCGGTTGTATTGGGAAAACTCTATACCACCCATGTGGTGGGCAATTATACTCAAGCCAACAAATGGAACACGATGGGCTATTCTTTGGGTAGCAACATGATTATAGGTATTGCACAGCCCATATTTGCAAAGACCAATGACAATCCTGCCCGACAGAAACAGATATTCAGGAAAGTGTTGCGTTTTACAGCCTTTATCAGTTTCCCCTTTATGTTCGGCTTGTCGATTGTTTCTGAGGAGTTTATTGTCATACTGCTTACTGAAAAATGGCTTGAGAGTGCTCATTTGTTGCGTATCCTCTGTATTGCAGGCGCATTCATTCCTTTTTCAACCTTGTTTTCCAATCTGCTTATCAGCAAAGGGCGTTCTACTACTTATTTCTTCAGTACCTTGGCGCTTTGTATTGTTCAGTTGGGAGCAGCATGGTTCTCATCGCCACTTGGTATTACAGTGATGGTGTGGATTTATACTGCCGTCACCATCAGTTGGCTGTTTGTCTGGTTCTTCTTGGCAAGAAAAAATTTGGGAATAACAATCCTTGAAGTTGGTAAGGATGTTATTCCCTATTTCCTATTGGCAGGAGGCATTGCCCTTATGGCCTATGAATGGCTGATGGGCATTCCTAATATGTATCTGCGTTTCATTCTCAAGCTCTTTGTTGCAGGGAGCACTTATTGTTTAGCCCTTTGGCTGTTGAAGTCAACCATCTTCAAAGAGTCGATAGCCTTTCTTCTGAAGCGAGAATTGAATGCCTAAAAGGCGATGTCAGTCTTTTCGTAACTGGCTGAAAGACGATTGCCGTCCTTTTCGTTTATTTCTCCAGCATATTCAAGAACTGCTCGGCACACCACAGTTGCCATTTCTGGTTGCCTGTCAGCTGTTCCATCGGAATATCTTTGCGGAACTCTGCTCGTTTTGGGCCTTCCCAGTCTTTGAATATGGCATCTACAGGGCGGGGCATCGGAATCTTGAAAGGAATCTCCAGTTCAGGATATTTCATGGCATAGAGTCCGCGCACCAGGTATTTCGGTTCGCCATTGCGTACACGATGCATGTCGAGTGGCTCACTCATCACCAGTGATGCGTATGGATCATAATAAGGCATCCATGCTGCACCGAATGCATTCAGATAGGAACCAGAGCTTTCTACGGCAAATACCTCATCCATGAAGCGCATGAAGTCGATGGTGGTCTCTCCGGTGCGATAACGTTCATAGAGTTCCGACTGGTCAACAGGATTCGTGAGCACCAGTTTGGGATCAAGGAACGTATAGCGCTTTGCAAATCCGTCGAAGGTCCATTCAGGAGAAATCAGCTTGTCCATTCCGCCGAAAATTAAGTCAGAACTTTCTCCCACAATCATCAGCTGAACACCATCAGCTTTCGCCTGTATGGCAGCCTTGTATATCTGTGCCTCAATGGAATGAACGGGAGCATACTTATAGCGCATGACGATCGGTGTGAACTGCTTGAAGTCGTCCATTGTCACTTCAATAAAATGATGCTGCAGCTTCCACTTGGCGCAATACTTCTTTGCTCGCTCTATATCGGCATCGAACTCGCCCGATGCTGAAGTGAAAGTATAGGCGTGACTGCCTGGCTTCAGATAGGCGGCAAGGTTGGCACTGTCCATTCCGCCAGAAAGCAGAATGCCGATATTGTCATATTTGGCATAGAGTGCGTCAAACTGTCGTTGAATCTCCCGGTCGATATCTTCTGAAGTTTTTACTGGGATTCTTTCTTCATCTGGAATAGGAGCGTAGTTCTTGTGTTGAAAACCTTCACAGAAGTCCATTCCGTCTTTCCATATATAGCGAAATGCAATATATGAACTTAAACAAAAATCTTTGTTTACCATAGGTTTATGAAATTATTTTACATCAGTTAAGTCTTGGCCTCTTACTGCATTCAGAGCCTCATTAATCTTTGTAGAAGAAATGCCTTTAGTATAGGGGAAATATACGATTTGGATGCCTGCTTCTGCAAACTCCTTCTCATATTGTTGCCATTTCTCGGTGCCATACCAGTCGTCGCCAACAAAGAGGAACTTAGCCCCCAGTTTCTTGCAAGCCTCCAGTTTGTTCATGTCGTACTGAGGAACAGCAGCATCAACATATTTTATGCTGCGAACAATCTCAATGCGATCCTCAAAAGGAATCATGGATTTCTTGCCCTTGTATGCCACCAGTTCATCGACGGTAACTCCGACAACCAATTTGTCACACATGCCCTTGGCGTTTTTCAGCAAATTAAGATGTCCAATATGAAAGAGGTCGTAAACCCCTGTAGTATATCCGATAACCATATCCTTATATATAATTATGATGTGCAAAGGTATATCATTTTTGTGTTTTTTCAAAAGGAAAATATAATAAAGTCGCATTTTTTGTTTCGAGTAGATTTTTTTTGCTATCTTTGCAACAATATCTATTAAATAATTTGCGGTGAAGAGTTTCAGCATCATATCATTTTTGCGGGATACGAAAATTTTCAAGAGGTGTTTGTCTCTATTTATGTTCCCTTTCAGACTATTGCCTACCGACAACAACAAGATTGTCTTTTATTGCTACAATGGCAAAGGTTATGGAGACAATCCTAAATATATAGCAGAAGAAATTGTCAGGCAGAATCTTCCTTACAAGTTGAGATGGATTGTCAAAGGCACCGGCTTCGTATTTCCGCATGATATTTTGCCCGTAAGAATATGGACTTTACGTTATATCTATGAATTGGCCACAGCCAAAATCATCATTAGCAATGTAAAGAACTATCTCCCTTTTGTTAAGCGCAAAAATCAATATTTCATACAGACGTGGCATGGACCGCTTCCCTTCAAGTATATTGAGAAAGATGCAGTTGATTTGCTGTCGCCCAAGTATGTCAAGGAGTCACAGCAGAACTCTGCTATTACCGATGTCATTACCTCCTGCAATTCCATGCAGTCGGCTTTTTTCAGGAACTCTTTCTGGTATGATGGTGAGGTATTGGAGTGTGGAGCTCCCCGTTCCGATATCTTTTTCAGTGCGCCATCGGTGAAGGAAGAACTGAAGCATAAGATGGGAGTAGATAAAGGGCAGAAAATCATGCTGTATTGTCCTACGTTCCGTGACAATGGAAGTATCGATGCCTATAGTATCGATGCTCCCATGATACTTGACTGTCTGGAGAAAAAGACGGGTTGCCAGTGGGTGCTCTTTGTGCGTATGCATCCCAATGATATGAGAGGCATGGCGCGGTTCAGCTATGATGAGCATGTCGTCAATATGACTACTTACCCCGATATGCAGGAACTGCTCCTTGTTGCCGATGCCCAGATAACAGACTACTCATCGACCATTGCCGAGTTCCTGGTCATGCAGAAACCCGTATTCATCTTCGCCTCCGATCTCGACGAATACAGTCATAACTGCCGAGGCCTGTCAAAGAATTATTTTGATCTCCCACTCAAAATCAACAAGACCAACGATGAGTTGGTGCAGGCCATTTCGCAGTATGATGAAGCTGAGTACAAGAAATCGATAGCCCCCTATATGAAGCGATACAACAGCTTTGATGACGGTCATGCATCCGAGCGTGTGGTAGAGCGTATCAAGAGCGTTGTCAACGGAACATTCCAAAAGCCCGATAATCAATAATCATAGGCATGTCTCATTTCCTTTTCAGAATAGCCAGTAGATTTCAGCCTGTTGCAGGATTGTTGCAAGTCCGCAAGGAAAGACTGCTCGTCAGGTTGCTCAAGCGTCATCTGGCTTGGGCTGAGGCCGACTGGTCAAACTTGTATAGGAATCCTGATGTCAGGAAGAACAAGACCATCTGGGTGATGTGGACACAGGGACTGGATGCAGCCCCGGCTTTGGTGAAGAAGTGCTGCCAGTCTGTTGCGCCCTATCAAGGCGATTATGACGTAGTGGTACTGACGGGTGAGAATCTGTCGCAGTATGTACGCCTGCCTGAGCATATGGAGCAACTTTACCGTCAGAAGGAAATGGGCGAAGCATTGCATTCCGACCTGATACGTGCCTATCTGCTAACCCAATATGGTGGTATATGGCGCGATGCCACCTGCTATCAGTCAGCAGACTATCCCGACTATGTACTGAACAGTCCTTTCTTCATGTTCAGTAGCAATCTGCTGGGCGGACATCTGTCACCCATCGTCGGTTCCAGTTGGTTTATAAAGGCTGAGGCAGGTAATATCCTGTTGCAAAAAACATTCAATTACTTGTGTGAATATTTTAAGCAGAACAGTAAGCCCCACAACTATTATATCTTCCATCTTGTAATGACGATGCTGGTTCAGAATGACGAGGCTTGTCGGCAGTTGTGGCAGAAAATGCCCTATGTGTGCAATATGAACCCGCATGTGTTCTATTTCCAGTGGCACAAGCCCTATACTGCTCAGGGCTATGCCCATTTGCTCAATGCCTGTTTCATTCATAAGTTGTCATACAAATACGAACCCTCTCTCTTGCAGGAACCAGAGAATATGCTAAAACACTTTCTTATATCATGAAAATATCAATCGTTATTCCTGTCTATAATGTTGAGGCCTATATAGCCGATTGTCTTCAAAGCGTGTTCGCACAGACCTTTCAGGACCCCATGGAGTGCCTGTTGGTAGATGATTGCGGAACCGACCGTTCCATGCAGATTGTGCAGACCATGTTGGCCGACTATCACGGACCGATAGAGTTCCACATCTTGCATCATGAACAGAATCGCGGTCTTTCGGCGGCCCGCAACACCGGTATGGCAGCTGCCACAGGCGATTATGTATATTTCCTGGATAGTGACGATTATATAACGTCCGACTGTATCGAGCAGCTGGTAAAACCTTTATCTCAGAGTCAGTTAAAGTATGATGTAGTGGTGGGCAACTACGATCAGTTGGGCGAGCATCAGCAGCCCAAGCGTCCTTTGGTCAGGGAGTTCATCTTCAGACCTTCTGTCTTTCATTCTTATTTGGTTTGGAAGTGGTACACCATGGCATGGAACAAACTCTATCGGCTTGGCTATATCCGTGAAAAGAAACTGCAGTTCAAAGAAGGAATGATTCATGAAGATGAGTTGTGGAGTTTCCAAGTGGCATGTACGGCAAGCACCATTTATGTTATCCCTGTTGTAACCTACTTTTATCGTCTGCGTGGCGATAGTATTATCACGGGTACTTCATTGCAAAAGAAGATGGATGCCATGACGGTGGTTCTTCAGGAAATCTGGAATTATTCCTGCGAGATCAGACTTGTCCACAGTCCTGAGCTGTATGAGAAGATTCAGAGTCTTAGCATCAACAATCTGAAAATGTTGAGAGGTGATGCCTCCTTGTTCCGCGAGCAGTATCATAGGCAGCGCAAAATCATCCGTTACGGTTGGAGGGAGGTATTCATGTACAAGGAACTGAGCGTTTACCGCTTGATGCGCGACATCCATTGCCTCATGCCGGAATGGCTGGGCTGCAGATGGTTGGCTTTTTGCTTGAAGAAAAGATAAGAAAAGTTGAACGGTTTAGTGGCAATCTTATTTATAATACCCTTCAGCCTGTTTCTCAATGGCTGTCGGTACTAAACCGCTGATGCTTTCGCCTTTCTTGATTCGTTCGCGTATCATGGTGCTGCTGATGTCGAGCAGTTCGGCTTTCGCCACCTTTACGCTTTCCGGCAGTTGAGTCCGGTCTATCTCACTTTCACGACGGGGATAGATCACTATCTGATAATTCTTTATAATATCCTCCGAATGGTACCAACGTGGGAACAGTTGCCAGTTGTCACCGCCTATCAGTAGGGTGAAAGTATGTTGGGGGAAGTTCTCTTTCAGTTTTTGTAATGTGTTCCAAGTATAAGATGGTTTTGGCAACTGCAGTTCGTAGTCGCAGGCTATCAGTCCTTCCTCGTTTGCCAATGCCTTCTTGGTCATATCGAAGCGCAGATGGTCGTCAAGGAGGTCTGTACCTTTTTTCAACGGGTTTTGGGGAGAAACCATAAACCATATCTCGTCAAGCCCAGCTAACCGGAGCAGCTGTCTTGCCAACGAGATATGGCCTATGTGAATGGGGTTGAATGAACCACCGAAGAGACCGATAGACCTCTTCTTGTTTCTTTCTGGGAGGATGGTTGACAAAGCCCCGTTATTATTCATTCAGGAAATGTGCTATGAGCTGAAGTGTTTCCTGTTTTGCCTTCTCCAAATCGTCGTTCACCACAATGTGGTCAAACTGTGAGGCAAAGGTCATTTCATATTCAGCCTTGGCCAGTCGCTGTTCGATGGCCTCTGCACTGTCTGTAGCGCGTCCCACCAGACGGCGACGGAGTTCTTCAACAGATGGCGGCTGTATGAAAAGGCTTAGCGCTTTTTCGCCATAGAACTTCTTGATGTTTACACCACCTTTCACATCGACGTCGAACACAACGTTCTGTCCTGCTTCCAACTGGCGTTCAACCTGAGCTTTCAGCGTACCGTAGAAACGGTCCTGATAAACTTCTTCGTACTCCAGAAACTCATCGTTCTTAATTCTTTGGCGGAACTCTTCAGGCGTGAGGAAGAAATATTCCACGCCATTCTGCTCTGTGCCGCGGGGTGCACGCGAAGTGGCACTGATTGAGAAATAAAGTTTCAGTTCAGGGTGCTCTTTCATCAGCCATTGTACAATGGTTGACTTGCCGCTGCCGCTTGGTGCCGAGAATATAAGTAACTTCCCTTTCATTACATCACGTTTAATACCTGTTCCTTTATCTGTTCCAGTTCGTCCTTCATCTGAACCACGATGTTCTGCATCTCGGCCTGATTAGATTTCGAACCGGTAGTATTGATCTCACGACCCATTTCCTGAGCGATGAAACCGAGCTTTTTGCCCTGTCCGTGACCTTCAGCCATCGTTTCGCGGAAATACTTCAGATGGTTGGCCAGACGCTGTTTCTCCTCGCTGATGTCCAGTTTCTCAATGTAGTAGATAAGCTCCTGTTCCAAACGGTTTTTGTCGTATTCTACACCAGGAATCTGCTGCAGACTGTCGGTGATACGCTGACGTATTTTCTCTACGCGACTCTTTTCGTATGGCTCGATCTCTGCCATGAGACGCTCAATATTGTCAATTTTCTCGTTGAATTTCTTTTCCAGTGCAGCACCTTCCTGCTTGCGGAAGCCTACCAGGGCTGCAATGGCCTGCTCAACGGCTTTGTGAGCCTCTGCCCATTCTTCTTCGCTCAGCACTTCCTGTTCAGTTTTCGTCAGCACGTCTGGCATGCGTGTCAGTGTCTGAATCCAGTCGTTTGGTTCGGGAATGCCTGTACGTGAAGCAATCTCCTTCAACTGCTGGTAATAATTTTCCATTAAGGCAGCATTGATGGGAGTGGCGTCAACGCCCTGCTCCTTCTCAATCCATAGCGCGAAATCCACCTTTCCGCGTTCTACAGCCTGAGCAATCATCTGTCTGATTTCCATCTCTTTCTCACGATAGAGTGGGGCGATACGTGTCTGCAAGTCCAACTGTTTAGAGTTCAGAGACTTGATTTCAACATTGATTTTCTTGTCTTTGTAGGCTACGACAGCTTTGCCATAGCCGGTCATTGATTGTATCATAATTGTTGTAAATTACTATTTTCGTTGCAAAGGTACTATTAAGTGATTAAAAAGCCAAAATTATTTCATTCAAATTAGGAGTTTAAGTTTAATCGCGAGTCACTCGAACTGTTTTTATTCCTGTTTGGTGATACCGTGAAAATAAATTATAGCTATAATTTCGAGAATTATAGCTTAAATTCAGAAAATTATAGCTATAATTTATTTCAGTAGAATCACCATTGTCTTGTAAATGTGATTCCGTTGGTAGTCAATAGATATTCATTTAAATGACAAAAAAAGAGTAATTAACTGCGTCGTTTCATCGAAAATGATTAACTTTGCACATTATTATAATGTATTAATTATACTCACACAGATTATGTCTTGTATTTTGCATATTGAAACGAGCACTTCAGTGTGTTCGGTGGCAGTAAGCGAAGACTCTCATGTTATTTTCCATGACGAGGCCGGACTGGCTGGGAACGAGGGTGAAAATCAGGCAGGCAAAGGAAATGCTGCTGAACGCCTCGGTTCTATGGTCGATGCCGCCTTGTCGTTTACCGATAGCCATGCTATTCCCTTTGATGCCGTTGCAGTAAGTTGCGGACCAGGCAGTTATACTGGTTTGCGTATTGGCGTGTCGATGGCTAAAGGCTTGTGCTATGGCCGCGATTTGAAACTCATTTCAGTTCCCACACTCGAACTTCTTTGTGTGCCTGTGTTGCTGGCCGAGAAAGTGTTGGAAGGAAACGCACTGCTCTGTCCGATGCTCGATGCGCGCCGTATGGAGGTCTATGCCGGTTTGTACGACCGTGCGTTGCGCCCTGTACGCGAGATACGTGCCGATGTGGTAGATACCAACACCTATAAAGAGTGGCTCGACGAGCGTCCGGTCTATTTCTTTGGTAACGGCGCAAAGAAGTGCATGGAAACCATCAATCATCCGAATGCCCACTATATCGATGGCGTAGAGCCATTAGCAAAATGGATGCAGCCTCTGGCAGAGAAACGACTGCTTCAGGGACAAACAGAAGACGTGGCCTATTTTGAGCCCTTCTATCTGAAAGATTATGTGGCTAAGATGCCTAAAAAGCTTTTATAGAAATACGTATGAACATAAAAGGATTAGACTACAACACACAGCGCGAGACTCTGGTGATGCCGGAATACGGTCGTGAGATTCATAAAATGGTTGCACATGCCATTCAATTGCCCACGAAGGAAGAGCGGATGCGTTGTGCCCAGACCATCATTAAGCAGATGGAGAATAAAGTGCCTCAGATACGTGAGAATGCTGACTACAAGCAGACACTTTGGGATCATCTGTACTTGATGAGCGATAAGAAACTTGACATTGACTGGCCTTACGATTTGAGTAATGCTGAGAACATGCATGCCAAGCCCCAGCCTATGCAACATCCCCATACAACCATCCGTTTGCGCCATTATGGCCGGCTGGTTGAGGAAATGCTGAACAAGTTGAAAGAAATGCCTGAAGGACCAGAGCGCGACGAACTGGTGCGACTGACGGCCAATCAGATGAAACTTGACCTTATTCAGTGGGGACATGGATCTATTGACGACGAGAAAGTGATTGACGATATCGCACGTCTTACCGATGGCGTTATTCAGATAGATCCTCGTACATTCCGTTTTGCTCAGTTGACACAAGTGGCTGAGCCTTCCCAGAAGAAAAGTAAAAAACGTAAGTAAATGGCTGCATTTGTCATAGAAGGCGGTCATCCGCTCACAGGTGCCATACAGCCACAGGGCGCCAAAAACGAGGCCCTGCAGGTGATTTGTGCCACATTGCTTACCAGCGAACCGGTTACTATTCACAATATTCCCAATATCCGTGATGTAAACAACCTGATACAGTTGCTGAAGGATATTGGCGTGAAGGTGAATAAACAGGAGCATGCCAATTCGTTCGTCTTTCAGGCAGATAACCTGAATCTGGACTATCTGCAGAGCGATGAGTTTGTGAAAAAATGCTCAGAGCTGCGTGGCTCGGTCATGATGATTGGTCCGTTATTGGCTCGTTTCGGCAGTGCTGTGGTGGCAAAGCCTGGTGGCGACAAGATAGGTCGTCGCCGTTTGGATACCCACTTTCTTGGCTTCCAGAAATTAGGAGCGAAATTTGAGCAGATGGAAGGCCGTGATGTGTATGAGATTATCGCGTCACGCCTGAAAGGAACCTATATGTTGCTCGACGAGGCCTCGGTGACGGGTACAGCCAATATTGTGATGGCTGCCGTGATGGCTCGTGGAACCACCACTATTTATAATGCGGCCTGCGAACCCTACTTGCAACAGTTGTGCAAGATGCTCAACCGCATGGGTGCCCGTATCTCAGGAATCGCATCAAATCTGCTCACTATCGAGGGCGTCAGGGAACTGCACGGCACCAATCATACCATTCTTCCCGACATGATTGAGGTGGGCTCGTTTATCGGAATGGCTGCCATGTGCGGTGATGGTGTGCGCATCAAGGACGTGTCGCTGGAGAATCTTGGCATTATCCCCGATGCTTTCCGCCGAATGGGCATAAAAATAAAGGTTGAGGATGACGACCTTGTGATTCCCCGTCAGCGCCATTACGAGATTCAGTCGTTCATGGACGGCACTATCATGACACTGGCCGATGCTCCTTGGCCCGGTCTTACCCCCGACCTCCTTTCGGTATTGATTACTGTGGCCACACAGGCACGCGGGTCGGTACTGTTCCATCAGAAAATGTTCGAAAGCCGACTCTTCTTTGTTGATAAGCTTATTGATATGGGCGCACAGATTATTCTGTGTGATCCCCATCGCGCTGTTGTCGTGGGACATGACCGTAAGATACAACTGCGTGGCGGACGTATGTCAAGTCCTGATATCCGTGCAGGTATCGCTCTGCTGATAGCCGCTATGAGTGCCAAGGGTACAAGTAGGATTGACAATATTGAGCAGATTGACCGCGGCTATGAAGATATCGAAGGTCGTCTGAATGCCCTCGGAGCAAAGATTAAGAGAATTAACTAGCAAAAACTAGTATGACTAGTAAAACTAGTAAAACTAGTAAAACTAGTATAACTAGTAAGGCTAGTAAAACTGGAAGCAATGATTAAGGAAGAAGAAGTTTACAAGATAGGCCGTATCGGCAAGGCGCATGGCGTGAAAGGAGAAGTGTCCTTTCAGTTCGACGATGATGTTTTTGACCGCGTCGATGCCGACTATCTTGTACTGGATGTCGATGGAATACTCGTTCCGTTCTTCATGGAAGAGTACCGTTTCCGTAGTGATTCGGTTGCTTTGGTAAAGTTCTGCGATATTGATACACAGGATCGGGCTCGCGAACTGACCAACTGTGATGTTTACTTTCCCCGTAAGTTGACCGACGAAGATGTTCCACTTACTTTGAACAGTCTGGTAGGCTTTACCATAGCCGATGCCGCTACGGGCAAAGAGGTGGGAACGATTGCAGCCGTTGACGACTCGACAGCCAATGTTCTTTTTGAATTGGAGGACGGTATGCTGGTTCCTGCCAGCAACGACCTCGTTACAGATATTGACACAAAGAAACAGATAATAAAGATGACCCTTCCCGAAGGGTTGCTGAGTTTATGAAACGACAAATAGCTATTTTAGGTTCTACAGGCAGTATTGGCACACAGGCTCTTCAAGTCATTGAGGAACATAGTGACCTGTACGAAGTGTACTGTCTGACTGCAAACAATAAGATTGAACTTCTGGCCGAGCAGGCCCATAAATTCCACCCTGCAGCCATCGTTGTGGCCAACGAGCAGCGTTATGACGAGCTGAAAGCGTTGATGCAGGACATGCCTGAGGTGAAAGTATATGCCGGCGCACGTGCTCTCGACGAGATAGTAGAGGCTGGTCCTATCGATATGGTGCTCACGGCAATGGTGGGCTTTGCCGGACTGAATCCCACTATCCATGCCATCAAGGCCCACAAGACCATCTGTCTGGCCAATAAGGAAACACTGGTTGTTGCAGGCGAACTGATTTGTAAGCTGGCCATTGAGAACAAGGCGGCTATCCTGCCTGTTGACAGTGAACATTCGGCAATCTTCCAGAGTCTGGTGGGGGAAGACCAGAATCCAATCGACAAGATTCTGCTCACGGCTTCAGGTGGTCCTTTCCGTACGAAGTCGATGGAAGAGATAGCACATGTAACCAAGGCCGATGCTCTTCGTCATCCCACATGGGATATGGGAGCTAAGATTACCATCGATTCTGCTTCGATGATGAACAAGGGCTTTGAGGTGATTGAGGCAAAATGGCTCTTTGGCGTTGAAGCCAGTCAGATTCAGGTGCTTGTTCACCCACAGAGCATTGTGCATTCGGCCGTGCAGTTCATGGATGGAAGTGTGAAGGCACAGCTGGGCGTACCCGATATGCGCCTTCCAATCCAGTATGCCTTCTCGTTCCCCAACAGACTGCCACTTAGCGGTGAACGTCTTGACCTGTTCAAGGCACAGAAACTGGAGTTCTTTGAACCCGATTTGAACAAATTCCGTTGTCTGGCAATGGCTTATGAGGCTATCGCTCGTGGTGGCAATATGCCCTGTATTGTCAATGCTGCCAACGAGATAGTGAATCGTGCTTTTCTGGAAGACCGCTGCGGATTCCTGCAGATGGGCGATATCATTGCCGAGACAATGGCCAAGGCTACCTTCATTAAGACTCCCACGCTTGACGACTATATGCAGACCGATGCCGAGGCTCGCCGCATAGCCAGTGAGATGTTAGGTTAAACTCACCAATAAAATAATAATTAATAAATATATAATAAAATGACTGTTTTGATTCAGATTCTTCAATTCGTGCTGGCTTTGGCCCTGCTGGTCTTGCTGCATGAATTCGGACATTTCTTCTTCTCTAAGCTCTTTGGCGTAAGAGTAGAGAAGTTCTTCCTGTTCTTTGACCTCGGTATTGGTAAGTGGACGGGCAAACTGTTCAGCCATAAGCCAAAGAACAGTGATACGGAATACGGTATCGGATGGCTGCCATTAGGCGGTTACTGTAAGATAGCCGGTATGATTGACGAGAGTTTTGATACCGAGCAGATGAAACAACCCGAACAGCCTTGGGAGTTCCGTTCCAAGCCTGCATGGCAGCGACTGCTCATCATGATAGGCGGCGTATTGGTGAACTTCCTGTTGGCATTGTTCATCTATTCTATGATCATGTTCACTTGGGGCGAGAAATATGTAGCACTCCAGGACATGAGCGAGGGTATGTACTTCAATGATGAGGCTATTGAACTGGGTTTCCAGAATGGTGATATCCTGTTGAGTCATGATGGCATCGACTTCAAGGAGTTTGGTGCTGATATGTATCGTGATATCTCTGAAGCCCATGAGGTGACTGTACTTCGTGACGGTAAGAAGGTGAGCATCAGTCTGCCTGGCGACTTGAACCTCCTCAACATGCTGAAGAATGAACCGCGTTTCGTTACACCCTATATCCCTGCTGTTATAGATAGTGTGCTGCCCGCAACTCCTGCCTCTTTGGCTGGTCTTCAGAAAGGCGACCGTATCGTGGCCATTAATGATCATGAGGTGACCAGTTATAATGGATTCCTTTTTGAGATAGGCCGACTGCAGGACATGCTTTCAGCAGCCGTTACACCTGACGACAGCATGAAAGTGCGTACAACAACAATTGTATATACACGCGCTGAGGTTACTGACACGGCTTCCGTGGTGCTTACCGCTGATTTAAAACTGGGCTTCTCTCCCACAAATGTGCTGAGTCTTTATGAGCCCACGACTGTCAACTATAATTTCTTTGAGAGTTTCCCCGCTGGTATTAAGTACGGATGGAACGTGTTGGCAGGCTATGTGAGCGATATGAAATATGTGTTCACAAGCGATGGTGCCAAGTCGCTCGGCGGTTTCGGTACTATTGGTAGTCTGTTCCCCCCAATGTGGGACTGGTACGTGTTCTGGAAAATGACTGCTTTCCTCAGCATCATTCTCGCTTTCATGAACATCCTGCCTATTCCCGCTCTCGACGGCGGTCATGTCCTGTTCCTCCTTTATGAGATGATTACCCGCCGCAAGCCGTCAGAACAGTTCATGATTCGTGCTGAATATTTCGGCTTTGGCCTGATCATTCTGCTCATGGTCGTTGCCAACCTGAACGATGTGCTCAGGTGGATAGGAGTCATGTAGCAGGCAACGAGGCTGAATCATCCCAGCGTATGGCAGCATACTGGGAGCGTCTCCCTTTCCATACGTTGATGATTCCAATGATGCAGGCAATCGTGAAATAACATGAAATAACCTGAAGAACCGATGGGTGCAGGCCTTCAATACTGGCCAGCGGCCATCGGTTCATTTTTGTCAGTATGTCGTTCAATATGCCTACAGTACCGATCACCGCACTACTTAATGGCTGCCAGGGTACTATGAGCATGAACAGACTTCCATAGAGAATGATATAGGCCACGGGGAGTACGATGAGATTGGTAAGCAGGAAATAAGTAGAGAACCGGCCGAAATAGAATGCTATCAAGGGTGCTACTCCTATTTGGGCGGCTATGGACACACGAAACAGAGCACCAATCGTTTCTTTTGACTTTCTGAAAACTCTTTCTTTGAATCCCCATTCCGTTCTTTCTACCATGATTTCTTTTTCCCCTTTTAATAGCGGTGCTATTATCAGGATGCTCAGCACTGCCATGTAGGAGAGCTGGAAACCGACGTCGTAGAGTACGTGCGGGTTTATGCCAAGGGTGATGATGGCTGAAAGACAAAGCAGATTCAAAGATGCCTGTGTGCGGAATCCTACTGAGAATATGGCGAAGAGACTGATCATTAATGCGGCACGGACAATACTGGTGGAAAAACCAGTGAGCATGGCAAAGGACCAGATGGCAGTAACCAACAGCGATTGTGACCAGATACAATGTCGCCTCCTTCGGCTTAGGGTAAGCATTGACAATAGCATATAGAGAATGCCAAGGTGCATACCGCTCAATGCCAGGATGTGTGAGGCTCCCGTCACCGAGTAGGTGTTTCGGAGGTCTTTCGATAGGGAAGACTTGTCGCCAAGTGTCATCGCTGCCAGCACAGCATATTGGTCGTTGACAGCTCCTAATAAACGGTAGCGCTCTAATAGCTTGTGGCGGATGCGAAGACTCACAATGCGTGCACGGCTGAAGGCAGACAGCCCGTCTGTAGATACATTGGCACGTTGCCAATGGTGGGCACCTACATAGAACAAACCGGAAAACTCCTCGATTTCCATTTGTATGCCATCGCCTGGTTGCAGCTTCTCGCTACGCTCGTCTTTCGCAATATAGCATTTTATTTCCTGACCGTTCTCAGTCAGGATGATGTCGAAAGCAAAAGTCTTGGGCTTCTCTGATTTCTCGGAGGCAATGATGCCCGAACTTACCGCAGTGTTTGGAAAAAGTGCATCGGAATGGTTCTTGTGCTGATAGTAAATAGCATTGAAACATCCTGTGGTGATAGTGATGGTATAGAGTAAGGCTGATTGAGTTCTTGGGTACTTGTCGGCAACGATTGTGAAGAAGAGCAGGATAAAAAACAGAATAGGCCAGAGGAATAGCGGAAGGTGCTGAAGGGGTAATGAAAAACCTGCCATAATGCCAAGTATCAGACAAATGGCAATAGGCAGGAGTGGAGTATTTCTGATAAGAGAGATTCCCATTTCTACTCGGAGACAATCTGGAGCAGTTCGCTGAAGTGGCTGATTTCTGTTAAACCTTCGTGTTGGATTTTTTCTGCATGTTCCAGTTGCCAGGTAACATGGAAGGGGATATAAACAGCCCTACAACCGATAGCCAGTGCTGGCGCTATATCGCTCTTCATGGAATTGCCGATCATGGTTATCTGCTCAGGCTCGGTGCGCAAATGATGGCAGAGAGCAGTAAACTCACGTTCGGTCTTGTCGCTGGTTATCTCGACATGTTCAAAATACCGGCTCAGCCCAGAACGCTGCAACTTGTGCTCTTGGTCAAGCAGTTCTCCCTTGGTGAATACTGCCATGTGCCAGCCTTGCTGATGAAGCGTCTTCAAGGTGTCTTCTACCTCAGGGAGTGGGGTAGCAGGCAGTTCTTGCAGGGTGTAGCATTCCTGTTGGAGCCATGCCAGTTTGTGACCAGACAGTTCGTGGTTTGAAACACGTAAAGCGGTCTCTATCATGGAAAGGGTGAAAGCCTTTGTGCCGTATCCCAATAAAGGCATGTTCTTTTGCTCTGTGGCAAAGAGTTGCTTAGCAGCCGTATCACGATCTACCCAAGGCTCCAGTAGCGTGTAGAGTTCCTGCATCACTCGCTCAAAGTGACCTTGGCAGTCCCAAAGGGTGTCATCGGCATCGAAGATTAACCATTCTTTTTCTTTCATTTCAGTCTTGAAGGGTTAATCGGTTGTCTTCTGAGTCTTTGTGGCAACTACCGAGAGAAGCATAGAGAGCACAAGGATACCGAAGATGATGAGCAGGCTGAGTGCAGTGGGTACCTCAATATGAGGAATGTTGAGATTGAGGCCAACCCATTCTCCAATGCCATTGATATATTCGTTCATGGCCAGCAGCATCTTGATACCTACGAAGATGAGAATGATGCCTAGTCCGTATTTCAGGTATTTGAAATACTTGGCTACGGCAGCCAAGGCAAAATATAGCGCACGAAGACCAAGAATAGCAAAGATGTTGGAGGTGAGTACGATGAACGGATCGCGAGAAACAGAGAATACAGCGGGAATACTATCTACGGCAAAGGCTACGTCGGTGGTCTCGATGACTAAAAGTGTGATGAACAGGGGGGTAGCCAACCGCTTGCCGTTCTCAGCAATAAAGAACTTGTCGCCATGCATCTTGTCGGTGACAGGAAATAGCTTTTTGAACCATCTCACGATAATGTTTTTCGATGGGTCGGCAGCCTGCTCGTCATTATGGTTGAACATCTTTCCGCCTGTGTAGAGCAGGAACAGACCGAAAAGCCCCAATACCCATTCAAAACGTTCTACCATTGCGGCACCGGCAAAGATGAATATACTACGAAGAACCAAAGCGCCGAAAATGCCCCAGAACAACACTTCGTGCTGATATTTGCGTTCAACGCCAAAGAAGGAGAATAGCATTAGGAAAACAAAGAGGTTGTCCATAGATAAGGATTTCTCTATCAGATAGCCTGCTAAAAACTCCATTGCCTTTTCGTGAGCATCACCAGGATAGAAAAGGTATATGCCAGCACAAAAGACCATTGACACACCTATCCATACGGCGGTCATCTTCAATGCTTCTTTCACGCTCACCTCATGTTCGCCTTTCTTGCCGAACATCTTCAGGTCGGCAATGAGCATGATGAATACTAAAACATAAAATACAATCCATGCCCAAAGGGGCAGTCCCATTAAATCCATAATAGTTTTTTCTTTTTTACCGTTGCAAAGGTAAGGAATTTATGTGTAACATGGATGAATTTGAACATAAATTACTCCCATTTGCGCATAAAATTGTATATTTGCAAACTAAAAGCGTTTACTGAATAAAATGAACGATTTGATCATAACAAGTGCAAAGAATCCAAAGATAAAATATTTGCTGGAATTACAGCAGAAATCTTCAGAACGCCGCAAATCAGGCTTGTTTGTTGTGGAAGGCCGGCGCGAACTGGAACATTGCGTTTCAGCTGGATATATGGTGGAAAGCCTCTTTGTCAGTGAAGAGTTGAAAGCTGACGGTAGTGATATTCTTGCCATACAGGCATCCAATGGCGGGGCGTTAAACCGTACTTCGGTCTATACGCTTAGTGCTTCGGTTTATGAAAAGGTGGCCTATCGTGGTTCCACTGAAGGCGTTATTGCTATTGTAAAGGCAAAGAGTCACCGGCTGGAAGACCTACACTTAAAGGAAAATCCATTGATAGTAGTACTGGAAAGTGTTGAAAAACCAGGTAATTTAGGAGCTGTGTTGCGGTCGGCCGATGCTGCACAGGCCGATGCCGTTATTGTGTGCGATCCCCTTACCGATTTGTATAATCCCAATCTGATACGTTCGTCGATAGGCGCTATCTTTACAGTACCTACAGTTGCTTGTACATCGGAGGACTGTATTGCTTTCTTTAAGAAACATGATGTCCAAATTCTTACAGCACAGTTGCAGGATTCCTGCTTGTATTACGATACCCCTATGACGCAGGGAACGGCTATTGTAATGGGTACTGAATCAACAGGACTTACCGACCAGTGGAGAAAGGCCGCTACCGCCCATATCCGCATACCAATGCTCGGCAGGCTCGACTCACTGAATGTGTCGGTATCTGCTGCAATTCTACTTTTTGAGGCCGTGCGTCAGCGGCAATCGTAATTTATTCTAAAAAAATGCTTATCTGATATCATTTTATATTATAAATAAGGTGTAAAAGTCGCTTTTTTTTTGTAACTTTGCACCTTGAAACATAGTCTTGCTTGCAGTTGCAAGAACGATAATTGTACTATTTTAAAGAAAAATGGCAGAAGAACTGAACCAAACAGAAAACTATTCCGCGAGTAATATTCAAGTACTCGAGGGTTTGGAGGCCGTGCGCAAGCGCCCAGCTATGTACATCGGCGATATTAGTGAAAAAGGACTACATCACTTGGTGAATGAAACAGTCGATAACTCTATCGACGAAGCAATGGCGGGCTACTGTACTCACATTGAAGTAACAATCAATGAAGATAATTCTATCACCGTGCAGGATAACGGTCGTGGTATTCCTGTTGACGAGCACGAGAAGATGCATAAGTCGGCCCTTGAGGTGGTAATGACTGTGCTGCATGCCGGTGGTAAGTTCGATAAAGGCTCCTATAAAGTGTCTGGCGGTCTGCACGGTGTGGGTGTGAGCTGTGTGAATGCTCTTTCTACTCACATGATGTCGCAGGTGTTCCGTAACGGCCATATCTATCAGCAGGAATATGAAAAGGGAAAGCCCCTTTACGATGTGAAAATTGTTGGTGATACCGACAAGACCGGTACCCGGCAGCAGTTCTGGCCTGATGGTAGTATCTTTACAACGACTGAGTATAAGTATGATATTATTGCCAAGCGTATGCGCGAACTGGCATATCTGAATGCTGGTATCACCATTACACTGACCGACCTTCGTCCTGATGAGGAAGGAAATTTGCGTCAGCCTGAGGTGTTCCACGCTAAAGAAGGCCTGAAAGAGTTCGTGCGCTACGTGGACCGTCACCGTACTTCAATCATTGGCGATCCTATCTGTCTGAAAACAGAAAAGGATGGTGTGCCCATTGAAGTGGCTCTGCTCTATAATAGCGACTATTCTGAAAATATTCACTCTTACGTCAATAATATCAATACTATTGAGGGTGGTACTCACTTGACGGGTTTCCGCATTGCCTTGGCTCGTGCTTTGAAAAAGTATGCCGATGAAGACGATCAGTTGCGCAAGCAGATTGATAAGGCTAAGATTGAGGTGGCACAGGACGACTTCCGTGAAGGTCTGACTGCTATTATCTCAGTGAAAGTGGCTGAGCCTCAGTTTGAAGGACAGACCAAGACAAAGCTGGGTAATAGTGAGGTGAACGGTGCTGTTCAGAAAGCTGTGGGTGAGGCAATGACCAACTTCCTTGAGGAACACCCGAAAGAAGCACGCACTATCTGTGAGAAGGTGATTCTGGCCGCTACTGCACGTATTGCAGCCCGAAAGGCTCGTGAGAGTGTGCAGCGTAAGAATCCCATGACGGGTGGCGGACTACCCGGTAAACTGGCTGACTGTTCAAACCGCGATCCAAAGAGTTGTGAGATTTTCCTCGTCGAGGGTGACTCGGCAGGTGGTTCAGCCAAGCAGGGCCGTGACCGTCATTTCCAGGCAATTCTTCCTTTGCGCGGTAAGATTCTGAATGTTGAGAAAGTTCAGTGGCATCGTGTGTTTGAGGCCGAGTCTGTGATGAATATCATCCAGTCTATCGGTGTGCGTTTCGGTGTTGATGGTGAGGATTCTAAGGATGCAAATATTGATAAGCTTCGCTACGATAAGATTATCATCATGACCGATGCCGACGTCGATGGTTCTCACATCGACACACTGATTATGACGCTCTTCTATCGCTTTATGCCTCAGGTTATTCAGGGTGGTCACCTCTATATTGCTACTCCTCCTCTTTATAAGTGTACTTACAAGAAAAATTCAGAGTACTGCTATACCGATCAGCAGCGTCAGGCATTTATTGATAATTATGCTGCTGGCGATGAGCGTAATGTACATACACAGCGATACAAAGGTCTGGGTGAGATGAACCCCGAGCAGTTGTGGGAAACAACCATGAATCCCGAGAACCGCTTGCTGAAGCAGGTAACTATCGAGAATGCTGCTGAGGCCGATGAAATCTTCTCTATGCTGATGGGCGATGATGTGGAACCGCGTCGTGAGTTCATTGAGAAGAACGCTACCTACGCTAATATTGACGCGTAAAGAAGTATTTTATTGCGTTCGTAAAAGCATGTTATGGCTTCAATAGAACAAGCTATCTTCAGACGGTCGGAATTGTTGTTGGGAGGCGATGCCATGAGTCAGATGGCCGCCAAGCGGGTGATAATCTTTGGCGTGGGGGGCGTAGGCTCCTGGTGCGCTGAAAGTCTGATTCGTTCAGGTATTCGCCAGCTAACCATCGTCGATTCCGACCGTGTTTGTATCACAAATATCAACCGACAGCTGATGGCCACTACGAAAACGGTGGGCAAGGTGAAGGTTGAAGTACTTCGTGAGCGATTGCTCACGATCAATCCCCAAGCAGAAATTACAGCACTTCAGAAAATTTTCAATGAGGAAACGGCTGAGAGTTTTGATATAGGCAGTTACGACTATATCATTGATGCTATCGATTCGTTGAAAGACAAAGCGTTGCTCATTCTGATGGCTACTCAGACGAATGCTTGTTTCATTTCGTCAATGGGTGCTGCTTTGAAATTGGATCCCACTCGTATTAAGGTGGCAGAGTTCTGGAAAGTGAAGGGTGATCCTCTGGCGCGTGCACTTCGTAAGCGTTTCAAGCGTGACGGACAATATCCGAAACGTAAGTTTCAGTGTGTTTATTCTGATGAATTGTTGCAGAATAAAGGCGTGAATGCTACTTGCGGTACTGAACAGTGTATGTGTCCGAAGGCTCAGAACGGACCTGGCGACCCTTCACTGCTGAACCATGAGTGGTGCTCGTCGAAAGCACAGATAAACGGTACGTTGGCCCATATTACCGCCATCTTCGGTTTTATGCTAGCCGGTATTGTGGTACAGCATGCCATTGCCAATCCTGACGCTTAGTTTTTCATATAGTTTTTTCTGGTTATGAACGAGACGAAGAAAGGCTTTATTCAGCTTCATCTGAGTGTGATACTGGCAGGCTTTACCGGTTTGTTCGGAAAACTGATTACGCTCAACGAAGTCGATATCGTATGGTATCGTATGCTTTTCACCAGTCTTATTCTTTTCGTATTCACGGGACTGCCAAAGGTTAGTGGAAGAAAATTTCTTGAGTTAAGTGGCTGCGGCGCTTTGTTAGGACTTCACTGGATGCTTTTCTATGGTTCTATCAAGGCATCGAATGTGTCAATAGGTGTAGTATGTTTCTCCTTGATAGGCTTTTTTACCGCCATTTTCGAACCACTCATCTTGAAAAAGAGATTCTCTTGGCTTGAGATGTTGTTTTCTTTGATAACAGTAGTAGGTGTGCTATGCATTTTCTCGTTCGATGCCCGTTATCGCTATGGTATCATGATAGGCGTGGTCTCGTCGGCTGTATGTGCACTCTATGTGATTTACAATAAACGTGCATCGGTGGGCGTAAGGAGCCGCGACGTGCTTATGTCGCAGATGTCGGGTGGACTGATAGCTGTTTCTGCAATAATTCCTTTGTATTTGTCTTTCTTCCCCAGCAGTCAGCCCGTTGTCGTTATTCCAGAGGGGAGTAATATATGGTATATGCTTTGTCACGCCTTGTTCTGTACCGTGGGCATGTATCTTCTGCAGATTCAGGCATTGAAACGCCTTTCTGCCTTTACAGTGAATCTGACCTATAATCTGGAACCTTGCTATACCATTGTGCTCGCTTTCTTGATTTTTGGCGAAGGACGTGAACTGAATTTCTCATTCTATCTGGGCATTTCACTCATCATCCTCAGCGTGATGTTGCAAACCCTTCGTGTGGGAAAGCAGAAGTAATACGCCTTTTGTAGATAGATAATTATTCTTTATGGGGATGCATTTTCTATGCAGAATAGAAAATGTATATAGTATTCTTTTAGTTAGTAGTGGATTTTTCTGAATAATACCAATTGTTTGGTAGAAAATCCCAAAAGCAGTACCTTTGCAGTGGTATTAGTATTTAAATAACAGGATTAAAAATGAAGAAACAATCAACCGCTATCCATACCCCTTATGTTCGTCCGGATGCTTATGGCTCACTGGCTGTTCCTATTTATAATAATGTGGCATTTGAATTTCAGGATGCCGCCGAAATGGCCGATGCATTTTGCAATCGAATCAAGGCTCCCGACTATGCTCGTGTTGAGAATCCCACTGTGACAAATTTAGAGCAACGTGTGAAAGCACTCACTGGCGCTGAGCATGTGACGGCTTTCAATTCTGGTATGGCCGCAATCAGTAATACGCTGTTGGCTGTGGCAGAACAAGGAAAAAATATCGTGTCGTCCCATCATCTTTTTGGAAACACCCTTTCCCTGCTCACCACCACATTAAAAAGGTATGGTGTTGAGGCACGACTGCGTGATTTGATCAATCTTGATGCAGTCAGTGAGGCAATAGATGAAAACACCTGTGCTGTATTCCTTGAGGTGATAACCAATCCCCAAATGGAAGTGGCCGACCTCAAAGCGATTGCCGACATAGCGCATGAAAAGAGAGTACCCGTGATAGCCGACTCTACTGTGATTCCCTTTACAGAGACTAACTTGAAATCTTTGGGAGTAGATATTGAGGTGGTGTCAAGCACTAAATACCTTTCTGGTGGCGGCACCTCGTTGGGGGGACTTGTAATCGATTATGGCACCTTCCCTGACATCAACAATCGAGTGAAATATGAATTGCTTTTCAATTTAGGCGCTTATATGACTCCACAGGCAGCCTATATGCAGACACTCGGTCTTGAGACGCTCGATGTGCGATATCAGCGTCAGGCTGCAAATGCACTATGGGTGGCTCAGAAACTTGATAGGGTTGTGAAAGTCAACTATGTTGGTCTTCCTGACAATCCCTATTATGCCCTTGCCCAAAAGCAGTTTGGAACTACAGCGGGAGCTATGCTCACCATTGATCTTGAGTCTAAGGAGGCTTGCTATCGTTTTCTTAACCGTCTGCAGATGGTGCATCGCGCCACCAACCTTTTTGATAGTCGCACACTGGCCATTCATCCTGCTTCTACTATCTTTGGCAATTTTTCGGAAGAGCAGTTGAACAATATGGATGTACGCCAAACTACCATCCGCCTTTCCATTGGCTTAGAGGCTAAAGAAGATATCCTCGCTGATATTCTGCAAGCGCTGGGGAGAATTGACAATTAATAATTGATAATTGAGATGAGTGAACAATATAATTTTGACCGTATTATTGACCGTAGTGGTAGTGGCGACCTAAAGCATGAGGTGTTGCAGGAACGCTATGGTCGTGCCGACCTTTTGCCACTTTGGGTGGCCGATATGGATTTTGAAACTCCGCAA
The DNA here is from genome assembly GCF_022024015.1 of Prevotella sp. E9-3. Lineage (NCBI taxonomy): Bacteria > Pseudomonadati > Bacteroidota > Bacteroidia > Bacteroidales > Prevotellaceae > Prevotella > Prevotella sp. E9-3. Next base: position 445,935 of record NZ_CP091786.1, read on the forward strand.
TTCATTACCGATGCACTGCGCCGCCGGCTGGACCACTCCCTCTTTGGATATACGGTGGTACCAGAAGAACTGTGGACAACTGTCATCCAGTGGATTCAGGACCATCATCAGTGGCATGTAGAACGCCTTTGGCTTACCTATATTCCAGGCATCGTGAAAGGCATAGGCATGGCAGTCAATGTTTTTGTCAAGGAAGATGAGAAAGTGATAATTCAACCACCTGTCTATCACCCTTTCCGCCTTACTCCTCAAGGAAATGGTCGCAAGGTGGTGTATAATCCGCTGAAGGAAGTCAACGGCACCTACGAGATGGACTTCGAACAATTAGCCGAGATCGTTGATGATAAATGCAGGCTACTCATTCTTAGCAATCCCCACAATCCGGCAGGTATATGTTGGTCGAGGGAAACGCTTCAACGGTTGGCTCATTTCTGCTATGAGCACCATATCATCGTGATTAGTGACGAGATACACAGTGATATGGCTATCTTTGGTCACCACCATGTACCTTTTGCCTCTGTGAGCGATGAGGCCGCCCAAATCAGCATCACTTTTGGAGCCCCCTCCAAGACATTCAATATTGCAGGAATCGTGAGCAGTTATGCCATTGTGCCCAACAGCACTCTGCGACGCCGCTTCTATACATGGCTCGAAGCCAATGAGTTGAACGATCCGCCTCTCTTTGCCCCCATTGCCACTATTGCAGCCTTTCAGCAGGGCGAGGAGTGGCGCAGTCAGATGCTCCGTTATTTAGAAGAGAACATCCGTTTTGTGGAGAACTACTGTCATGAGTATTTGCCGCAGATTCATCCCTGGCGTCCTCAGGCCTCGTTTTTAGTGTGGTTGGATTGCCGGGCATTAGAATTAAATCATGACCAACTGATTGACCTCTTTGTGAATCGTGCCCGATTGGCTTTGAACGATGGAGCGATGTTCGGTACTGGTGGTGAAGGGTTTATGCGCCTCAACGTGGGTACTCCACGTGCAGTACTGGAAAAAGCCCTTTGTCAATTAAAAAACAGCCGATTGAATAAATAACACTTGCATTGTGAGAATATTTCCGAAAAAGTGACTATCTTTGCATAACCAATACAAAAGGAATATGAGTACATTTATTCTTGCCGACAATCAGGAACTCACGCGTTTTGCTTTAGAACGTCTGCTGGTTCGTGAGGAAGATAGCGATATTCGCCGTGTCAGCGATCGTGCCGGTTTGCTTCAGACATTAAAGGAAACCGATGGCGATTGCATCGTGATTTTAGACTACACCCTTTTCGATTTTGCTGATGAAGAGCAATTGCTGATTGTCAGCGACCGCTATAGTGACAGCCAATGGGTGCTCATTAGTGAAGACCTTACTGTCAACCTTCTGCGAAAGGTGATATATAGTTCCCATCAGTTCAGTATTGTTTTCAAAGATGCAACACTCGATGAAGTTCGTCAGGCTATTCATTCTGCTGTGCAACACCGGCGCTATCTCTGTCAGCGTGCCACCGAAATGGTACTCGCTCAACAGGAAACATCCCTTTCAGATCCGCTTACGGCAAGCGAGATAGAGATACTTCGCTGCATCGCACAGGGGAAAACGAGCAAGGTGATAGCTCAGGAACGTTTCTCGAGTATTCATACTATAAATACCCACAAGAAGAACATTTTCCGAAAACTGAGCGTGAATACAGCCCATGAGGCTATCAAGTATGCCCTTCGTGCAGGTATTGTCGATCCCTCCGAATTCTATATATAATAGAGGTGAAAAATGCCTCTTTTGGCCATTCTACCCATCATTAGGTATATGAAATGGCTCAAAAATGGGATTGTAGCAATCTGTTCTTCGCCGTACCTTTGCATCCGGTAATAAATTAAAAACGGATAATAGAATGGAAACGATGAACAGAAACCAAAAACAGATTGTATTTACAGTAGTCCTGCTCGTAGGTCTGCTGTTTGGACAGACAATCAATGCACAGCAGACAAATACAGTTACTCTACGCGTGCCAAATTTTGCACGTCCGTTAGTTGAAAAATGGGTAACTGAATATCAGAAGACTAATAACGAAGTTGATTTTCAATTTGTTTCAGGAAAAGCTCAGGACAACGATAACAGTATTACATTGACAACAGATGCAGAGGCTGTTCATGTAGCTCGCTTTGCCGTTTTGCCCGTAACGGCAAAAGGCTCCAAAGCGGAAGAGTTGACGGCTTCGCGCCGGCTGAATGCCACTAAACTGAAGAACCTATTCTTTCTTGACGACGAGGAAGAGGACGAACAGCCTAAGTCGGTCAAGCAATTACATATCCTCACAGGTAATAGTCAGCAATCTGCCTCACGCCTTTATGCCGCCCATTTCAATGAGGAGACGGTTAATTATAAAGGCAAGAAGATTTCTGGTGATGATTCTTTCCTGAACGTAGCCGTTAGTCGCGACCCTTTTGGCGTGACCATCAATTCACTTTCAAACATTTTTGATCTTCAGACGCGTCATGTGCGCCAGTCGTTGGCTGTTCTTCCACTTGATATAGACAAGGAAGGCCGTCAGGTTTTTGCCAATGGTAGCTTAGACGATTTGATTCGCCTGTTGGAACAGAATCGTTATGAAGAGATTCCTGTAGGCTATGTCAGTCTGAGTTATGATCAGACCAATGCGGTGTTGAGTGATTTTGTGCATTGGGTACTGACCGAAGGTACGCAATATGTTCACCATTACGGTCTTCTTGGCTTGCCTGAGAAAGATATGGCCATGAAAAGCAGGGACTAATTTTAGCCATTAGTTGATATTATTTGTTTGTTTTAGGTAAGGTGCGGGCAGATGAAAAAAGCCCGCTCCTTTAAGAAAACTTGTGTTTTATGGAAAAAAGATTGTTTTTACTTTTCACGATATTTGCAGCAGTTCTTACATGTTTTGCGCAGACCACTATTACAGGACGCATCACCGATGCCCGTACAGGTGAAAGTCTCATTGGTGCCTCTATCGTTCCAAAGGGTAGTAAGGAACTGGGCGCTGTGACAGATATTGACGGTAATTTCAAACTTGTTACTAAAACTGAATTGCCACTTACGCTAGTGGCACAGTTCGTGGGCTATCGTCCGTTGGAAGTCGATGTGTATGATGCTTCCGAACCAGTAGAGATTCAACTCACCGACAATAGTAATAAGCTGAACGAAGTAGTAATCCTTGGCTATGGCTCACAGAAGAGAACGCAACTCACAGGCAGCGTGACCACTGTCGGGGCGGAAATATTTTCTGTGTCGCAGGCTCCCACACTCGACGGCGCTTTAGGCGGACAGGTGGCTGGCTTGAATGTAACCGCTTCCAGCGGACAACCAGGTGCTGACAGTCAGATTCGCATTCGTGGCGGCAATTCAGTTACCGCTTCCAATGAGCCACTTTATGTGATTGACGGTTTTATCTATTTCAAAGATGCAAGCCTCTCCTCAACGGGTATTGGCGCTATCGAAAGTTCGTTGAACCCTTTGTCAACAATCAATCCTAATGATATTGAATCGGTTGAGGTGTTGAAAGATGTCTCTGCTACTGCTATCTACGGATCACGTGGAGCCAATGGCGTGATTATTGTAACTACTAAGCAAGGAAAGTTCGGCGATACAGATACACATGTGAGTTATAATTATAATATTGGTGTCAGCCATATTGCCAAGAAGCTTGATTTGATGAATGCCTCACAGTGGGCTCGTTATCAGAAAGACTATTGGAGCAATAAAGGGGGCTATACCGACCAACAGATCGCTCAGTTAGGCAATGGAACCGACTGGCAGGATGCTGTACTGCACGATGCCACACAGCAAAGTCATGAACTGAGTATTACAGGCGGTACAGAGAAAAGCCGTTATGCCTTTTCCGCCAATTATACAGATCAGGATGGTATTGTATTGAATTCTGGTTTTCAGCGTTATAACTTCCATACTAATGTGGAGTGGCAGCTGCAGAAGAATCTACACTTTGGTGTTAATGTTACCTATGGTCGCTCCAAGCAGAGCGGTTTGACCACCACCGAGGAGAAACGCTTCAACTCCTCCCCATTCTCGGCAGGAATCACCAACAGTTTCGTTTATGCACTACTGATGCCCCCTGTCGTCAGTGTTTATAATGATAACGGATCATACAATTTTAACAATCCCTATGAGTATGCCTATTTCGCTATTGGCGACCATTCTGCCAATCCTGTTTATGACTTGCGTGAGAGTGTGGCCGACAATATCAACAACTATTTGCTTTCAAGCACTTGGGCTACCTATCGCATTGGTGATCTGTTGCTGAAGGCATCGTTAGGTTTGAATAGTGAGAGACTCACCCAGGAATATTTCTCTGGTGCATACACCTCACTGGGTCTGGCCACAGAGGGCATCGGTGGCGTTGGCAATCGTCAAACTGAGATATGGCAGCAGGAATACACAGCCACCTATAGCAAGGATTTGAACGAAAATCATTTCTTGGAGGCACTGGCCGGATTTACTCGTCAGACCACCCGTTCTACCTTTAGCTCTATCCGCACCAATCATTTCACTAATGAGGCTTTGAAGCAGTATAATCTTGGCGATGGAGCCAATGTGTACACCCCTCAAACAGGTTTGACGGAGTCTGAACTGAACTCTATCATTGCCCGTGTGAACTATACATTGCTGAACAGATATAATGCTACCGTTACCTTCCGTGCCGACAATTCGAGCCGTTTCTCTGCAAACAACCGATGGGGGTATTTCCCCTCGGTTGGACTGTCATGGAACATTGATCGTGAAAGCTTCTTTGCTGCTTTGTCTAAGAGTGTTGACTATCTGAAACTGCGTGTCACTGGTGGCGTGGTCGGCAATCAGGAAATTCCTGATTATGCTTTCTCCACCAGCTATGCTACTGGCTCATATGCCGGCAGCAGTAGCTATGCTAAGGAGAATACAGCCAATAAGTCGTTGAAGTGGGAAACCACGGCTTCATATAATGTCGGCTTAGACTTAGGACTGTTCAAGAATCGTCTGAATGTGGTGCTTGATGCCTACTATAAGAAAACCAGCGACCTGTTGCTGGAGGTTCCCGTAGGCTTCTCGAGTGGTGTGAACAAGCAACTGCAGAATGTGGGTAATGTGGTGAACAAAGGTGTGGAACTCAGTCTGAATGCATCCTTGATTAACCGCCGCCGCATCCAGTGGAATGTCAATGCCAATATTGCTTATAATAAGAATGAGATTACTGATATGGGAACTACCGACAATGTGATTCAAGGTTCAGACAGCCAGCAGATTCTGCGCAAGGGCGAGGCACTGGGCTCATTCTACGGATTGCAGTTCCTAGGTATCGTTCAGCAGGATGAAGATGTGACGAAACTCCCCACTGTCAACGGAAATATTCCCAAGCCCGGTGATTTGAAATTTGCCGATACAAATGGTGATGGCCGTATCAATAGCTACGACCGTACAGTTTTGGGAAGTGTTCAGCCAAAGTTTGTGTATGGTCTCTCAACACAGTTCACCTATCGTGGTTTTGATTTGTCGGCATCTTTTGCCGGAAGCTATGGCAACAAACTCTATAATGCTTTAGGACGCCGACTGGAAGAAACGGGCGATTCCTATAATGTACTCACTACCGTTGCCGGGTCCTGGACACCTGAAAATGGCAGTCAGACATTGCCTCTGGCCTCTAAGACCCGTCCTTTCTCTTATATCGACAGCCGTTATGTGCAGGATGCTTCCTACCTGAAGTTGAAGAACCTTACCATTGGCTATCGCTTACAGTTGCCCAAAACATTCCCGGTAGGAGTACGCCTTTATGCATCTGCCACCAACCTGTTCACCATTACGCCTTACAAAGGCTATGATCCAGAAGTGAGCAGTGGAACAGACAGTGGCGCTTATCCCTCGGCACGCACATTCGCTTTTGGCGTGAACCTAACGTTGTAATTATTAACCAACACATATAACCCAATTATTAACAATTTAAAGGTAAAAAGGAGATTTGAAGTATGAGAAAAAATCAATTCTTCATTGCAGCCTTCGCTGCTGCAACATTGTTGACAGGATTTACTTCCTGTGGTGATGACAGTGCCGATGATGGCCAGAACGGCAATCAGATAGGCAATGGAAATGTGGCCACCGACGATGCAGGTGCTCTGTCATTGGTTAATGGCGTTTATAGTCATTGGCAGCCGCTGAGCTCGTCGTTCTCGTTCATCATCGAGCTGAATTCTAACAAACTCATTTCTTTTGAAGGTGAGGAAGGTGAGGCCGGTCCTGTGAACAGTCGTTTTGAACAAGTTCCCGATACCTGGTATCAGGTAAAGATTTTCAATCACCTGCTTTTAGGTATTGTTCAGGATAATGAGGCCATCGCTACAGTGACAAAATCGCTGGCTGAAGGAAAGGTTACCCAGGCTGGATATAATGCTGCCGTTGGTAAGGCAAAGTTCCTGCGTGCGCTGGCTTATCTGAAGTTGGTACAGTTATGGGGTGAGGTACCCCTGCTTACTGAGAATGGCGGCAGCAGCACCGAGCGTAAGGATATTGATACCGTCCTTGGTCAGGTGGTGAAGGACCTGACAGATGCTGAAAAACTCTTGCTCGACTATAATGGCGATCCCCGTGTTCCTTCTAAACAGGCAGCGCAGGCCTTGTTAGCACGTACCTATCTTGTATGGGGTGACAATCCTCTGTCGGCTGCTGAAGTAGAGCGCATTGCCAATTCACAGACTGATCCTGAGTTTACGAAGACCGACAGCCGTCTGGAAAAAGCTGTAGCATACGCCGACAAGGTGATTAAGAGTGGAAAACTGAAGCTGGCTTCTGACTACTCTAAACTTTTCGGACGCGACTATGAGAGCAATAAACTGGGCGACAATGAACACCTCTTCACCATTGCTCACGATGGCGATAAGGTCGATGCTCAGGGTAATCACCAGACTCACTGTTCATGGACATTCCCCTTCAAGAACGGTCAGTTCAATGCTGGCTTTGAGGACAATCACACTGAGGTGGCTGATGATGATCTGTATGACGATTGGAAAACTGAGCAGCCCAACGACAAGCGTCTGTTGAAGACTTATTTCGTTGAGGTGAAGAATCCTGCCGATGGCAATGTCTATACCTATCGTTCTCCTTTCTATACTCCTATCAATGGAAAAGGTGTAGATCAGAGCTATGAGAATGCAGAAAATCTTGAGATTACTCAGAACTCTATCGACCGTATCGAAATCCGCTATGCCGAAGTACTCCTCATCAAGGCTGAGGCTTTGGTACAGTTGGGCCGTAATGCAGAAGCTGCCGAACCTTTCAATCAGTTGCGCACCCGTGCAGGTATTGCAACCGTTGAGGCTCCTACCTTTGACCAAATCAAGCGTGAGTGGGACTACGAGTTCACTTACGAGCAGTTCTCGTTGCTGAACAGTCTGCGCTGGAAAGACCTGATTGCCTCTATCAATAAGGTAAAGAATTATACACACTATCAGGACGACTGGGCCAGCAAAAAGAACTATAACGACCGCCAGAAGGCTTTCTTTGAGAAAGTTCATAAACATCTGCGTGCCAAGGTCGAGAATGTTCGTGGCAAGCATTATCGTCAGCCCATTCCCACAGGCTTGTCTGGTGAGGATCTTGGAATTGCTCAGAACCCAGGCTATTAAAAAACAAACTAATAGTTGCTTATGAATAAGAAGCATTTTTCCATTTACGTGATGGCAGCACTCTTTGGTGCTGCTGTCACTTCCTGCAACTCCAATGATGATGCAGGCGTTGCAGAGATTGAAATTCCTGGCATAACCTTTGATGGCGATAAGGATTGCTGCTCTGCCGAAGAGGCACTGCAAGTGTTTAAGTTTGTGCAGACTGTGAAGATACTTCCTGAACTCTCAACCGTTGTTGACGATCAGTATAATGTCTTTGCGTATGCCAAAGGTGAGTTTCATACTGGCTATAACGAGCTCTTTTTCGTAGCGACAAAGAAGAAAAACGGCAACTACGTTAAGGATTTTACTGTTGAGAATCTGAACCCGCTGATGCTGATGACCAAGATGAATATGCAGCACAGTACTCCCGTTTTGGGTTCGGTGAATAGTTTCAACAATGACTACGAAGCCGTGAAGCGCACTTGGGTGTCGTTCTTGATGCCTTCCAGCGATGCCGGTTCCTGGACACTGTCCTACCGCGTGAAGATACTGGGAGCTGAAGGGACTGTTGCTGAAAAGGATATCAACGTTAGCGAACTGCCCGGCGGACAATCATGGTTGAAATCATTCAAAGTGGATAGCGATACTTACTATCTGACGTTGGTTTCACCCACCGATTGGAAAACGGGGTCTAATACGCTGAAGGCCTATGTGTCGAAAAAAGGCAGCGATGCTAAGAAAGCCTATCCTTTGGCAAACGAGTTGTTTACTATTGATATTGATCCCCGTATGCCTGATATGGGCAATCATACCTCGCCCAACAACACACCTTTGACTCGTCAGGGCGATGGAAGCTATCAGGGTACTATCAATCTCACCATGTCGGGTCTATGGCGCATACACCTCACTGTGAAGAATGCGCAAGGTCAAGTAGTGGCTGGTGGCGATAATCTCAGCAATGGCTTTAGTTCACTCTACTGGGATGTTACGTTTTAAAGAATAGAAACAGAATTAGCTTTGCACAGATAGTATGCTGCTATTGTTGTTGATGATAATGGGTTTTCAGGGTGACACAATTAGTACCTCGATGCAGAATTTGGACGAGGTGGTGGTGTCGGCCCGTGGTCAAGGAGGTCACCGTTCTGAAAAAGGACAGGTAGCCAGCATTGACGAGCACTTGAGCCAGTTGCGCAACGTGAGTTTAGTGCGTCGTGGCTCCTATGCCTGGGAGCCTGTAGTCAACAATATGCAGATGGAACGCCTCTCCACCACTATCGATGGCATGAAGATATTCTATGCCTGCACCGATAAGATGGACCCCGTCACATCTTATGTAGAGAGCGGCAATCTGCAGAGTATCAGTATGAACAGTGGGCTGGATGGCAATCCCCAGGCCACTGGTAATATAGGCGGAAGCCTTGACTTGCGATTAAAGAAGGTGGGGTTCGACAATGTCCCCTTCCAGATAGATGCTTCAGCAGGCCACGAGTTGAACGGACATCTGGCGGTATATGGTGCCGATGCTGCTGTATCCCGTAGTCGTTACTATGCAAATGTTGGCGCTTTCTATCGTCATGCCGACAACTATAAGGCTGGTGGGGGTGAGGAAATCTCATTCTCACAATTCCGTAAGGTGAACGCCTTTGCCAATATGGGCTGGCGTCTGGCTGCCCGCAGTGTGGTGGAAGGAACCTTTATTTTCGACCGGGCCACCGATGTAGGCTATCCCGCCCTTAATATGGACGTAGCCCTGGCTCAGGCTTTTATCAGTTCTCTGTCATACAAACATCTTTTCCAACAGGCTAGTTGGGAAACTAAGTTCTACTATAATCGTATCATACATGAGATGGACGATACCCACCGTCCTGATGTGGAGATACATATGGATATGCCAGGGCGTAGTTGGACCTCGGGGTGTTATAGTCTTTTTACTGTCACTTGCCTTCAGCATTCCCTACAGTTCAACTACGACCTCTTTTACAATCGTCGCTTTGCCGATATGACGATGTATCCAGGTGGAGCGGCTCCTATGTACATGGTTACATGGCCCGATGTGGGCACCTTCAACACAGGATTGGCCTTCAGCGATAATGTTCAGCTCGGTGAGCATCATTCGCTTCGCCTCTCTGCCAAGATGGCCTGGCAGCAACAGCATCTGAACAATGAGGAAGGCTATCATGCACTCCGTGTGTTCTTCCCTGCAATGAAAGATCGCTATCATCAGACAACAGGTCGGGTAGCTGCAAGCTATCAATATTCAACTCCCCATTCTCAATTCACCATTGGAGCAGGGTGGGGGTCTCGTGCTCCAACCATTACCGAGGCTTACGGCTATTATCTGAACAACACCTACGACCAGTACGACTATATGGGAAATCCAACGTTGAAAAACGAGTCGGCCATCGAACTTAACAGCACTGTCCGACTCTCAACTCCCGATTCTCGATTCTCCATTGCTCTTGAGTCCAATGCCTTCTTCTTCTCTAACTATATTATTGGACAATTCGAGCAGCGCCTTTCCCCTATGACAGTAGGTGCTGAAGGCGTGAAGGTGTATGCCAATTTGAGTCATGCCACAATAGCCAATGTTTCCTTGTCTGCACGTTGGATGCTTACCCGTCATCTGCGTTTGCACAACAAGGTGGGCTATGGCTTGGGTTATGATGCCGAAGGCGGCTCTTTACCCATGATTGCCCCTCTCACCTGGCAAAGCAGTGCTCAGTATGCCTGGCAGAATATTCTGTTTCATGCCAGTGTAAAAGGACATGCCCGTCAGAGTCGTTATGGTGATAAATATGGTGAGCTTCCTTCTGATTCCTGGGCTATTCTCAACTTGTCGGCCCAATACGCTATTTCCCACTATACATTCCGTTTAGGTGTCGAGAATTTGTTCGATAAGTATTATACAACTTATTCGGATTGGAAAAAGCTTCCACAGAAGGGACGCAATATCTATGCAAATATTACGTTTGATTTTTAACTTATGAAACAGATATATTTGTGGACTGGTGCCCTCTTGACAGGCGCTATTCTTGGATGGTTTCAGATTGAAAGTATTAATGCAGTGGCCAATGTGGTGGCTACTATCTACACTCGTTTGTTCCAACTGTTGGCTGTGCCCACTATCGTATTGGCCATTATCACTACCATGGCAACGTTTGGCACGAAATCATCAGGAAAACTGTTTGGACGCACGCTTGTCTATACACTGCTCACCACCTTTGCTGCTGCCGTTGTAGGCGCTTTCCTTTATGTGGTAATAGCCCCTGAGAATCTGCCGGTAGAAGCATTCGTAACCGATAATAGCTTTGAGGAGCCCACACACCAGTCCTATGTTGATCACTTGCTCAGCGTTGTTCCAAACAATATTGTCAAGCCTTTCCTGGAAGGCAATGTCCTTTCCCTGCTGCTGTTGGCTTTTGCCGTGGGCATAGGTCTCTCGAAACTTTCTGAGTCTGAGAACAAAGCGGTGGTGGTCAAAGGATTCCTGGGGTTGCAGGAACTCCTCTTCCTCCTCATCCGCGGACTTATCTGGACCCTTCCACTCGGTATCGTAGCTTTTGCTGCCCAGTTGTCGGCTCAGCTCACAGCCGGTGTGGCAGCTCAGTCCATAGGCAAGTATGTGCTGGTAGTGTTAGGAGGCAATGTCATACAGTTCTTTGTAGTACTCCCTCTGTTCCTGTTGGCTCGTGGCTTGAATCCCATCCGGGTGATGGGCAGTATGATGCCTGCCGTGCTGATGGCCCTGTTTACCAAGAGTAGTGCCGCCACCCTTCCTGTTACTATGGAGAGTGCCGAAAAACGATTGGGAGTCCGTGGTGAAGTTGCCCGTTTTGTGCTTCCTATCTGTACTACTATCAACATGAACGGTTGTGCAGCCTTTATCCTTGTCACTTCCCTTTTCGTGATGCAGCATTCGCCTACTTTGGCCATCACCGGCAATAGCCTTGTTTTTCCTTCCATTCTGTTATGGCTGCTCATCTCTGTATTCTCAGCCGTAGGCAATGCAGGTGTACCGATGGGATGCTTCTTCCTCACTCTTTCACTCATGTCGGGCATTGGTGCTCCCATTGCAGTGTTGGGTATCATTCTTCCCATCTACACTATTATAGACATGATTGAAACGGCCGAGAACGTATGGAGCGACTCCTGCGTCTGTGCTATGGTGAATAAATAGCCTCCCCCCCAACCCCTCTCCTACCTATATGTTTATGCCGTAGTCTGTTTCACTTCGCTCATCACGAAGGTGCTTTCAATGGAACTAAGGTCTTCTATCTCGCCCAGTTTGTTGAGCACAAACTCCTGGTAATGTTACTGATATTGACGGCAACTTCAAACTGGTTACCAAAACCGAATTGCCGCTCACGCTTGTGGCACAGTTTGTGGGCTATCGCTCATTAGAGGTTGATGTGTATGATGCTTCCGAACCGGTAGATATCCAGCTTGTAAATAGGCAAGACTTACCGCAGCATTTGAAAAAAAACAACTACTAACTAAACTAAATAACTTTTAAACTTTGCTCATTCATCAAACTTCGTCATCGTCCCAGACGTTGTAGGTGCGCGCGGCGGCATTGCTGGCATCGCCGTTGGTTTCGGGCGTGTCGAAGGTGACGGTGCGTCCCCTTGACGAGAGGTCCATCAAGGGTTCTGACTCTTCTAGAGCCATCTCTGTCTGCGGTTTCTGATATTGTTTTTTCATAATATCCTCCTTCCATGATTACTTTCTGATATACTTCTTGCCCTTGCTGACGACGATGCCCTTGCTGTCGCCGACTTTCCGTCCGTCGAGGGTGTAGATGCTTTCCGCAGACCGATGAGCGGGAGCAGTGAGGTCGATGCCCGTTGTCGTACCGTCGTAGAAGACGATGCGGGCATCAGCACTGGCAGGCACCTCGAAGTAGGCGCGCATGCCCTTCATGGTCTTGGTGGCATCGGCAGGAACGGCCAGGTTGCCATTGGTCTGCAGGAAGAGGTTGGTGCCGTCGGTCTTCAGCTCAACGGGGCTGTAGGTACCCGTGAACTTGTAGTCGCCGTTGCCCATGCTCTGCGCCTCGGTGTCGGTCATGGTGATGCCGCTGAGGGTGATGTAAGGACCGGTGGTCGTGGCAGGCTTGATGAGACAGGGCATGCCAGCCTCGATGGTGGTTGCCTCCTCGAAATACATCACGTTGCCCTCAACACTCTTCATCTTTGTGATCTTGGTATCGCTGCCGAAGGCTTCGGTCACCTGTGTGGCCGTCATCGAGAAGGGCACGCAGAACGTGTTCCAGTAGTCGGCCGACAGTGTGCGGTTCAGTTTCACGGTGATATCGCTGGCAGGTGCCACGCTGCAGGTTGTGTTCTCGTCGATGGTCTGGTCGGTGCCCAGATAGGTGAGGTGGAAGTTGTCGACCACTGTCCATTCGTTTGCCACGGCATCGCCTTCCTTGATGATGCCGAGCTTCAGAGTGCCGTCGGTCACCACGACCTCGATTTCCTCGTTCACATAGCCACAGTAGCGGTTGACTACCACCGATGCCAGCACAGCATCGTTATGAGGGGGGAAGGTGTATTCTCCTATATCGTAGGTCTTCTGGACGGTCAGGGGGTAGGTGCCGTCTTTAGGATTAGCAGTATGTCCCTGGCACATGGGCTCGTCGAAGGGCGACATGAGGGCTTTCTTCTCGTTGTTGGCAAAATAGAACACCCGCTGCTCATTTGAACCATTGTTTATTAAATCAGCCACAGCATCGTAGAATCCACCGAGGTAGAAGCCCTGGAGGTTGAAGTGGTAGATGCCGTTGGGCAGACCGGTGAGTTGGATGGAGAGTTCTTTCCCATCGGGAATGCCTTGACCTGGGTTTGGGTTCTGCATGATGCTGTTGCCCATACGCCAGGATTGACCATTCTCACCTTCACCTTTGAGCGTGAATTCGTCATTGATCCACTGAGCTGCGCGCTCGTTGTTTTTGGCAAAATCGGCATTAGGCACCAGCCAGGAGGCATCCTGTGGTGTGGTTCTTGAAGCATCGGCCACCATCTTTGCCAGTCGTTCCTCCTTGCTGACTATCTGCCATGTGTTCAGCGGCGTCGGTGTGCTGATGTTTGAGTTAGCGGGAAGTTCCAGATAGAAGCGCTGCCCGTTGTCTAAAGGTTGTGTAAAAAGATTGTTGGCTGAAAAGCTATGCGCATATTTCACGGCCCTCAGATAAGTGTTGCCACAGTGGATGGTGTAGCCATTGGAAACGGAGGCATCGCCAGCTTCGAATATCCATACCCTGTTAGCTGCCTTTTCACTGTCGAAATAGGTTTGGGGCTCGGAGTTCAGGGAGTTCTTGCCGAAGCTGCCGCCCAGGAAGTAACCTTCGCCGCTGGCCACCATATTAATATCAAGGCCACGTGTGCCCAGGTTGCCTAAGGGCTGGAAGAAGTTGCACTTGCTGTCGTTGTTCTGCAGCCATAGTCCGCTCTGCACATTGTAGAGATAGAAGACACCTTCCTGTGGTGTCGTACCGGTGTATGGCGATGTCTGAGCCGTCATACCCAGGGAGACCATCATCACTCCCGCTAATAAAATCATTTTCTTCATAAGCTTTTTTGTTTGTTAGTATAGTAATAATTCCTGCTGCAAATTTAGGTGATTTCACAGGGCTGTCATGGTAAATTTGTTTTTATTTTCAAGAAAATTGTTTCATTCTTCAGACCGTATGGGCAAAAGTCATTTTATGCCCACTTTTTTCCCTCCTGTGATATACAGGCTCCTGACTCCTTGAGGGCATTCATCGCCATGCCCACCTCATTGTCGAAGAGACGTATCTCGGCCAGATAGTCGCAGTAGTCGTGGCGCGTCTTGGCATTGTCCACACAGTTGGGCGGCAACACCAGTTTCGAGGGGTCGAACTCTGAGGCATCGCCGGCATCCCAGGGCATGTGGCTGTTGATACTACAGACGAAGAGGCAGAAGGGCTGGCTGCTGTCGCGCTTCATGAACTCCAGGATGCCCTCGGGCGTGGATTTCGCAGGATGCGAGGCTATGCAGCTGACGACAAAGCCAGGAATTTTCTCGAAGGCATAGACCCTCGGCTGCTTCACCAGATGGTCCTTGCCTGCCCTGCCGGTCTATATTGGTGGTATTGACATAGTCGCCCCCAAAGCAGGAGGGGTCAGAGTAGCCCATGTCGTCGATATTCATGATGATGATGTTGGGCCTCTGTGTCTGTGCCGCTCCCATCATAGGCATGAGAGTGCCGCCCCCGAGGAGTGAGAAGAGAGTCCTGTTTGTCATTACTTTAGCGTTTCTTGTTCGCGGTCGGGGTTGTAGTAGCCACTGACCTGCTGGAGGAACTGGCGCTTGAGCCGTCTGAGCAGGGCAGGCTTCTGGCGGGCGAGATCGGTATGCTGCGTGGGGTCGGCCAGCAGGTCGTAGAGGGCCCAGTCGCTGACCACACCCAGCTCGTTGCCCGTCTCGTTGGTCTCAGGGCCACGATAGGGCGGCACCAGTGCATACTGACGCCAGCGGTAGGCCAGTCGTCCGCTGGCTTCCACCACGAGGTCGTCGCGGTGCTTCATGCGCTGTCCGAGGAAGGTGTCGAGCATGTCCTTCGAGTCGAGCGAGTCGGGGACGGGCTGGTTGATAAGCTGTCCGAACGATGCCAGCAGGTCCTGCTGTGAGACGAGCACCGGACTGTTGACATGACGTGTGTGCCCTTTCCAATAGACGAAGAAAGGAACGCGTGTGCCGGCATCGAAGAGGCTGTACTTGCCCCCTCGCAGCGAGCCGTTGGGGTCGTGCATGAAACGGGTATCGCGCGAACCGTCCTCATAGCCGTCGTCGAGCACTGGTCCGTTGTCGGAGGTGAAGACGATGAGCGTATTATCCAGCAAATGGCTCTCTTCCAGCTTCTTGATAATCTGTCCCACGCACCAGTCGGCCTCGACCACCACGTCGCCTCGGGGACCGAGTTGCGTGGAGCCTGCAAAGCGTGGATCAGCCGTGCGGGGCACATGAGGCTGGTGCAGGCCGTAGTAGAGGAAGAAGGGCTCGTTCAGCCTGCTTACTGAGTCGATGAACCAGCAGGAACGGTCAAGGAAATACTGGGCCATCTCATCGTCCTTCCACCGTGCCCGCTCGCCCCCTTTCATATAGCCGATACGGGGAATGCCGTTGACGACGGTGTTCTGGTGACCGTGGCTCCACTGCATCTTCACCAGCTCGGGGTTGGTCAGCGCTGTGGGTTCGCCAGGGAAGGGCGTGTCGTAGTTCACGTAGATAGGGTCGTTGGCATCGCGTCCCACCACGTCGCCGTTCTCCACATAGACCGTCGGCACACGATCGACGGTGGCAGCGATGATGCACGAGTAGTCAAAACCTATCTCGCGTGCCCCCGGGGCTATGTGGCTGTTCCAGTCAATCTTGCCGATGCCCATGCCGAGGTGCCATTTGCCCACGGCAGCCGTGGCATAGCCTGCCTGTTGGAACATGCGGGGCATGGTGAACTGCTGGGGCGAGATGAGCAGCGGCGCATCGCCAGGCAGAATCTTCGCCTGTTCGTTCTTCCACGGATACATGCCCGTAAACAGGGCGTAGCGCGATGGTGTGGAGGTGGCCGAGGCGGCATGGCCGTCACTCAGACAGACACCCTCAGTGGCCAGGCGGTCGATGTTGGGTGTGTGGATGGTAGTGTTGCCATAGGCACTCACGTCGCCCCATCCCAGGTCGTCGGCCACGATGACGATGACGTTAGGTTTCTCCTGCTGTGCCAGTGCGGGCACTGCTGCCGCGAGTGTCGCCAGCACCGTTGTGGTGTTCTTTCTCATAGGCTTATTCTGTAGATGACGAATGCGTTGCCGGGCAGGGTAATCTTATCACCCTTGCTGACAGTAGTTGTCGTAGTGACTGTGCTGACAGCATCGGGAGTCAGCGGCGTCACCCGCTGGTCGGGTGTGGCAGTGAGGGTCAGAACTTCCGTCTGGCGATTCTTGAAGTTCTTGTCGGTTTTCAGTTCAAACGCCTGAGGCTGTTCGCTCAGATTGATGATCTTCACCACCATCTGCTTGCGCTGCAGGTCGCGACCTGCGGTGACGAAGAGCGTCTGCTCGCCCTCACTGTTGGCCACGTCGAATACCTGGTCCACGGGGTTGTCACGCAGCATCTTGCACAGATAGTAATTGAACGTGCGGGCGCTCACCGTGCTGCTGTTGAGTATTAGCGGCTGCATGTCGTTGTGGTCTATGGATTCCCAGTTGCGCATCAGTGGGCGGTCGGCCATGATGGGGTTCATGTTGCCGTTGCGCTCCAGTCCCATCTTGAAAATGCCCTCGGCCAGGATGCTGCCCGGGTAGCGGCCCGACGGTCCGCCCACGCCATTGCTCTGTATGCCCAGCTCACCGACGAAGATGTCAATGCCGCGCCGCTTGTATACATCGTACTTATGGAAATTTTTTACGGCCCATGGAATGTCCTTGTAGTAGTGCTCGTCATAGATTTCCACCTCGCTCCTGTCTATGAACTCATCCATGAAGCGCTCTTTCTCGCCATCGGTGCCCAGCGGGCTGTTGGCGATGAAGCGCAGCTGTGGATAGCGCTGCTTCACTGCCGAGTAGATCTGGTGGTACTTCTCGTAATAGACAGGACCGAAGTCCTCGTTGCCTATCTCGACATACTTCAGCGGGAAGGGTTCGGGATGTCCGTTCTTGGCGCGCTCGGCTCCCCATCGGCTGTCGACAGGCCCTATGGCATATTCGATGGCGTCGAGCAGGTCGTTGATATAATAGTTCACGTCGGTCTCCTTGTGGAAGAAATGATGCTGGTCGTCGCGGTGCACCCATTCCGTGCAGGCCATGCCCGTCGGGGTAACATACATGGCATCGCAGCCCATGTATTCGCACAGCTCGTAGAACTCATGGTAGCCCAGTCCGTCGGTACGGTAGTGAGGCTCCCACTTGCACCACTGTCCAGGCCTCTGGGTTATGTCGCCGATGGTCTTCTTCCAGTGGTACATCGTCTCCTCGTTAACGCCATGGACGATGCAGCCGCCAGGGAAGCGCAGGAAGTGGGGACGGTAGTCGATGAGGTTCTGCAGCACGTCGGCACGGAACACTGAGCGTCCGCCGTCGTAGGTGTCCGACGGGAACATCGACACCATGTCTAACTGGAAGCGTCCGCGCTGCGAGGGAACGATGGTGAGCATGCCGGCAGCAATGTTCTTTGTCGGCACGAGTTCACACTCGTATTTCGTCCATTGGCCCTTCCCGATGGTGAACGACTTAGCTTCCGACACGGCCCGTCCCTCCTCGTCGGAGAGTCGGAAGGCGACGGTACCCTCGTAGCTCTCGGTACGGGCATAGAACGACAGGCGGCAGGCCACGCCCTGCTTGAAAGCCATGCCGTTGTAGCCCCGGTTGTGGATGGCGGCACGCCCCAGGTCGTTACTGATGACGTTGACAGCCATCGAGTGCGGGTTCTGGTCGTTCAGCGGGTGTCGGTCGGTGCAGGTGATGCGTATGGGACTGTTGGACAGCGGTGTGGTAACCCATCCCACCAGCGGGTCTATCTGATAGACGCGCTTGTTGGGGTGCCCAGGATTGGGCACGTCCTTATACTGTCCGTTCTCGATGACAAGTCCTCCGGGGAGGTTGGCTTCCTCGAAACCACGGTTGCGTACCATCTCGGCATAGAGTCCGCCCTCGCCGATATTTCCTATCTCTTCGTAGTGCCAGCCATAGATCATGCGCGACACCTTCTTTGCCTTTGCCGTGGTGATGGTCACACTATGGTTCTGGGCCTGGATGCTAGTGGCCATCAGTGCTGTCAGCACTACGGCGGTAAAACATTTGTTTGTCTTCATATCATTTTTTTTTCGTTACTCTCTTATAGTCGATGGCGAAGCGTCCCTTCCTGAACTTCATAGGCACCACGCCCGGTCGGCATGTCTGTTTGTACTCCTTGGCCTGAGCGCCCCGTGGATTGAAGAAGATGGTGGCCCACCACTGCCCCTGCTTGTCGCGGAACAGGTTGTTGTGCCCGCCGCCGGTGATGGCGTTATAGCGGGGCCCGTATGGACCATAGATATTGTCGGCCGATGCGATGATGCAGTCGTAGCTGTAGCGGGTGCGGTTGTCATCTACTGCGGGGCAGTAGGTGGCCGTCCCGTCGTCGAGACGGTGCGACCATATAGCCTGCACCAGGTGATAGCGTCCCCCTTCCTTGCAGATGAAGGCCCCTTCGATGTATGGTTCAGGATGATAGGCTATCTCCTGCATCCTGCGCAGCGGTTCGTCCAGCCCCGACATGTCGGCTTTCATCCTGGCTATATAGTGGTTGTGGCCTATGAAATAGACCGTTCCGTCTTCATCTTCAAACAGCGAGCCGTCGATATTGTCGAACAGCGGTTCCTCCTCGTTGGCCTCGATGTTCACGTAGGGACCCTCGGGGCCGCCCGTCGTGCTCCTGAGCACAAACGAGCCCTTGCCGCCCGTCTTCGAATTGTTCATGCAGGCCACGATGAACCAGCACTTCTGACTTTTCAGGTAGTGCAGCTCGGGTGCCCACACAGCTCGGAAGCGGTTGTCCATCACGTCGCCGTTGAGCGAGCGCTTAGGGTAGCGTTCGTCCTCCCCAAACACCTTGGCTTCACGCTGCCAGGTGCCGTCGTCGTCGAGCGACCACACGCGGCCCAACGGTGTCCACTCCTTCATGTCCTTAGAGCGGAACACGTAGATGCCGTCGTTCCAGTCCCAGCAGTGCGTCTGACCGGGAAATACCCTTGTGGGGTCGGCAGTCGTGCCCGTCATGTAGTAGTAGCCGTCGGGGCCCAGCGTCATCCATGTGTCGCGCATCCAGTAGTCCATCACGGGCTCCGTGGCTAGTGGCAGGCGCGTATGGCGGTCGGCGGTGCGTGCCTGTCCGTAGGGGGCGTCGCCGATGGTCGGTGCCGAGGCCGCAGGCCATGCCATGAGCATGGCGGCCAGCATGCCAGTCTTGAAGAATAGCGTTGTCTTTTTGCTTGTCATTTTGTAATGTTTTTTTTCCCGTCAACGATGAATACCCCTTTTCTTTTCGCCGTACGCTGCCCTGCCAGATTGTAGGTCAGTGCCCTCTTGTGCCAGGTGGGGACAGTCATCACGCTCTCCACCTTCGTGGCATCGCCGACGACCACGCTGCCCTTGGCCGAACCACCGTCGGCAGCATAGGCAGTGATGGTAACTGCCCCTTCGGCATGGCGGGTGATGATGCCGTTGTCATCGACTGACAGCACGTCGGGGTTGCTGCTCACCCAGCTTAGCATCGTATTAGTGGCATCGGCAGGCAGGATGGTGGCCTTCAGCTGCTGGCTTTTGCCTACAGTGCACCCCGTCTCGGCTATGCTGATGCTTTCCACCCTGATACCCCCTGTCTGGTAGCAGAGTATGTTGTTGAAGTGAGCGGCCAGGCCCTTCGTTGCCAGTGCGGGCACCGACGGCTGCCAGTTGCCCTGTACCGTGGCCATGAGCTGGCCGTCAACCATGATCCTCACGCCGTCGCGCTCACGCCGTGCCCTCAGGTGATAGCCCGCCGCCATGTCTTCATGAACATAGATGCAGAACGGACGTGCATGCGTTCCCGACTTGGGCGTCAGGTAAAGTCTTACTGCCGAGGTCTTCACCGGTGCAAACGTGTAGGTGTTCATCACGCCCAGCTTCGGCTCGCCCTGCAGCGTTGCCTCCACTTGCTTCCACGAACTGCCTTCCCTTGCCATCACAAGCACTTTCGTGGGCAAGTCGAATGTCTGGTTCAGATAGGGATAGGGTCCTTCCAGCCACAGCACGTCGATGCCCGACACCTCCGTCTCGTTGCGCAGCTCGTAGATGTACGAGTTGGTGGGATAAGTCGATGATGGCGTGAACGAATACTGCCGCATGGTCTTATGGTTCAATGGAACCGTCTGCTGGCTGGTCACGATGCCCTGTTCGCACGATGTGATGTCCAGTGCCTTCTTGCCGTAATTGATGGTGGCACGCACATAGTTCTGTCCATCGGCATAGACAGGATAGAAACCTGCCTCGCCTGCCGTAGCCAGGCCGTCGGTAGTCATATAGGCAGAGAACTCATAGTTCCATGCTGGGTCGCCCTTCAGTGCGAGGGCCTCGACAGCTTCCGTCGACTGCTGCGACAGTCCGCCATCATCCACTGTCCACGTGCCACCCTGGGGCGTCCACCCCAGCACATGACTGTTCCATTCGTCCCAGCCCACGGTATATTGTATGGCATCAAAACTCACCGTCGGCGACGAAGCCACCAGTCCCACTGTTCCTGCGCCGCTGTGTCCTATCACGGCATCGCCGCCAATGGTCAGGTTGAACTCGTCGAGCATCACGTGAAGCCGGTCCACGTTCTTATATATGGTCAGTGTGTGCCATGGCTCGGCATAGCCGGCCACCAACGGGTGGTCTTCCAGGAAGCGGAACTTGGCGGGCAGGGGCTTCTCAGCCGTGGTGACTGTTCCATCTATGCTGTTGGTCAGTCGCCACTTGCCTTCACGTCCTATCTCCACGCGCACCCAGTTCTGTTCATCCTTATAGTAGGCATAGGCACCGCCCCAGTCGTTGCTGCCCTGCAGTCGCAGAGGCACTTCGAAGCGGTAGTTGGCCTCGGCGGGTTTTCGCAGCAGCAGCTCGCCGCCCGTGGCAGCCGTTGGTGCCATCACCTTCTCGGCAACTTTCCATTCCGATCCGCCCAGGAAACGGAACGGATAGTACAGCGCATAGTCGAGATAGTTGATAATGGTGGGCTGTGCCGGTGCAGGATGGTAGCCTGCCGACCCTTTCACTGTTGCCTCCACCACGGGTTCCTGGCCGTAGAAGTGTATGCGGTCGATACTCTGTTTCTGCTGCCCTTCGATATAAGACTTGTAAACCATCCACCGCTCAAAGCCGTTGGGGCCGGCAGTGAAGTTGGGCTGTGCCGGACCGATCATCACGGGATACATATCCTCGTCGCCCGTGTCGTAGAAGCCGAAGTCGATGAGCTGCTGGCTGGTATTCGATGTGTTGGAGCTCACTCCTGCCACTGCCACGATATTCTCTCCTGGCTTCAGCCACGACGGGTCTATCATACGTACGGAATAGGTATTGTTGGATGATGTCACCTTGAAGTCGTGACCGTTGATATAGAAGGTCGCCGTACCGTTCACCCAAAGTTTCATGCCCATGTGCGAGGGCACCTCATCGAGTGTGAACGTGCGCCGTATGTAGATATTGGTGGTCTTCCAGAAAGTCTTGCGGGCACGCACCCTGGCATTGGTCATCGTCGTTCCGGAAAACAAATCAAACTCCTGATAGCCGAAACCGCCCTGACCTTGCTTCCATGACGAGTCGTCATAGTCGGCGGATGTCCAGCTGCCCGAAGGCTGGCTCATGGTGTACCGTGCATCCCAACCGCCATGCTCGGCCGTAGGGGCGATGGGCTTATAGTCAATGAGCTGCTGTTCGGTGTTGCGGGTGATCACCGGATGTGGCAGCTTCTTCGAGTTGTTGAAGTTCATGGGCTGGTCGCTGATGGCGCACCCCACCTGGTACATGCCCGAGCGTGGTCCCATGCGGTTCACAGCATAGAATATATAGTATTTGTCATGGTAGCGCGCTAACTCCGGACCCTCGAAGTTGATATGATTCAGGCTGGTGGGGTGTCCGCGCTGGTGAGTCATCTGCACTCTGCCCTCGGTGATGTCCCAGCGCGAGAAAGGCGAGTTCATGCGGAAAGCCCACACCTCAGGCCCGTCAATATTGCTGGCAGCACGTGTCATGGGATGCGGGTCGGTAGGGTTGCGCTTCTTCACCCAGTATATCTCACCGTCTTCGTCCTGGAATACCTGCACATCAATGCCGTAGTCGTCGAAGGGCTCCGTCAGCGTCTGCTCTTTATAGTTGCCCTGCGGTTCGTCGCAGTAGCAATGGCCAATGCCGTTGAAGTAGCTGTGCCATACACCATTACGGTAGATCAGGTCGCCCGCCTGCACCTGTTTATAAGTATTTGCCTGCGTCCACTGCGGGTCGTTCAGCCATGTGGCACCGTCGGTGGTTACCGCTTTCACAGGATTGGACCACGACACCATGTCCTTTGATCTGGAGATGGTGCCCTTCGTCTCTTCACCCATGATATAGAAATAGCCACGATGACGTTCTACGCAGCCGTCACGCATGTTATGCACGGGATTGACAAAGCCCTGCTGGGCCGTCGCGGTCAGTATTGTCATGCCAGCCGCGACCACTGGCCAGATAATTGTTCGCAAGTTCATGGTGCTGATCCTTTTTAAAATACATTTCGCTTGCAAAGTTAGGATAATGATACCCTATACACAGGGTAAAAATGTTCTTAATACAGGGAATAATGTTAGGGAGTGGACAGAAACGCTACTTTTCGCCTATATCTTCATTTTTTTTCGCCTGTTGCTGGGCCACGAACTCGCGTGGAAGCTGTCCCGTCGACTTCTTGAAACACTTGGCAAAGTAGTTGGGGTCTGAGAATCCCGTGGCATAGGCAGTGTCGGTGGGCGTATGTCCTGCAAGGAGCATTTCCTTCGCCTTCCTGACACGCGTCTCACGGATATATTCGCCAATAGACATATTGATCAGACTCTTCAGCTTCACATGCAGCTTCGTACGGCTCACGCCCACCCCCATGCACACATCGTTCACACAGAAGTCGCTGTTACCGATATTCTCCTCAACGATACTGCGTATATCGCGCAGCAGCTTCTCGTCATAGCGGTTGTTGGCCATCACGCTGATGTCGAGTGTCGACGACTCGTTGAACAGTCGGCGGTTGTTGTCGCGCGTCTTCAGGGTGTTCTTCACCTGCAGCAGTAGGACGGCGGGGTCGAAAGGCTTCTCTATGTAGGCATCGGCCCCCAGCTCATAGCCTTCGCGTGTGGCCAGGGTGCCGCCCTTGGCCGTCAGCAGTATGACGGGGATGTGGGCCGTCAGTATATCGCTTTTTACGGCACGGCACAACTCTGTACCGCTGAGACGAGGCATCATCACATCACTGACGATGATATCCGGCAGATGAGCGGCCCTGATCTGGTCGAGAGCCTGCTGCCCGTCGTTGGCTGTGAACAACTGAAATTCCCCTTCAAAGATGCTGGTCAGGAACCGCAGCATGTCAGCGTTGTCCTCGACCAGGAGCACTGTGCTGAGTCCCTCATCAGTGTGCTGAGGCTCTACCTCGTCACCAGCCGTCGCTACCACAGTTTTCTCGTCATCAGCATTCTTCAGGGCTGAGGCAGCAGGTTGCATCTGTAACGTAGCGGTGAATACGGACCCTCGTCCAGGTTTCGATTCCACGTTTATCATACCTCCATGGGCTTCAACCAGACCTTTGGTTACGGCCAGGCCGACGCCCCATCCCTGTGACTTGTTGCCGTCGGCATTGGCCTGGTAGAATTTCTCGAAAATATGTGTCACGGTTTCCTCGTCCATACCTATGCCAGTATCGCTGACAGTGATACATAATTCGCCATGAGGACTCAGTGTGGCAGACAGCTCTACAGTACCGCCCTGTGGTGTGAACTTGAAGGCATTGGACAGCAGGTTGGCTACGATTTTCTCTACTGCCTCTGGCGAATAGGAACCTTCTGCCTCCCAATCCTCTATCTCAATGTTGTAAACCATATTTTTTTCGTCGGCCAGGGGTTGGAAACGGCCCGACACATCGTTGACAAGGGCAAGAGGATTGCCATACACCATCTTCAGCTGCTGATGGATGTCGCGCATGCCTCCTGCCTCAACCAGCTCGTCGAGCAGCGACTGCATGGTGCCGGCGCCTTTCAGAATGGTTTCAATGTTTTCCTTTGACTTGCCGCTTTTCACTTCATGGAGCAGTTTGCGTGCAGGGGCAATAATGAGCGAGAGGGGCGTCTTGAATTCGTGCGAGATATCAGTGAAGAAAGCCTGCTTCATCTGATCCAGCTTTTCCAGTTTTTCCTTTTCGATACGCATCTCATAGGCCATGCGCTTTTCATGCTGTCGGCGGCGATAGTGTCGGAAGAGCCACCAGAGAAAGGCACCGAGGAGGAGGGCGTATGCCGTGTAAGCCCACCATGTGGCATAGAACGGCGGACGAATGATGATGGTAATAGAGCGTATGTTACTATCAGAGAAGACGCCGCGTGTAGAAGAGGCGCGAACAGAAAAGACATAACGCCCCGAGGAGAGGTGCGAATAGTATAGCTTACGTTGTGTGCCTACATATTGCCATCCGCTGCCCAGACCTTCCATTTTCACTTCATAGACAATCCCTTGTGTATGAGCAGGCTGTATGGCAGCGAAGGCAATGCCGATGGTGGCGGCCTCGTCGTGACTGAGCGTGATGCCATCGAGTGCATCTATGTCGCATTCCTTGTCTGCGGACAGTGTCAGTGGCAGCAACTGTACTGGTGGAAAGGTAGGCTCTGATATCACCTGCTCTGGCCGGAAGGACACAAGTCCGTCGACCGTTCCGAACCAGAGTGTGCCCTGCGAGTCACATCGTGCGGAAGTGTAGTTGAAATGGCCTGTAGGCAAATCGACGCCTCCACTGAGCATGGTTGCCGTCATACTTTCAGGGTCGAGCCGATAGATGCTTTTCCCAGCCGTTATCCACAGGCTCCCGTCAGCCGACTCGGCCAGGCCGTAGATGCAAAGCTCGGTCAGCACGCCGCTGCGTATCATGGACTCAAAGTCAGCGTTCTCCTTTTTGAGAAAGAGTCCGCCGTTGTTGGTACCTACCCAGAGCTGTCCGCTACGTGTGACGAGAAGTGTGGTGATGTAGTCGTCGGTGATCTGTCCTGGGGCAGATCCTGCCTTGTAGTGGTGGGTTGTGCCTGTCGCCTTGTCGTAGCTGATAAGTCCGTTGTATCGGGTACCAACCCATACGATGCCGTCCTTGTCGCTTTCAAGGTGGAAGACAAAGGCATGGTCAAGGGGCTGTTTGTGTATAGGTTCTATTTGTTGCGATGCGTTATCGTAATGATAGAGTCCGTTGGTGGTCCCTATCCACAGGTCGCTGTCGCAATCGGTGCAGAGGGCAAAGATGTTGTTATCTGCCAGTGGTGAGTTGTGCCTGTCGTAGGTATAGGCATCATGGGTGTCAAGATTGTAGCGTGTCAGTCCGCCCATGAACGTTCCTATCCATAGGTTGCGGTGGTTGTCGATAATCAGCGAGTGGATGTTGTCCGACGACATGCCACTGATGTTGACGCGGCTGATTTTGTCGCTGGTGCGGTCCAGCAGGTTGAGTCCGCCATCCTCGGTGGCTATCCACAGCCGTTGGGGTGGTTCTTCGGCCATTTGTCTGACGGCTTTTCCTCCCAGCTGTCCAGGTTGGTTACCCGGAGCATAGTACTTGATGCGTGCCGATGCACTGCTATAAAGGTTTACGCCTCCGAAGTAGGTGCCTATCCACACGTTGTCATCGTTGTCGCACAGAATGGAGTAGACGGCGTTGTCGCTCAGCGAGAAGGGGTTGGCATAGTCTTGTCTGAGGGCCTCGGTATGTCCGTCGGGACTGATGATGACAAGGCCGCGCTCGGTGCCTACCCAGATGCGTCCCTGACGGTCGGCATCTATGGCACGCACTACATTGTTGGTCATGGGCGTACCTGTCTCGTAGTGGCTGACGGCTCCAGTGGCCTGGTCGTAGCTTATCAGGTCGCGTCCGTTCTTTCCTGCCCATATATGATCGTGGTCATCGCAGTAGAGTGCGGTGATGAAGTCCTTTTCCAGTCGTTCCTCGGCATTCCTGAGCGACACCTCGGTCAGCCGGCTCTTGCCTTGCGGCCTGTAGGCATGCAGTCCCTGGCGCCCCCCTACCCATAACAGTGCGTTGCGGTCGGCAGCCAGCACATTAGTTCCTTTGATGACTGTCTGCCCGTCGGGCATGGTGACTGCTACGAGCTGCTGTCGGCTGGTGTCGATGACGTAGAGTATTCCCGACGAGCAGTAGATATTGCCGTCGGCATGCTGAACGATGGAATGTACCTGTCCTGTCATGCCGCCATAGCGCAGGAAGTCGTTGCTTTCGGTACGGTAGCGGCACACGCCCTTGTCGGTGCCTATCCAGATGCGGCCCTGACGGTCCTGACAGAGTGAGCGGATGAAGTTGTCGGGCAGCGACGTGCTATCGTTGATGCTGCGCAGGAAAGGCTGAAAGTCGTAGCCGTTATACCGGTATAGTCCGTTGCGTGTACCAAGCCAGATGAGTCCGCGGTGGTCTTGCAGGATGCAGGTGATATGGCTTTGCAGCAGTCCGTTGCCCGTGGTGAGGCGGGTAAACTGTATGGGCGGGTTGTAGGTGTGCTGCACTGTGGGCTGTGCACCTATGTTCAGTGTGACAAAGGTGAGTAGCAATAGGATTATTCGCATAGAGCAATCGGTTTAGGAAGGGTTATGTCATTTAGTTCTTGGACTACAAAAATAGTCATGCCGAGTGACATAATACTGCAGCATGACCATTTTTTGTTGTTATTTAACAGATACCTCCACCACTACGTGACTCTCGCATCGACACTTTGGATGATCGGCCAACTGGTTGGTAAGGGTATAGACAACAGGCTGCGAGAAGTCTACCTCCGTGACGCCCGACTGCTGGATGACGCCCCCGATGCTGATGCTCTGTGCATCCGTCGAGCTGAAGACAGGCTTCAGGCGCGTTAGGTCTGTACCCGCAGGCATCACGATGCTGACGACGGTCTTGTCATAGTTGTATGCGCTGTAGGTCGTCGACCCCTCGACACCATCAATGCTGAACGTGGAGAACACGGGGTAGGCAATGGTGTAGACGGGATAGCTTCTGAGGGTGCCCGAAGCCGACGTGACGTCGATGGTGAGCTGGGACGTGAGGTCGTACTTTGTCTTGTCGGAATACGGTTCGCCACCAATGCTGACGGTGGCATTGGGCGACATGGTCTCGATGGCCAGCCGTTGTGCATTGGCTTTGACAGCGATGTCGCGGTTGTTGACCCTTACTTTCGTTGGCATGGCCACGAGCACATAGTCATCAGTGATGTCAGCGGCCATCTCCTTGTTGTACAGGTCTTTCTGCAGTATGACCGACCTGAGTTTGTTGTTGTCGTCGGTGACGGTGATGGTGACCTGTGCCACAGCCTTCTTGCCGTCACTGCCTTCCTTGTTGTAGTTGGAGGCTACGACGGTGGCAGTGTAGACACCAGGTTTCGTATAGGCATAGGTGGCTACGCCCTTGCTCATGACGAGTCCTGTGCTGCCTTGGTTGACCATGTTCCAGTCGTGGCCTTCATCACCGGGGAATACCACGGCCTGGCGTGCGTCGGTGCCGGTGAAGGTGAAGGTGACGGTCTCGTTGATGCCTGTGGCCGTGGTCGACACCTTGAAGTCGGCAGTGGGCATGGCTACCTGTTCGTCGGAGCTACAGGCTGCGCAGAGGAGTGTAGCGAGCGCCAAATATATGATAATAGAATATTTATTCATAGGAAACGATGATGTGTTAGAGTTAGTAACCAGGATTCTGACTGACGATGCCGTTGGTGACGTCGACCTCGTTCTGGGGGATGGGAAACAGTTCGTGTACGCCCTCGATATAGTTCTTGCCGCGTCCCCATACCTGCTCAGAGGCCAGGTTGTGTAGGATGGTGGCGGCACGTCCCTGGCGGACGATGTCGAAGTAGCGGTCCCACAGGTGGCAGAGCTCAATGCGCCGCTCGGTCCATATCTGTGAGCGCATCTCGAGATAGGTGCCGGCAGTGTAGAGTGTGGAGACGTTGGTAATCTCGTTGGCCACAGCCTTCACACGGTTGAGCTGGGTGAGCGACTCCTCGCGTCGTCCCACCTCGTTGAGTGCCTCGGCATACATCAGCACCACGTCGCTGTAGATGATGACGCGGCGGTTCTTGGCATTGTCGTTGCTGTCCAGCGGCCGTTCGTTCTTGGGGGTGTACCACTTCATGCAGCCATAGCGGGTGGCGGGCACCTCCAGACGCTCGTTGTCGAAGGTGGCACTGGCATGGAGCAGGATGATGACATCGCGGCGCGGATCGTTGGCCACGGCATTGCGAAAGGAGGTGGAGGCCCACAGACGGTTCCAGAACAGGTCGTTCATGATGCCCATGCCCTCGTTGTCGTCGTCGCTCTTGCCCGTGGCACTCTCCTTGAACACGATCTCGAAGACGGAGCGCGAGCAGAACTCGCCCATCTGGTAGTAGAGGTCGCGGTAGTGGAGCGTGGAGCCGTCGTAGCTGGACTTCGACACCAGCGAATAGATGTTGGCCAGGGCAGGCAGGGCGGTGTCCTCGGTGGTATAGACCTCTCCTGAGAGCAGTTTCTCGCGTGGCTTGAACCACAGTCGGCGCATCAGCTGGTCCCACGTCTCGTCGTACTGGTCGAGGTGCAGGATGTCACGGTAGGTGAGCGTCTGTCCGGTGATGAAGTAGTCGCCGAGCAGGGCTATCTCTTTCCACTTGTCGGAAAGCTTGCCTGGCGTAGCCTCGTACATGAGCACCTTCATGAGCAGGGCCACACAGGCTCCGCAGCCCACCTTGCCGCTGGAGGCATCGGTATATTTGGCGTCGAGCATGCAGGCAGCCTCGCGCAGATCGCGCTCTATGTAGGCATAGACCTCTTCCTTGCTGGAGCGGGGGATGGTCAGGCGGTTGATGTCCTCAGTCTCAGGACGGATGGGCACACCGCCGAAAGTGCGGACGAGCTCGAAATAGAAGTAGGCACGCAGGAACTTTGCCTGACCGAGGATGGCCCGCACCGTGGTGTAGTTGCTGGCATCGTCGCTGGAGAACTTCACACTGTTGATATGTGAGATGAGCTGGTTGGCACGGTTGATGCCACGATACATGATCTGATAGCGACGCAACAGCCAATCGTTGGAGGTGTCGAAGCGGAAGTTCACCAGTTCGGCTATCTGCGACGTGCCGTTCTCGTCGGTACCTACGACGTCGTCGCCGCAGGCCTCGCCGAAGATCCATGCGCAGTTGGTAAACTGGTTGCTCTGCAGCACGTCATAGACGGCATTGAGGCCCTCCTGCAACTCGTACTTCGTCTTGTAGAAGCTGTCGGGGGTAGAGGCTCCCTGCACCTCCTTCTCGAGGAAGTCGCTACAGGCGGTGAACAGCAGTGCAGCCACTACAATGTAAAAATTACAAAATATAAATGGTTTTATCCTTTTCATAATTGTCGAGTCATTTACATTATTGATTTTTAAAATTTTTACATTTCTCAGAACGTCAGGTTCAGACCGAAGGTGAAGTTGCGTGCCTGAGGATAGTTACCGTGATCGACTCCCATGTAGAGGTTGTTGGACTCCGAACCGCTGTTGCGGCCTACCTCGGGATCCAGTCCGTTGTACTTGGTGAAGGTCAGCAGGTTGTAGGCCGATATGTAGGCCTGCAGCCCCTGCAGATGGAGTTTGCTGACCAGATGCTGTGGTACGTTGTAGCTGAGTCGCACATCCTTCAGACGCATGTAGGAGCCGTTCTTGACATAGAAGTCGCTGGCACGGTAGTTCTTGGAGTTGTCGGCCTGGCGCAGGTCGGGCACGGAGGCCGTGGGGTTGGCGGGCCAGAAGGAGCGGTTGGCCTCGTAGTCGCCAGCCCAGTGGTTCTGTCGCAACTCGGTATAGACGTTGCCTGTGCCGTGATTGGAGTTGAGGTAGTACTCCATGACATTGAAGATGTCGTTGCCTACCTGTCCCTGTAGGAACACGGTGAGTTCCAAGTTCTTGTAGCCGAAGGTCATGGGCACGCCGAAGGTGAAGTCGGGATGGGGCGACCCCAGATAGGTACGGTCTTCGGAGTCAATCTTTCCGTCGTTGTTCAGGTCCTTGAAACGGAAGTCGCCGGGCTTGGTGACACCGTCGTTCTGGGCAGAATTCTGTATCTCGTCCATGGTCTGGAAGATGCCGTCGGTGACATAGCCGAAGAAGCAGGCGATAGGCCGGCCCACCTCGGTCTTGGTGACATAGTTCAGGATGCTGTTTTCATTGAGGTAGGCACCATAGACGGGCTCGTTGCCAGTGCCCAGGGAGACCACTTCGTTCTTATTGAACGAGATGTTGAAGCCTACCTCGTAACGGAAGTCCTTGCCCACCCGGTCTTTCCAGGCCATCTGAATCTCGAGTCCCTTGTTGTCCACTGAACCGGCATTGACCATAGGTGCCGTCACCAGGCCTGCGGCATTGGTGACAGGAACATTGAGCAGCATGTCGTCGGTGCGCTTGGTATAGAGCTCGAAGCTGGCTGTCAACCGGTTGTCGAGGAAGCCGAGGTCGAGACCGATGTTGTACGACTTGGTCTTCTCCCACTTGATATGGTCGTTGCCCATCGAGGTGGCAGCGACACCCGACTGGGTGACGTGGGCACCGGTGCCGTAGGAATAGTTCAGGTCGTTGTTCAGTATGGTGTAGCGGGCATAGTCGCCAATGCGGTTGTTACCCAGAATACCCCATCCGAGGCGCAGCTTACCGTTGCTGAGCCACTTGAGCGACTCCATGAAGGGCTCGTTGAAGAAGCGCCATCCTATGGATGCCGAGGGGAAATAGCCCCAGCGCTCGTTCTTGTGGAACTTCGACGAGGCGTCGGCACGGAAGTTGACCTGTAGCAGATAGGTGTCATTGAAGCTGTAGTTCACACGTCCCAGGAATCCCAGTGCCGACCACTCGGTGAGTCCTCCCGACGTGCGGTCGCCGAAGAATGCTGCCGAGAGGTAGCGCAGGTTCTCCTCGTTCGACGAGGTGCCCTGTTTCGAGGCCGAGATATTCTCAATGCTCTGCTGTTCGGCTGTCTGACCGGCAGTGATGCCGATATTGTGTGCTCCTGTCTTCATCTGGAATGTCAGCAGGTTGTTGACTTCCCACTTGTTGGTCTTCTTCGACACGCGATTCACCGATGTCATATCGTCGGGAATGACAAATTCCTCCTCCAGCTTGCCCACCTCGCCAAAGGCATAGGTGTTGTAGAAGTCGGCATAGTCGGAGAACTTGAACTGGTAGGTGAGGTACTTGTTGATGTTGGCCGTCAGGTCGATGTTGGCATCGATGCGGTTGGACTTGGCCTGGTTGTGGTTCCTGGCCAACTGTGCCAGCGGATGGTCCTCAGTCCAGTAGCCCTTGGTATTGTACGTGCAGACGAGGGGACTCTGGTTGAGGGCCCGCTTCAGCACCGAGTTCTGACCTTCGCTGATGAGCGAGCGGTCGTCGGAGGTGTAGAGCAGCGAAGTGCGCAGTGACAGCCAGCGCGTCAGCTTGTTGGTGAGGTTCAGACGGAGCGAGACACGCTCGTAGTCGGAGGTACGCACCACACCGTTCTCGCCGTAGTAGTTGCCGCTGACCATGAACTTGGTCTTGTCGGTACCACCGCTCACCGAGAGGTTGTACTGGTGTTTGAAGCCAGTGCGGGTGACGGCCTTCCACCAGCTGTCGGGGCTGTTGGCCGAGATGGAGTCGAGACGGTGCTTCTTGCCTTCGTCAAAATAATAGTTGCCCTCGGCGTCCTTGCTGTAGTAGAGCTGGCCGTCGGAGGAGTAGTTGCTGAGTCCGGTGTTGTAGTCGCGCATTAGTGCGAAGTCTTCCACACCCATCACCTTGATTTCTTTCCAAGGGTTAGATATGCCCCAGTAGGTGTCGAGGGTGATCTTCATCTTGCCCGACTGACCGCCCTTGGTGGTGATGAGCACCACACCGTTGGCACTTCGTGCACCATAGATGGAGCTGGAGGCAGCATCCTTCAATACCTCTACGTTCTGGATGTCGTAGGGGTTCAGGTGGTCGATGTTGTTCACGATGAATCCGTCGACGACGTACAGCGGGTCAGAGTCGTTGACAGTGCCTGTACCACGGATCTTGATGGTGGTACTGCCGCCAGGGGCACCGGTGTTGGTCATTACCTGCACGCCGGCAGCACGTCCTGCCAGGGCCTGCACGGTATTGGCAACGGGGGCTGCGGTGAGGTCCTTGGCACTGACCGAGGAGATGGCACCGGTGATGTCGCTCTTGCGCTGCACACCATAGCCGATGACCACCACGTCGGACAGCTCCCGCGATGTTTCCTTGAGGACAATACGCATGTTGGCCGAGGCCTTCACGCTCTGCGTGGCATAGCCCATATAGCTCACCTTCAGGGGTGTGCCAACACTGACGGCGATGGTGAACTCACCGTCAATGTTGGTAATGGCGCCAGTGTGACCTTTCTCGGTCATCACGGTGACACCCATTAGTGGCTCCTGTGTCGCCTCGTCGACGACGACACCTTTCAGGCCCTGTCCCATTGCTATTATGGCAATGCATAGCAATGAGCATAAGCTGAGAAGTCTTTTCATAACGTTATCTTAACGGTGATTTCACGTCTTGTCTGTGTAGCAACCTTGACGACATAGACACCATGAGTCATGCCGATGGTAGGAACGACGACCTCTGTGCCTACGTGCTTTACACGGGCAAGGGTACGGCCGGAGACATCACACAACTGATAGCCGTTGACACCCTCGGTGGTCTGAAGTGTCAGCGCACCGCTGCCACGCTTGACGGTGACGAGGGCCTTGCCGTTGTCCTTGACGGCCTGGATAGCCGTGGCATGACCATTATAGACGTTCGACATACCGTCGAAGTCGAGCTCCATGGAGGGCATATCCTTATCGGCATTGAAGCCAGGCTTGCGATAGTGGTACTTAAACAGGCGCGGATAGGCCACGGAGGTGAACACGAGGTCGTTGTTGAAGTTGCGCAACGTGTGCACGTAGTCGATGCCCTCGGCCAGATCCATCACCAGCACAGGCATCTCATCGGCTTTGTTGTCCAGACGGAACAGCTCCCAGGTCTGTGTACCGGCAGGTACTTGGTTCTGTCCGCGGAAATACATCGAACCGCCGCATACGGTGCCCTCCCACTGGGCGCCGGCACCCGTTCCGGGGTTCAGGTCGCTGTGCATGGCCGAGCCTTCGGGAGTACCGTCGGTATAGAAAATCTCCAGGCCACGGCAGAAGTCATAGGAGGTGTTTACTCCCCACTGGCCCTTACCCCATACATAGCCGTCGAAGACGCAGTAGGGGAACACGTCGGGCACACCACTATTGGTGCCGGTTTCGTTGGGCACCTTGTTGATGTCGAGCACCAGCGAGGTGCCTTCCTTGGTGCCGTCGGTACGAATCAGCTCTATACCATACGAGTTGTCGGGCGACATACCGCGGTAATAGACATAGTCGCCCATCACACAGGTGGTAAACGCACCGTCACCGTTCTTGATGCCATTGGCATTCTCGCCCTCGGTGAAGTCGCCTATCATGCGGGTGCCCTCGGGCGTGCCGTCAGAGTACCAGGGCTCCGAACCGTATTCTTCCGACACGGCCTTGAAGAAGAGCCACTTGTTGTTCACGTTCGTCATCCAGTCGAGCTGGGCACTGTTGGTCTTGCCCGTGTTCTCATCGACGACGGTCGTATTGATATCGCCCAGCATGATGGTGCCTGCCTCGGTGCCGTCGGTCACCCACAGCGTCTCGGTGAACTCACCGTCCTTCGTGTCGCCCTTGAAGAACACCTTGCGGCCTACGCGGCAGAAGTGGTACTGGTCGTTAGCCGTGTGCGTGCCAGGATATTTCACCCAGCAGTCCTTCAGCAGCTTAGTGCCCTCGGCGGTACCGTCACTTACCCACAGCCAGCGCTGTTCCTCGTCACCGTAGGTCATACTCTCGAAGTCGATGGCACCGAAGATGAACTGTGTCTCGTTCACCTGCGTGAAACCGGCAGGGTTGGAGTCGCCTATCTCGTTGATGTCCATCAGCATATAGGTGCCGGCCTCTGTGCCGTCCGATATCCACAGCTCACAACCGTCCTCGTCGTTGCCCGTGGCCTGGAACACCACTTTGTCGTTGAAACGGGTGATGTACTGCACGTTCGAGCTGACGGCGCCAGGGTAGATGTCTTTCACCATCTTCGTGCCGGCAGGCGTTCCGTCCGACACCCATAGTTCTTCGCCGTGAGTATCTTCCTTGGCAGTGAAGAATACCTTCCATCCAGCTTGTGCACTGCCGGAAATGACAATATTCTTCGACTTGTCAAAGGAACGGTCGGTCATTGTGGTTACTGTCACACCCTCAGGTGTAAGCATCTCCATGCCTTCAGGAAGTGTCTGGGCTTTCATGCCGGTACTGGCGGCAAGACCCATTGCTAAAAGTAGAAATGTCTTTCTCATAATAAAAATGTTTTTAGTTAATACTATACAGTTAGTCTGGTAATATTTCCTTCGCAGCCCCTTAGCCTAGGGGTCATTGGCTTTTCCGGTTCAAAGATAGGCATATTCTCTAGATGTCCTCAGCAATATTGTTCTGAAAAAAAGGAAAAACAGACCGAACTGAAAAACATTACTAATCCTTATAGTTAACGGGCAAAAAAAGTTCCCCTTTCCAGAGGAACTAACTTATTTTACAATGCAACCCTACGCCCCAACAGGTCATAAGTCCACCCATGCCAGCCTCACCCCCAACCCCTCTCCGATTGGAGAGGGGAGTGGGTACCTATATATACTTTCTATATATACTACCTATATGTTTATGCCGTAGTTCTGCTTCACTTCGCTCATCACGAAGGTGCTTTCAATGGAACTAAGGTCTTCTATCTCGCCCAGTTTGTTGAGCACAAATTCCTGGTAATGTTTCATGTCGCGTGCCCTTACCTTTAATAGGTAGTCGTAGGCACCGGAGGTGTTGTAACACTCAGTTACCTCGGGAATGCGCATGATGCGGTGAACAAACGAGTCGGCAATCTTGTGGTTGATCTGCTTCAGTTTCACTTTGCAGAACACCTGTAGGCCAAGGTTCAGCTTTTCGGCATCCAGAACGGCTACATACTTCTTGATATAGCCTTTCTTTTCGAGTCGTTTCTGACGTTCAAATACAGGAGTTGGGGTCAGATGAACGGCATCTGCCAACTCTTTTGTGGTCAATTTAGCGTTTTTTTGCAGTGTTCTGAGAATCTGCAGGTCTGTTTCGTCGAGTGTTTCAGCCATTTTGAAGAATGATTTTCTGTTAGAGGGTATAAAAAATGCTCTGAAAAGAGAATTGTTCTTTGATGAGTGCAAAGTTAGTGATATTTTCTGAATACAACAAGAAATTTGGTAGATAATTCTAAAGTCCTTAACTTTGCACCGTCAAAAGTTCCTTAAGCATAGGAACGACAGAGGTCTGAACAGGCGCAGGCCTTTAGAAATTGAGTAATAATTGTCTGGTACGCTTGTTCAGACCCCCATCCCTCTAACGTAGGGAGCAAAAATAAAGAAAGGAATACAATTATGGCACAGAAAAATTATCGTTTTGAGACTCTTCAACTTCATGTAGGTCAGGAACAGGCCGACCCCGCAACCGACGCACGTGCAGTGCCCATTTATCAAACTACTTCCTACGTGTTCCGTAATTCTCAGCATGCTGCCGACCGTTTTGGTCTGCGCGATGCAGGTAATATCTACGGTCGTCTGACCAACTCTACCCAGGGCGTGTTCGAGGATCGTGTGGCTGCTCTCGAAGGTGGCGTAGCCGGTCTGGCAGTGGCCAGCGGTGCGGCTGCTATCACCTATGCATTGCAGAATATTGCCCAGAATGGCGACCATATCGTGGCAGCCGACAATCTCTACGGTGGCAGCTACAACCTGATAACACACACACTGGCTACCCAGGGCATCACCAACACCATTATTAATATTAACGACCTAGATGCTCTGGAAGCAGCGATCCAACCCAACACAAAAGTTATATATGCCGAGACTTTCGGCAATCCCAACAGTGATGTATTGAACATCGAAGGCGTAGCCGAGGTGGCCCATCGTCACAACATCCCCTTCATTGTTGACAACACCTTCGGCACTCCCTACCTGATTCGTCCGTTGGAGCACGGAGCCGACATCGTGGTTCACTCGGCTACGAAATTCCTTGGCGGTCACGGAACCTCTCTGGGCGGTGTGATCGTTGATGGCGGTAAGTTTGACTGGAAGGCCAATGCCGACAAGTTCCCCACACTGGGCAAGCCCGATCCCTCTTATCATGGTATTGTCTTTGCCGATGCTGTGGGCGCAGCTGCCTACGTGACTCGTATCCGTGCCGTGATTCTGCGTGACACCGGTGCTGCCATCTCACCCTTCAACGCCTTCATCCTGCTGCAGGGTGTCGAGACCTTGAGTCTGCGTGTGGAGCGTCATGTGGAGAATGCGCTGAAGGTGGTTGACTTCCTGGCTAAACATCCGAAGGTGGCTGCCGTTCATCATCCTTCACTGGAGAGTCATCCTGACCATGCTCTCTACAAGAAGTACTATCCCAATGGTGGCGGTTCAATCTTCACCTTCGAAGTGAAGGGCGGACAGGAAGAGGCCTGGAAGTTCATCGATGCACTTCAGATCTTCTCGCTGTTGGCCAACGTGGCCGATGTGAAGAGTCTGGTGATCCATCCCTATACCACCACTCACTCACAGCTCTCGCCCGAAGAACTGGCAGAACAGCACATCACTCCTGCAACTATTCGTCTGAGCATCGGTACCGAGCATATCGACGACATCATCGAAGACTTGCAGCAGGCACTCAACCAAATCTGACCCTTAATCTCTTTTGACCGTAGTAAATAACAGATTTGTGCGATTGTAGTATCACAGGAATATGGTATTTTTCTCAGAAAAAGCCTGTTCCTGTGTTTGCTTTCGAAAAATATATGTAATTTTGCTTCCAGAATAAAACAGTAAAAAACTTTATAGACTATGGCAAAAATTGCAAAACAGCTGACCGAGCTCGTCGGCAACACTCCACTCTTAGAGCTCAACAAGTATTCAAAGGCAAAGGGACTGAACACCCCCGTTATTGCTAAGGTAGAATTCTTCAATCCTGGTGGCAGCGTAAAGGATCGTATAGCACTTGCTATGATTGAGGATGCAGAGAAGAAAGGTATTCTAAAGCCCGGTGCTACCATCATCGAGCCCACCAGCGGAAACACAGGCGTAGGACTGGCATTGGTATCGGCCGTGAAGGGTTATCACCTGATTCTCACCATGCCCGAGACCATGAGTGTTGAGCGTCGCAACTTGGTGAAAGCCTATGGCGCTGAGGTTCGCCTCACTCCTGGAAAAGACGGAATGCCCGGTGCTATCCGTGCTGCAGAGGAATTGCGCGACAGTATCCCCGGTTCTGTAATCCTGCAGCAGTTTGAGAATGGTGCCAACCCCGCCAAGCATTATGCCACAACAGGCCCAGAGATTTGGCGCGACACCGATGGTCAGGTAGATATCTTCATTGGTGGTGTGGGTACTGGCGGAACCATCTCAGGCACAGGTAAGTATTTGAAGGAACAGAATCCTAATGTGAAGATTATCGCTGTAGAGCCGAAGTCAAGCCCCGTGCTGAATGGTGGTCAGAGCGGTCCTCACAAGATTCAGGGTATCGGTGCCGGTTTTGTGCCCAAGACCTACGATGCCAACGTTATCGACGAGGTGTTCGATGTAGAGAACGACGATGCCATCCGTACCGGTCGCGAACTGGCTCAGCAGGAAGGTCTGCTCGTTGGTATCTCAGCAGGTGCTGCCGCTTTTGCTGCTGCCGAGGTGGCCAAGCGTCCGGAGAACAAGGGCAAGAAGATTGTAGTGTTACTGCCCGATACCGGCGAACGCTATCTTTCTACCGTGCTGTATGCATTTGAAGAGTATCCTCTTTAATCCATTTTAGTTTATCATCCATTATAACCGTTTTCAAATTTTGGCCAGAATTCTCGTAATTTTGGCCATTATTTTTTGAATTTTGGCCAAAATTTATTTTAGTATGATGATGATGAGGCCGCAATAGTTGAAAGACGGGTTTGCATAAACTGCACTTTTCTTTATCAATAGAAGAACAAAACTTGGCATTTTGCTCGTTTTTTCTTTCCTTTGCAAAAAATTATGGACATCACAAATACTATACTGACAATTACCGGCTCGGATGGAACGGGTGGATCGGGCATTCAGGCCGATATCCGTTTCATTGTGGAATTAGGTGGAGTGGCGGCTTCAGTCGTCACTTCTATCACGGTTCAGAATACGCTGGGTATTCAGGAGTTCTACGATCTGCCTGCCAGTGTGGTGCGCCAGCAGATAGAGGCCATCGTCAACGACCTGCAGCCAAAAGTGGTGAAGATAGGACTGGTGAGAAGAATCGATGTGGCCCAGGCCATCGTAGATGTGCTGCGCCAGTATCATCCTGAACAGGTGGTCTATGCGCCTGTGCTGCATTCCAGCAAGGGTGACCTGCTGGTGTCGGCAGAGACCTACGAAGCCATTCGCAACCTGTTGATGCCCCTCTGTACCATCGTTCTTGATCCTACCGACCATCAGTGGCACGGTTATGCCAATCAGCTGTCGTCGGCCGTTGCTGTTTTCCTGAGCAGGGGCGACTCCGTCGATGATGCCTTGTTGCATGCCCGGGCCCGTTTGAAGCAGTTGCCCGTTGGCTATGCCGATATGACAGGTCGCAGCAGTGAGCTGTACAATCAGTTTCTTGATGCCGTGGGGCGTTTCTTCCATCGGTATAGTGATGTGGCTTTCTATGCCGAACAGCTCAATGTGAGTCCCCGTTATCTGGGACAGGTAACGCGCAGCATTGGTGGCCGTTCGCCAAAGGCTATTATAGACGAGCGAATCACCACGGAGATAGTGACGCTGCTCACCACCACCGACAAACCGCTGAAGGAAATTGCCCGTTTGTTAGGCTTCTCCTCACAGGCCCATCTGTCCCGTTATTTCAAGAATCAAAAAGGCTTTTCGCCTTCCAACTATAAACTAAAGCATATAGGATGACTAATGTAAAAGAAACTGTTGTCGCTTCTCATGAGAACAGACAACAACTGAATCGCCAGTTGGCTCAGATGCTGAAAGGTGGCGTAATCATGGATGTGACAACTCCCGAACAGGCCCGTATAGCCGAAGAGGCTGGTGCCTGTGCTGTGATGGCATTGGAACGTATTCCTGCTGATATTCGTGCAGCAGGTGGTGTAAGTCGTATGAGCGATCCGAAGATGATTCGCGGTATTCAGGAGGCTGTGACTATTCCCGTGATGGCGAAATGCCGTATCGGTCACATTGCTGAGGCTCAGATTCTGCAGGCTATCGAAATAGACTATATTGACGAGAGTGAGGTACTTTCACCAGCCGACAATATCTATCATATCGACAAAACCAAGTTTGACGTGCCTTTCGTGTGCGGTGCCAAGAACTTGGGTGAGGCTCTGCGCCGTATTGCCGAGGGTGCCACAATGATTCGTACCAAGGGTGAGCCAGGTACTGGCGACGTGGTACAGGCTGTGAGTCACATGCGCATGATGCAGAGCGAGATTCGCCGACTGGTTAGTATGAGCGAGGACGAGCTCTTTGAGGCTGCCAAGCAGTTGCAGGCCCCTTACGAACTGGTGAAATTCGTTCATGAAAACGGTAAACTTCCTGTGGTGAACTTTGCTGCCGGTGGTGTGGCTACGCCTGCCGATGCTGCCCTGATGATGCAACTGGGTGCAGAAGGGGTGTTTGTGGGTAGTGGTATCTTCAAGAGTGGCAATCCCGCCAAGCGTGCCGCTGCTATTGTTCAGGCTGTGACTAACTATAAGGATGCCAAACTCCTGGCTGAACTGTCAGAAGACTTAGGCGAGGCGATGGTAGGAATCAACGAGCATGAGATAGAACTCCTGATGGCCGAACGAGGAAAGTGAGAGGTGAGAACTGAGAGTTGAGAACTGAGAGTTGAGAACTGAGAGTTGAGAGGTGAGAGGTGAGAATTGAGAGGTGAGAATTGAGAGGTGTAAAATGAAAGTTGCTGTATTGGCCCTACAAGGGGCATTTATTGAGCATGAGCAGGCATTGCAGAAACTCGGAGTAGAGACAGTCGAAATCCGTCAGCTAAGTGATTGGCTGTCATACTACTCCCTCCCCTCACAGGGGAGGGCTGGGGAAGGGTCCGTTTCTTTGATTCTCCCTGGCGGTGAGAGTACGGTGCAGATGCGCTTGCTCCGTCAGTTGGGACTTTTGGAACCCATCCGGCAAGCAATTATCGACGGACTGCCTGTCTTCGGTACCTGTGCCGGCATGATTCTGCTGTCAGAGAGT
The DNA here is from genome assembly GCF_022024015.1 of Prevotella sp. E9-3. Lineage (NCBI taxonomy): Bacteria > Pseudomonadati > Bacteroidota > Bacteroidia > Bacteroidales > Prevotellaceae > Prevotella > Prevotella sp. E9-3. The sequence continues at coordinate 486,607 of NZ_CP091786.1, forward strand.
CATCTGGCCACAATGGACATCCGGGTGCGCCGCAATGCCTACGGCCGTCAGTTGGGCAGTTTCCATACAGTAGATAGGGTAGAGGGATTGGGCGATGATATTCCAATGACGTTTATCCGTGCACCCTATATAGAAGAGGTGCTCTCTGCCGATTGTCAGCCTATCGCCACTGTTGATGGACATATCGTAGCCGCCCTACAAGGTAATCAGTTGGCTACGGCTTTCCATCCGGAACTTGATGATGATTTAAGGTTCCATCAAATGTTCTTGGAGAGGGTACTTAAAAAAGGAGTTTAAGAGTCTAGATTACTAGTTTCACTAGTCTTACTAGTTTTCCTAGTTTTCACTAGTTCTTCTAAACTCCTAAACTCCTAAATATTACAGGAGGTTCATTGTATCGGTGGCAATCATCAGCTCTTCGTCGGTGGGTATAACAACAACCTTCACCTTAGAGTCGTCAGCAGAGATGATGGCCTCTTCGCCACGAACATTGTTCTTTGCATCGTCGAACTTCACACCGAGGAACTCCAGACCCTTGCATACCTCTGAGCGCATGCCAATCTGGTTCTCGCCTACACCGGCAGTGAACACAATCACATCGACACCACCCATAGCGGCTGCATAGGCACCGATGTATTTCTTAATGCGATAGAAATACATCTCCTGAGCCAGTACGGCACGAGGCTCGCCGGCCTTGGCTGCATTCTCAACATCGCGCATATCGCTCGAACCGCCAGTGATACCAGCCACACCGCTCTTCTTGTTCAACAGGTTGCTCATACCATCGGCATCCAGACCCAGCTTCTTCTCCAGGAAAGTAACGGCACCACCGTCGATATCGCCAGAGCGAGTACCCATCACAAGGCCCTCCAGTGGAGTAAGACCCATAGAGGTGTCGATGCACTTACCGTCCAGTACAGCAGCTACAGAACCGCCGTTACCAATGTGACAGGTAATCATCTTGGTACCCTCAGCCTTAATGCCGAGGAATTCGCAGGCACGTGCTGAAACATAACGATGACTGGTTCCGTGGAAACCGTAGCGACGAACACCGTACTTCTCGTACAGCTCGTAGGGAATGGCATACATATAAGCCTTGGCAGGCATGGTCTGATGGAAAGCAGTATCGAACACACCTACCTGGGGCAGACCGGGCATCAGTTCCTTCACAGCGTTCACACCCTTCAGGTTAGCGGGGTTGTGCAGTGGAGCCAGGTCAGAGCACTCTTCGAATGCCTTCAGTACCTCGTCGGTCAGCACCACGCTCTTGTTGAACTTCTCGCCGCCATGCACCATGCGGTGACCTACAGCATCAATCTCCTTCAAGTCTTTGATAACGCCAATCTCGGGATCGGTGAGCAGTGAGAAAATGAACTTCACACCCTCGGTATGCTCAGGAATGTCGTGCATAATCTGTTTTTTCTCGCCGTTAGCCAGTTTCACCTTAACGAAAGCATTGTCAAGGCCTACACGTTCAGCACCACCACTGGTCATCACACTCTTGTCGTCCATGTTGTACAGTGCGTACTTGATAGACGAAGAACCGCAATTTAATACTAATATCTTCATAATTATCGACCCCCTCCCAACCTCCCCCTGTATGGGGAGAAGTATTTATCAATAGGAGTTATAGGGGCATTCTTTAAATGATTATTCTAATTGTATCCACTCCCCTCCATACAGGGAGGGGTTGGGGGTGGGTCCTACTTCTTAGCGTCCATTGCCTGACAGGCGGTGATGGCTACGAGGTAGTAGATGTCCTCTACCGAGCAACCGCGGCTCAGGTCGTTTACAGGACGGGCGATACCCTGAAGGATGGGGCCGATAGCAGTAGCACCAGCCAGACGCTGCACCAGCTTATAGGCGATGTTGCCCACTTCCAGACAAGGGAATACCAATACGTTGGCCTTACCGGCGATGTCGCTGCCAGGAGCCTTCTTTGAACCAACAGCAGGAACAAGGGCTGCGTCAGCCTGCAGTTCACCGTCAATCTTCAAGCTGGGATCGAGTTCCTTAGCCAGTTTGGTTGCTTCTACCACCTTGTCAACAACCTCATGAGAAGCAGAACCCTTTGTTGAGAAGCTCAGCATAGCCACGCGGGGATCCTCAAAACCGGCTACGCTCTTGGCGGTCTGGGCTGTGCAAACAGCAATCTGAGACAGCTGGTTGGCATCAGGCATAGGAGTAACGGCCACGTCGCCCACTACCAGTACACCGTTTTCGCCGTACTCGGGTTTGTCGGTAATCATCAGCATAGCACCGCTCACGCAGGTGATGCCAGGAGCACATTTGATAATCTGAAGGGCGGGGCGCAGGGTCTCGCCAGTAGTAGAGAGAGCACCGGAAATCTGACCGTCGGCACCCTCGGTCTTGATAATCATACAACCCAGATAGAGAGGGTCTTTCACCAGTTCGCGAGCTTTCTCGATAGTCATGCCCTTTTTCTCGCGCAGTTTCTGCAACAGCTGAGCCAGTTCCTCACTCTTTTCGTAGTTCAGCGGGTCGATGAGAGTAGCCTTGTCGATGTGGGTGAGTCCCTTCTCTTTGGCAAGTGCATGTACTTTCTCAGGATTGCCGATAAGAATCAGGTCGGCAATGTCGTCGGCCAGTACACGGTCGGCGGCGCAAAGGGTGCGCTCCTCTTCTGCTTCGGGGAGCACGATGCGCTGTTTGTTGCTCTTAGCACGCGCAATAATCTGATCAATTAATCCCATAGTTGCTTTGTGTAATTTATAATGTTAGATGTGTATATTTGCTATTTTGAGGTTGCAAAATTAATAAAAAATACCCGAATAGAATTGAAACTAATGGGAAAATAATGTTATATTGCCACTTTTTCCAGTAAGATTAATCAGATTTTCTGAATGCTCAGTATGAACCCTACAGAGCAGTTTTGGCGTGGTGTTTCGGCAAGTTCGAGCATGCCTCCTTGCTGAATCATCATGCGGCGGCTGAGTGAAAGACCGATGCCGCTTCCGGTACGCTTGGTGGTGAAAAATGGTACGAAAAGGGCTTGTCGATTTTCGGCAGGGATGGGAAGACCGTCGTTGCCGATATAGAGTGAAATGAGCTTGTCGCTGGCCGAAGATTCTTTATTGTCAATCATCTCAATCGTGATGGCTTTGGCATTCGCTTCCATGGCATTCTTTGTCAGATTGATCAGCACCTGTCGAAGCATGCCTTTGTCGGCAGATACGTTGGGGATGTCTGAAATATCAATACTCCAAGATAGTTCAGGATAGGTGTGGCTCACATTGTCGAGCAAATCACGAAGGTCAACGGTTGTCAGTTTGGGCTTTTCCAGTTCCGACATTTTCCGGTAGTTGGAAATGAATTCGCTTAAATGTTTTGAGGTGTCGTTGATGGCCTTGATACCCTCTTCAAGGGCAGTGCCTTTCACATCGTTGCGACCGAGCAGCGACTGACTGATACTGGTAATGGGAGCAGTAGCGTTCATGATTTCGTGGGTGAGCACACGGGTGAGCCGTTCCCATGATTCCACCTCGTTCTGGTTCACTTGCTGACGTATGATATTGCCCAGTTGGTTCAGTGTCTGTTGCATGGCCCTTTCACCGGGAAGGAGATTGTTGGTGGGCAGTCGGAACGTAAAGTCCCGGTTGCGTATGGCTTCCTGCATCAGATGGGCGCGCAACTTGAGCTTGCGTTGATGACGCACAATGGCTCCCACCAACACAACAATCACTACCCCAACTATAATATACAGACTAATCATACCTCTCACCTCTCAGTTCTCAGTTCTCACCTCTCAATTCCTACAGCCGCTTCATCTTGTTGTACAGCGTCTGTCGTGTGATGCCCAGTAGCTCGGCTGCTTGAGTAAGATTGCCGTGACAATGGTCGATGGTGCGACGGATATGCTCTTTCTCCACCTCGTCAAGACTCACAATGTCCTGCTGTTTGTCGAGCACATCCTTCAGTTTGCGCACCAGTTCGTCGTTGTCCCACGGTTTGGTGATGAAATCGGCAGCGCCGTTTTTCAGTCCTTTCACGGCCAATGAAACATCGGCATAGGCTGTGAGCAATACTACGGGCGTTTGCGGATGCTGTTTCTGGATGGTTCGCAGCCAGAGCAAACCGTCCTGTCCGCTGTTCACGCCAAGGGTAAAGTTCATGTCGAGTAATACGATGTCAATCTGTTCCTGCGCCATTGTTTTCAGAATGTCGTCAGGTTTGTCGAGGGTCAGCACACGCTCGAAAGTGTCAGACAAAAGATAACGCATTGCTGTCAGAATAGAGGCGTTATCATCGACAATAAGAATGGTTCCATATCGGTTCATGCGGCAAAATTACAAAAAAGCGTCAAAATATCATACAACGGGGTGTCTAAAAATTAGACAATCTGCCTCTCATGAGTGTTGAAAGCTTGTGTTGAACGAAAGAAAGCCCTACTTTTGCAGTACAAAACTTGAATCATTATGGACAGAATCATAGAAAAGAAACATGGCTTCCAACTGAAAAAGCATGGCCCCTATGTGGGTGCCGGCTTCTTCGTATTGCTCTTGGCGTGGTGGATGCTCTTTGCCGACCATTCCTCTACCTTGAAGGTGAACCGCGATGAACTGACCGTCAGCAAAGTGAGTCATGCAGAGTTCAAGGACTATGTGCGCACCAACGGTCAGGTGATACCTATCCAGGTGGTTCAGGTGTCGCCCGAGGAAGGTGGTATTGTGGTAGAAAAAGTTGTTGAAGAGGGCGCAACGGTGAAAAAGGGCGATGTCATTATCCGTTTGAAGAATGCCAGCCTCGACCTCCAGATATTGAATGCTGAAGCCGAACTGGCCGAGAAGCAGAACCTGTTGCGCAACACTCAGGTAGCCATGCAGCAGGACCGTTTGAACAACCAGACCGAACAGGCCAATCTGGATATGGACACGCAGCGCAAGAAGCGCCTGTTCGAGCAGGATCAGGCACTCTACAATCAGGGGCTTATCAGTCGAGAAATCTATCTGCAGTCGCAGGAGGACTATCAGCTTTCGGCCAAGAAACGCTCACTGGTGAGCAAACGCCTGCAGCAGGACTCTATCTACCGATCGGTGCAGATGGATCAGATGGAGGACAACCTTGACAATATGCGCAAGAACGTGGTACTCGTTCGCCAGCGTAAGGAGAAACTGGAGGTGCGTTCGGCCATCGACGGCGAACTGGGACTGCTCAATGTAGAGCTGGGACAGAGTATCACGCCCGGGCAGATGATAGGACAGCTGAACGACCTGTCAGACTATAAAGTAGAGGCACAGATCGACGAGCATTATATTGACCGCGTAAAACCAGGACTGACGGCCACCTTCCAACGAGGCGACAAGAAATATCAGTTAAGAGTGAGAAAGGTTTATCCCGAAGTGCGTCAGGGACGTTTCCGTTGCGATTTCGTGTTCAAGGAAGAACGTCCTCAGCAGATACGCAGCGGCCAGACCTACTATATCGACCTTGAACTGGGCCAGTCCGAACAGGCAATACTCGTTCCTCGTGGCACCTTCTTCCAGACCACCGGCGGACAATGGATTTTTGTGCTCGACAAGAACGGTAAGAAAGCCTATCGACGCAGTATCCGCATAGGACGCCAGAACCCACAGTACTATGAGGTGCTGGAAGGACTGGAGCCCGGTGAAAGCGTTATCACCAGCGGATATGAGGCTTTTAAAGATAATGAAGTATTATTATTAAATTAGGGCGATAAACAATGCAAATTAGAAGACAATAGAATAACTGCTATTTTAAATTATAGCTATAATTTCCAAAATTTTAGCTATAATTCCGATAATTATAGCTATAATTCTAATCAGCATGAAAAGAATAAGTTTGCAATAAATAGAGTATTACGAATCAATAGAATAAGAATAAAAATGGAGATGAAGACATTCTGGTACATGGCGCGACGCTTTAAGGCAGCCACAGCATTGAACATTTTCGGACTGACCATAGCCTTTACTGTGTTCTACCTGTTGATGACACAGATAGATTACAGCCGTTCCTATAATTCTACCATTCCCGATGCCGAACGTGTGTTCCGCGTAGAAACAAAAATGGGGGTTGATTATCCTTGGGGCGATAACTGCTGCCGTCCTTTCTATACCTCGGTGGCCAGTCTGCCGCAGGTAGAGAGTATCTCGGAACTGTTCGGTTGGGATCAGGAACTGGAGTTTATTGTAGGCGAAGATGCGGTAAAGCATTCTTGTAAACCTGTCAATCTTACGCCCTTTGGTGCTATTGGTGCCCATTGTCTGGATGGAAAACTCAGTTGGGATTCCTATGATGATCATAGCGCTATTATTCCAGCCTCGCTGGCCATGAAACTCTTCGGGCGCGTAGATGTGGCCGGTGAATCGCTGTTCATGAAAACCGACTCGACAACCATCCGTGGTGTCTATGCCGATTTTCCCGTCAACTGCTCCATGAAGAACTTTGTGTATTTCTGCAGTTCAGAAAGTCTGGAAGAATTTAGCGAGTGGAGCTATATTGCCTTTGTAAAATTATCCCCAGGTATAGATGCTGATACTTTTATGAAGGATTTTCCCCAACTGATAAAAGAAATGTTGTGGAAACAGCAATGGGGTGGAATTCTCGCTGCTGGTGAAGCGAGTGCCGATCAGGAAACAGAAATGCGCAAGCAGTTCGACAGTCAGTTTGAAAGATACAGCTTCCGATTGAATCCCATACGTGAAGTCTATTTCTCAGGCGTTGCGAGCGACGATAAAGGCAATCCTTCCATGCTTCTCATTTTGGAACTGAGTTGTGTGCTGGTGCTAATCATTGCCATTGTGAACTTCCTGAACTTTACACTGGCCGAGAGTCCGATGCGCATTAAGAGCATCAATACGCGCCGTGTGCTAGGTGAGAGTATTGCTATTCTGCGTCTGAAGATTATTGCCGAGAGTGTGGTGACGTCACTCCTGGCGTGTGTATTTGCATTTATCATTTGTTGTGCCATAAAAACACAGGCGGCTGAATTGCTGTTGGGCTCGCTGGCCCTAAGCGATCATCCGTACATTATTATCTCTCTCTTGTTGTTGGCCGTACTGGTGGGTGTGGCGGCAGGAGCCTATCCGGCTTTCTTCGCCACATCCTTCCAGCCGGCATTAGCCCTCAAAGCCTCGTTCGGACTGACGCCCAAAGGAAAGAAGTTGCGTTCGGCCCTTGTAACCCTTCAGTTGGGCATTGCACTGCTGATGGTGACCTATATCTGTATTCTGCTGATGCAAAGCCGTTATATCTACAATAGCGACTATGGATTCGATAAAGACGAGGTGCTCTATGCTGGGCTTACCCAAGAACTGTGGAACAAGAAAACATCCATCCGTTCAGAGTTGCTGCAGTTGGGCGGTGTGGTCGATGTGAGCTATTCACGTTTTGTGCTGGGTGCACAGGATAAATATATGGGATGGGGACGTGGTGACAACGACCATCACATCACTTTCACCTGTATGCCAGTAGATTACCACTATTTGCGCACTATGGGCATCAAAGTGGTAGAAGGCCGCGACTTCAACGAACATGACGGCGACTGCTACATCATCAACGAAGCAGCACGCCGCCAGTGGCCTTGGGTGGAAATCAACAAGAATCTGTTGGCAGATGATTTTCCGGTAATTGGCGTGTGTGAGGATATCCGTTTCTTCTCCACGCGTAAGGATCGTGCCCAGGAACCGCTTGCCTTTATCATTTTCGGCGAACAGTTTAAAAACTGGGGCGATCAGTTGGGTATTGTCAATATTCGTGTAGCAGCAGGAGTAGATAAGGTGTCTATGCGCAAGCAAATCATTAAACTGCTGACACAAATGGGAGATGGAAAGCAAGTCGAGGCAAAATTCCTTGACCAGCAACTCGAACAACTGTATCAGGAAGAGTTCCGTTTCATTAGTCAGGTGGAGTGGTTCGCATTTATCTGTCTTGTCATCACCCTGATAGGCGTGTTCTGTCTTACGATGTTTGAAACAGAGTATCGTCGCAAGGAAATCGGTATTCGCAAGGTGATGGGGGCATCAACACAAGAGATTATCCGGATGTTCTGCATCCATTATGCCCGACTTCTGCTCATCGGTTTTGTTGTTGCAGCCCCTCTGGCCTGGTATCTCGGAAATGAGTGGTTAAAGAATTTTGCTGAGCGTACCCCTGTCTATTGGTGGCTCTTCCCCATTGTATTGCTCATGATAGGGCTGATCATCATGACTACCGTCATCATCCAGAGCTGGCGCACAGCTTCGGAGAATCCCGTTAACAGCATTAAAACTGAATAACCTTTTTGCAGAAAAGCTAAAGCGAATACCTTATGAAAAGCTATTTCCGATTTCTGTCGCGCAACAAACTCTACACATTAATCAATGTGGTAGGGCTTGTAGTGTCGCTGATGTTTGTCATCCTGTTGGGCGATTACACCTGGCGCCAGTATAGTATTGACTCGTGGCATGAGAATGCTGACCGTATCTACATCACGGGCAGTGAAGAAGATTTCTTTATGTGGCCGCAGGCAGCAGAGGAAATGAAGGCGATGTGTCCTGAAGTGGAACAGACGTGCTGCGTGATGAGTCAGCAGGGATGTATTAAATATGGTGAGCGCGAAACGAAAGGCAAGGAGGGTGACAACGGCATTATCATGCTGGCTGATTCGACATTCTTCCAGTTCTTCAGTTTTCCATTGGTGCAGGGCGACCCTCAGACCGTGCTCGATGCACCCGAAAAGTGTGTGATTACCGAGCGACTGGCCCGTGAGTTGTTTGGCGATAAGAACCCCATCGGTGAACAACTGCAGATTGTGGGCGAACGCCATGTACGCATGAACAACGAGGATCCTTACGACTCGACGCTGGTCTATACCGTCAGCGGTATTGCCCGCGACTTTGACCACACGGTGTTCCCCAACGAGACACAACTCATTGCCAGTATGAAGCGTTTCGGAGCGGTGATGGGTTATACGCTCACCAACGATGCCTTTGCCTATGGGCCTACTGGCGCCTGTAAGGCTTTCCTGATGCTGCACCCCGGCACATCACTTGACAGTAAGATAGAAACGATAGAAAAATACCTGACGGACAACTATATGCTGTGGAGTCGCATGGGTGAGCATCGATTTGCAGTGACACCCCTCACCGACATCATGTTTGCACCGCAGAACAACGGTTGGGGTATGCAAAAAGGCGACAAGACAAGGCTTCGTATTCTGCTGGCTGCCGTGCTGGCTATCCTGTTCTTTGCTATCAGCAATTATGTCAGCCTGACTGTTGCCAATACAGGCTTCCGTGCCAAGGAAATGGCTACGCGGCGACTTTTCGGTAGCAGTCAGATGGAGATTTCGCTGAAACTCGTCGTGGAGTCAACACTCATGGTGTTAGTCTGTTTCGCCATCGGATTGTGTCTGGCCATCTGCTTTCAGCCTGATGCTGCCGAACTGTTCAGGGGAAAGATAGATATTGTGAATGATATTCGCTGGAGCACCATCTGCGTCAGTCTTGGCTTTATCCTGTTGGTGGGTATTATCTCGGGCATCATGCCTTCGTTGCAGATAGCCCGTTTCCAACCCATCGACATCGTAAAAGGTAACTTTCGCTATCATTCCAAGATGGTGTTCAGCCGACTGTTTATCATTGTGCAAAATGTGGTGACCATGTCGATGCTCACCTCGGCCCTTGTCATCTGGCTACAGTTGCACCACCTTATCAATGCGCCATTAGGGTTCAATGCAGAGAATCTTTACTATGTCAATGCGCCAGAGGGAAAGAGCCAGACGGTGAGAAACCAGTTGGAGAAAATGCCGTTTGTTGAGGCTATTGGCGAGTATAGCGGCACTACTTTCTCCACCTACAGTAGCAGTATGCGCACCATTAATAATAGTGAAAAGATGGTTTCCCTCTATCTGACCGATATGGACTCGACGGCGCTCAAACTCTATGGTCTGGAAATACTCAAAGACAATGGTCTGACAAATGATGGCTATTATCTGAATGAAGAGGCTATGCGCTGTTTTGAATTTGATGATGACAAGCGTGAGATGATTTGGGGCAAGGGAGAGACAAAACCCATCAACGGCATTATCAAAGACTTTCACCATATCAATGTGTTGGAACCTTATAAACCTTTTGCTATCCGAATACAGGAGCATATAGAACGGTGCAACTTCCTCGTCAAGACCCGATCGACCTCTGGTCGCTTGCAAGGCATAAATGGTGACAAGCATGCTCTGACAGCCTTCAGACAGATGCTGAAAGAAATGAATGTACCTGAGGAAGAATTGCAATGGTATGTCTCTTGTATCGAAGATAATATTGCCGAGACTTTCGAAGATCAGCAGAACACGCTGAAGATTGTCTCGCTCTTCACCGTTATAGCCATCATTATTTCTGTGTTGGGGTATATCGGCATGTCGCTCTTCTTTATCCGTCAGCGACAGAAGGAGATAGCCATCCGTAAGGTGATGGGCTCTACCTCGCGCGAGGTGCTGTTGCTGATGCTGCGCACGTTCTCAATACCTCTACTTATATCGTTTGTCATCGCTGTGCCCATCTCGTGGTACATCATGCGCGACTGGCTCTCGAACTTCAGTTATCGCATCGCGCTCAGTCCCTGGATCTTCGCTGTAGCTGGGTTTATCTGCTTCATCATTTCCATGCTCACCGTCATCATCCAGAGCTGGCGCGCTGCTTCTGAGAATCCGATAAATAGTTTAAAGACTGAATGACAAATGATGAAGTGTAAATAAATCATACGCAAAACTGTATAATATTTAGACATACCGCCTTAGGGAGGTGCAAAAAGCTTGGAGACACATCAGTAAAAGAGTAAATTTGCATTGTCAAAACAATAATTCTTTAAAATTGTTCGATTATGAAAAAGGTATTTATTTCAATTCTGATGTGTGTAGCCGCCATGAGCGTAAAGGCACAAGTTCTCACCTCTGAAACAGTGAACAACGTTTATGAGGATGTTACTAATAAGACTGATGGCGATTTTGCCTACAATGCAGAATGGGCAGGAAAGGAAATCACCACCATGTATATCTACAAAAAGAATAATAGAAAGGGCAATATGACACTGACACCGCATGCCAAATATGAGTATAGCTATACTGCCGACGGCATCATGAGCAGTAAGGTTATCTATCGCTGGATAGAGGGACAGAACAAATGGATCTGCACCGCTCGCTATGACTATCAGCTGGATAATGGCACTTACAGCACAGAATACAGTCGGTACAACCATGCCAACAATTGTTTTGACCAGCCAGTGGACAAGATGATATACACACTGATGTCAGACGATAGCGTCAACTATGTGAGTCACTATCATCGCAACCAGCCTATGGCACGCTTCGAACTGGTCAGTGAGACAATTGTAACAGACATGCCCATGCTGTTTGTTGTGAAATAGACCAAATTAATCATGATGAATATTACTAAGACATTAAACAACCGTGGCCAGCACAACTGGATCAAGATTCTTTGTCTGGCTGTTGGTCTGGCCACGGGTATTGTATTAATAGGCAAGGCTGGTTTCGAACAGTCGTGGGATAGCTTCTTCCCATCGAGCGACCGCATCTTTATCGTTTACGAAGACGTGATTCGCGATGGCGAATACCAGCATTACTCACAGACACCAGGTGCTGTGGCACCAGCCTTTAAACGCTATTGCCCGCAGGTGGAGGCGGCCACACGCTATACGTCTTTCGCCTGGGATATGCCCATCGTGACAGACGATGATAAGCGTGTGCGTACTAACTTCTTCCTCGTGGATAGCTGCTTCTTCGATGTGTTTCCTTTCCGTGTGCTGGCAGGCAATGCCAGGATAATACTCAGCAAGGAGAATAGCTGCATGATTCCCTTCTCACTGGCAGAAAAACTGGCAGGTAGCACCAATCCCCTCGAAATAGTGGGCAAACAAGTGTTCTATAATAAACGTGGCGGTTTGGCATTTACTGTTGGAGGGGTGTATGAGGATATTCCTTTAAACTCCCGTTTACATGGCATACAGGTGATGGTGTCTATGCCTACCATTACTCAGATAACATGGGACGGACGTGAGAACTGGTTGGGCAACGACCGCTATTTCGGGTACGTACGCTTGGCTGAAGATATTACTCCTGACGACCTGAAACCTCAGATAGAGAAGATGAAAAAGGAAAACCTGCCTCAGGAAGAGCTGAAGAAGGCTGGCGTAGATATTGGTTTCTCTGTTGGTCCTTTGAGCGAGCATCATACGAATGATGATGCCACTCGCCGCATGACGTGGATTCTCTCTATTCTGGCAGCTGTGCTTATAGGCTGTGCTGTGATGAACTACCTGCTGTTGGTGATTGGCGGTGTAAGCCGCCGGGCTCGCGAGATGGCTGTGCATAAGTGCTATGGTGCTGAGGACCGCCATATCTATCTGAAGGTGATTGCTGAAAGTCTTGGTCATCTGTTGCTGGCGCTGGCATTTGCTGTTTTGCTGCTGGTGGCGTTTAAAGACACCATCGAAGAGTTGGTTGGTGCTCCACTCCTGGTATTATTACAGCTGGATAACAATGTGCTCATGATTTCGTTCACTTGCCTGATGGTGCTGGTAGTTACAGGGTTGGTACCTGGTTGGATCTACACCCATATCCCTGTGACGGCTGCCTTCAAGAACTACAGCCACACGCATCGCTTGTGGAAACTCTTGCTGCTGGGCTTGCAGTTCGCATCGGCCACCTTCCTCATCGTACTTCTGATGGTGGTAGGCCGACAGTATAAACTGATGGTGAACGATAATCCTGGCTATGATTATACCAATTTAGGAATGGTCGATATAGACGGTGTTTCGAAAGAGCAGCGCCAGCTGGCTTATGATGAGTTGAGCAAGCTGTCGTCGGTGGAAAGTATCACGATGTCGTATGTTAATCTGACCCAATATCAGAGTGGTGACAATATTTACCTGCCAGGTGACGACCGTGAGTATATGAATATCTCTGATTGGTACTATGTGGGTGATCACTTCTTCGATGTGATGCGCATTCCAGTCATTGCTGGTCGCACCTTTACAGAGCAAACCGACACGCTGCGCGAGGTGATGGTGAGTCGAAAGTTCGAAGAGAAGATGAAGCAATTGGCAGGCTGGGATCAGGCCGTCGGCAAGCAGATTATCTGCACCTCGTTCGATGGTCCTCACACCATTGTGGGTGTGTTTGAGAATGTTCGTGTGGGTAGCATTTCTGATCAAGACACGCGCCCTAGTGTGTGCTTCTATAGTCGTCATCCTAATCAGATGCACCATTTCACTATACGTTTCCGCTCGATGAACGGACTTGAGGCTGCTAATAAGAAACTCAGGGAGATTGTGACTGATAATCCCGACATAGAAATCGTGCCTTATAACCAGATGATTACCTCCCTTTATACCGATGCCCATCGTTTCCGTAGTACTGTGATGATTGGCGGCTTTGTGGCACTGGTCATTGCGCTGATCGGACTGATTGGCTACTTGACAGGTGAGATGGTCCGCAGACAGAAAGAGATCGCTATCCGAAAAGTGAACGGCGCCACTATCATTGATGTGCTGCAGCTGTTTATCCGCGATGTACTGCGCCTTGCACTGCCTGCAGTGGTTGTCGGTGTTGTCGGAGGCTGGCATGTATCGCGCCTGTGGCTGGAGCAGTTCAGTGAGAAGACTGAGCTGTCGCCGGTACTCTTTAGCCTCTGTGCCTTGGCAGTAGTGGTGGTTATCCTCTCGGTGGTTAGCCTGGGCTGCTATCGCGTGGCCAGCAGCAATCCTGTTGATTATCTAAAGAATGAATAAAAGACCCTCCCCTTGCCCCTCCCTAGAGGGCGGGGGAATGGTCAGCTTGCTAAACAGAACAATAATATAAACAATAAAAGAATGACCCTATAAGCCTACCAGCATAACTATTCACTCCCCTCCATTCAGGGAGGGGCTGGGGGTGGGTCCCTTGCTTATGATTAAACTTGAAAACATTCAGAAGGTGTTCCGTACTGAAGAGGTGGAGACCGTTGCATTGGGCGGTGTATCGCTCGAAGTGAAGAAAGGTGAGTTCGTGGCCATCATGGGTCCCTCGGGCTGTGGTAAGTCAACGCTGCTCAATATCTTAGGATTGCTCGACAATCCTACCAGTGGCACCTACCAGTTGGATGGTCAGGAAGTGGGACAACTGAAGGAAAGCCAGCGCACCAAAGTGCGTAAGGGGCAGATAGGCTTTGTGTTCCAGAGTTTCAACCTGATTGATGAATTGAATGTGGAGGAGAATGTGGAGTTGCCTTTGACCTATCTGGGCGTGCCCAAGAAAGAGCGTAAGGCGAGGGTAGAGGAGGTGCTGCGCCGCATGGCGATTTCGCATCGTGCCCACCACTTCCCCCAGCAGCTTTCGGGAGGTCAGCAGCAGCGTGTGGCCATTGCCCGTGCGGTGGTGATGAACCCCAAGCTGATTCTAGCCGACGAGCCCACTGGAAACCTTGACTCTAAGAACGGACTGGAGGTGATGCAGCTGCTTACCCAACTGAACCAGGAAGGGACAACCATTGTGATGGTAACCCACTCGGAACGCGATGCCGGATATGCACAAAGAATCGTTAATTTGTTTGACGGACAAGTGGTTGTGTAGAAAAAAATAGTTGAATTTCGTTTAACAAATACTAAATGGCTGAACTTCGGTTTGGCCATTTAGTGTAAAAAATATACCTTTGTACCCACTAAACTTAATCAACAGACTTACGGGTACAATGATCTTAACCAGACGTGCAATCCTTTTTTTCTTGCTGATGATGGTGTTTGTGCAGTTAAATGCTCAGATGCCTGATGGAAAATATTATCATCAGTTAGAAGAGTTCCCGTTTGTTTTTGTTACTGAAGATTCTATCTCATCTTTTGAAATTTCCGATTCTCTTTTTGATGCTTCGGCAAAAGGAATACGCTTTAAAGTGAACCGTACGGAGTTACTGTCTGACGATCCTTTCATTCCTTTGTATAAAGAAAAATTCGTTCCTTGGCTGAAAAATCAGAATCTGAAACTCCGCCAGGTGTATGTGAAAGGTGCTGCTTCGCCAGAAGGCCCGTACGACAATAACGTTCGATTGAGTCGTGAACGAACAAAGCGGCTGATTGATTTCCTGATTACTGAATCAGGGCAGACAATGGATAGTCAACAGCCTGTTGAAGCCAAGAGTATCACTGAGGACTACGGTCTGTTGGTGAAGAGAATGAAAGAGGCTAATGATCCTGACTATGACAGAGTGAACGAGGTTTGGCTGTCGTGCAATGGTGATGAGGCCTGTTGCAAGAAAAGGTTGATGGCGTTGGATCAGGGACGGTTGTGGCAGCGACTCCTGCAGGAGTATTACCCGGCACTCCGTCAGGCAAGGGTGGTCCTATGGTACACATTCTCTGTTCCACAGGCAGTTACTCCAGAGCCTGTTGACTCAGTCGTAATTGTAGGGGTTCCCGACTCTGTGTCTGTTACACCAGTAGTTACACAATATGAACGCCGGCATCTGATTGCCGCACGAACAAATCTTGTTCACGACCTGCTTTATGTACCGCAGTTTGGTTTTGCTTATGGCGGAAATATTCAATTGGAGTATTATCCGTTGCGAGGCCATTACACCTTGAATGCAGGCTTTACCTTTACCAACCATCGTCATTGGAGCGATAATAAGTTCTTCCAGTTGCGTGATGCGCAATTGGAAGTTCGTCGTTATTTCAAGGGTGGCGGTTCGTTCATCGGACCATATCTGGGTCTGTATGCCGAAGGAACCAAATA
Organism: Prevotella sp. E9-3; assembly: GCF_022024015.1. Classification (NCBI taxonomy): domain Bacteria; kingdom Pseudomonadati; phylum Bacteroidota; class Bacteroidia; order Bacteroidales; family Prevotellaceae; genus Prevotella; species Prevotella sp. E9-3. Next base: position 502,343 of record NZ_CP091786.1, read on the forward strand.
CGGTATCGGTTTCAGTAAGTCGAAGGGCTGGGAAGGCGAAGGCGGTGGAGGTGGCCTCAGTGTAGGATATACCTGTGCACTGAATAGTAAGGGTAGCCTTCGATTGGAGTTAAGTGCCAGTCTGGGCTTGTTCTACACCCGTTACGATCCTTATGTGTATGGTAATCCGCTTTCAGGGTCGGAAGACGGTCTTTACTATTATGATTATTACGGTAATACTAGTGATTTCAAGGAACGTAATCACCAGTTTACATGGCTTGGCCCTACCAATGCAGGTATTCATATCACCTACGATATCGTTTACAGAAAGAAAAAGCCTGTGAATGCTCAGCAGCAGAAAGGAGGTGAGCGATGAATCGTTTACACCATATTATATATATAGTCATCGTGGCCTGTCTTTCTATTCAGATGGAGTCGTGCATAGAACCTCCCTTGCATCTGGCCGGTCAGGAAATGGAAATTGAGATTCCTGCCGTTGAGACAGAACTGAGTGTGGTATGGGATGTTACCGCTGACTGGGCTACCGACTGGTATTATGGTTGGGACGAGAAAGACGACTCTATTTGGGGACGTATTGGCTACAGTCATCCGCGCAGTTATCAGGTAAGAAGATACTATACCGGTGATGATCCTTCGGCACCTCACACCATGGTAGATGCTTTCTCTATCCGCAGCACCAGTTTCCGCCGTTTCTTCTCCTTCGGTTACTATGATATTCAGATTTGGAGTGATGTAGATTCAAAGGACGGTACTCAGGTGCTGGTAATCAATGAGAAACTGGACTCAGTGACCGCAACTACAACAGGAACACGTGGCATGTCGCGTTCGGTAAGCCGACTCGTAGGTTCGAAGGAAACAGAAGATACTACCTCAATTATCGGTCTTAGAAACCAGCCGGAGATTTTCTACGCCGCTTATCCGGAGGATATTTATATCTCGCATGATTTGAGCGATTATCAGTACGACCCTGTGGAGCACCTTTATATCAAAAAGATAGAAACCGAGTTGCGCCCATTGGTGTATATCTATCTGGTACAGATTGTGTTGCTCAACAATGACGGCCGTATTAAGGGTATCAACGGAAATGCCGCCATATCAGCCATGGCCAGTGGAACGAACGTGAATACCGGACATACCAATAATCAGCCCACAGTGATTTATTTCAACACCCGACTGAAACGTGATATGGTGGCAAAAGGAATGCCCTGTGATATTATTGGTGGAAAACTAACCACTTTCGGTCTCTGCGATATGGAGGCATACACACGTCAGGGTAGTATCTATCAGGGATCACGATCAGCACTGCACAATTATCTGTTCTTCGACCTCATATTCAGTAATGATGGGGTGAAGACCTACTCTATAGACGTTACCGACCAGTGTCAGCGACAGGCTCACGGAGGTGTACTCACAGTTTTTTTGGACTGTTCGCAGCTGGAGCCGCCATCGGATTCCGAAAACGGGACAGGCAGTTTGTTTGTGCCTACTGTTGAAGACTACGAGGACGTGTTCTGGGATATAGAACTATAGTCGCGGAAAGGAGACCATAACCCAATAAGAAGAGAGAAAAATCAATCATTTTTTATATCAACCCATTATGAAAACAAATTATTTGTTAGCAGTAGCTGTTGCAACAGTGTTGGGCAGCTGTAGTAGTGATGAACTGGTCAATGAGTCGGCCGCAAGTAAGTCTGACAAGGCCCCCATTGGCTTTAGCGTAGAGAAACAGAATATTACGCGCGCTACGAATCTTGAGACTGTAAACCACTTTAACTTCGGTGCATGGGCATGGAAAGTCAACGGAAAGAACAGCCTTGCTGATGCCGAAGTGATGAACAACTATCTGGTAGGTTACTCAGATGAAACCAACAAGAAGGGTTATGATCACAACGGCGCCACCACATGGGCTGGCACCGCTGGAACACTTATCGACCACACCTCTCCTTGGTTCTATGAAGGATTGGGTACAGCAGAGTACACAAGTCCTGCTTATGGCTATGCTGCAACGGCAACTGACTACATGTCAAACAATGCCAATCAGTATCTTCGTTACTGGGACTTGGCTTATGCTAACACCAACTTCTATTGCTATGCTCCTTACGTGAAGAACGCTGGAGATGACAAGAAGGTTACCTTCAATCACACTACTGGTGAGATGACTTTCGCTGCCAACACCATCCGTGATGGCTATGACGAGACCCTAAATTCTGCTTATGCAGCATTCGACCGCTCACTCTCTGAGTTTATGTATGCTGGTGTACAGGCAACAAATGCTGATCGCGAGGACGTTGTGGTTCCTTTCAAGCACATGGGTGCTCAGCTCTTTATCCGCTTCTATGAGGATATTCCTGGCTATAGGGTTGAGTTGATTGACCTGGGCGAAGATAATGGCAAGATGGCTTCTTCTGCTACTGGTGATTTGACAAAGGGTATTCAGGTAACACCTGCTAAGATTAATGGTACCAGCTATGAATTGGCTGAGTATAACACTACACAGGGAGCTACCGTTACATTCGATGCAAATGCAAATGCCACTTACACTCCATCATGGACTGGTAGCACAACAGCTAAGACCAACTTGATGTTCCAGATTCCTACTGAAGGTAAGACTACTTCAGCTGACGCTCCTGCAAATCTGGCTAATTACAATGGTCATAAGGTGATTAAGGAGGTTGTAACTACTGGTACTCAGGAGTATAGCTATTCTCCCACCATCTACTATGCAGTAGCCCAGCCTACTACAAGTGAGACTGGTCTGACCTTCCACGTGTCTTACCGCATCATTGCTGAGGACAACCAGGAGGTAATCACCGTTCACAATGCTACCGTACACGTTCCCTACAAGGATGCCTCTGACAAGTTTATCACTGTATGGCAGCCCAACGTGAAATATACCTATTCGTTCAAGATTACCAAGAACTCAACTGGTGATACTAATCCCGATGAGGAGATTAATCCTGTAGATCCTGAAGTGAGCACTAAGAAAGCACTGTATCCCATCGTCTTTGATGGCGCTACTATCGAGGATTACACTGAAGTGGAAAGCAATCCCACTGTTACAGACGGTACACAATACTAATAAACCATAATTATTCTCCGGGGCCTCGTGCCCCGGAGATATATACCATTAGATTCTTAACACTATGCGTATATTCCGTTACATTCTCTTGACTGTAACAACTGTGTTTGCTGCTTCTTGCTCTTCCGACGGCGTGTTGGAAGACGTCAATGTTGTGAACGATCATCTGCCAATGGTCTTTGGCACATCATCGTCGGCACCGGAGTCAGTTGTCACCAAAGGTTCTACTCCTTTGGAGGCAGACTTTCGTGTGAGCACCTGGAAAAATTTTGACAAGCAGGAACAGCTTACGGTGATGAGCGGATTCAAGGTAGATTACACCGCTTCTGCCGCACCCTATAAGTGGAACTACGTGGGTGTGAACGACCAGCCACAGCGCTACTGGGATCTTTCGGCTTTCCCTTATGAGTTCCGCGCCGTGTCGCCCTATATGGATGCTGCGTCTCTTGATGCTACGGGTATAAGTATAGATGTTCAGCTTCAGCCATTCAGGGCACAAACCCTTGTGGATGACGTGTATAATGTGGAGAGTAAAGAAGCTGAGCCTTGTCTGGTATCACATGTAAACCGGGTAAAAGAAGGTGATGACTATGTAGATCGTGATTGTATAAAGAAAGTTGAGATTAATGCCGATGCAAAGGCAAATGCAGTGCGTGAAGTGCATCTGCCCTTCCATCATCTGATTTCAAAAGTGGGATTCCGTATCTTTATTGATGACCCACAGCCTTCATCGCCCGACTATCAGGTGACGTTGAAGGATGTTCAAATCTCAATTGTCAATGACGGGAACAATTTCATTACGTCCAGTCAAACCTATACCGCTACCAATGCGCAAGGACTGGGCAAAGGCACTTTCTCTAACAATGCTACCGCTACTGGTGAATTTGTATTGCTGAGTCATGGCGAATATGCGGGCCTGAACCTGCGTGATAATCTGAACAGGGAAACGGCTTTCGACCTTTGTCCGTCTTATCTTCAGCAAATCCCACAGAAGAATCTCAGAATCCGTGTACAGATAACCATGCAGACCGACCATGTGGTGAATGGAACAGTGGACGAGTCGCATACTTTTGCCTACAACAGTCTGTTGACTATGGACAAGGAGAATGCAGCAGGCGAATACTTCGCATGGGAGCCTGAAAAGCGATATGTCTATTATCTGCACATACCCAATCTGCTTGGACACGATATATTCCTCGATACCTGCGAGATACTGTCGTGGGACGAGGTACAGACATCAGAAATACCTGTTGAATTATAAAAACAAAAAATAATTGTATAATGAAACGATTTTTTTACCGTACCCTGCCAGTCCTCGCACTCTGTGCACTGGCATCTTGCTCAGAGGACGCTTCTGAGTCAATAGTTTCAAATGTTAATAACGAAGTGATTGACGGCCGCGAACTGATCGCCCTTTCAGGTGATGACAATGCCGTCACTCGTGCAGCAGCTGGATTTACCGCTGACACTCGAGTAGAGATGCGTATTAAGGCTGAGGCTGCTGGCAGAAATCCTCGTTATACTGAGGCTGTTGCAACAGCAAAGGCTATCGAGAATGCTTCTGACCTGTCAAGTTTAGAATATATCTCTGGTAAGGAGCGTTATTGGGATGATGCTTTTGGTCGTGAGTCTAAGTTGACTATCTATGCTTTTGCTATTCCTGGCCAGACAAGTGCAGCACTTCCCCAATTGAGCAAAGAAGGTTTTACTGTTGTAGATGCAAATACCAATCCTAATTGGTCTAGAGGTGATGATTATACTACTGTAACATGGAGTGTAAACACGGAACAGACCGATGAGACGATGAAGACTGATAACCTTACTTATAGTAATAATATCAGTGAAAATGGTAAGGGCGGTCGTTATAGCAATGTGTATAACACTACCGAAAACAAATGGGATTCTAAAGATTTCGAGGATGGCCAACTGGTATGGGTTGCCAAAGAGGCAGGCTCAACTACCGGTAAGTTCGATAAAGGTCATTTGGTATTCAATCACGCTTTGGCTTGGATTGAGATTAATCTGAAAGAGGGAACAGGTTTTAATAACACTTCTAATGCTGACTTTAAGTGGTCAAAGAATAAAACCTTTGCGGGCGTTTCTCAGAATATCACTCTGAAAGGTTTCTACACCAGCGGCACTTTCGATGTAGCAAAAGGTGAATGGGTTAATGATGAAAATACGCAGTTGATTTCAAATGATATCACTCAGATGAACGAGACTACAAAATCAACTCCTGATGCTCAGACCACTCGTCAGCTCAATGCTTATGTGTTGCCTGGTAATAACCTTTTCACTACAGAGTCTAATGTTGTTGAATTTGAAATTGACAACGCTAAATATTATGTGACTGGCAAACAGATTGCAGAAGCCGTCCGTAAGTTCTACGAGAACGATCAAGAAAGCGCTTATAAGAATTTTACCATCATTGAAGCTGGTAAGCATTATGTTATTAACCTCTCTGTAGGTAAGAAGAGCATCGACCGAATCACCGCTGCTATTGTGGATTGGGAGGAAGTTAACTCTTCTGATGCAAAGGCTCAAAACACCTATCCTACATTTACCTTTGATGATCGTACTGCCAGACTTAATGAGAGCGGTGCAGCTAAGTTCAATATCTATCGTGCTGCCAAGACTGCTAATAACTATATCGATGGATTGACTGCGGCCAACTATGATTGGGCTAGTGGTTATACTACTGATGGCGCCGCCACCAAGGAATGGGATTCTGAAAATAATTTATGGAAAACCAACTGGTTCTGGGAGGATAATTTGACCTACTACCATTTCCGTGCTGCTGGCTATGATGAGAATACTACCGGTACGCCAAGCGTTACAATTGAAGCTAACACTGCAACTGGTGACTATTTTGAAATTAAAGCAGGCGAAATCAGCAAGACTGGCTCTGAGTATAAGGATTGGCTATGGGGTGCACCTTTCAAGGCTTCTACAGGCCTCTTGACTTATTCTTCTGAGTATGGCTTTGATAACACTTCTGGCGACAATCATCAGATTGCTCAAGCCATCGGTTCCACCACCAGCGATATTAATATGAAGCTGTTCCACATCACAAGCCAAATCAAGGTTAATGTGATTACTAAGGATGAAAAAGATGCCAGCCGTGTTATTCTGAAAAAAGATGATAAACTAACTAAAGTTGAGATTCTGAACTTCCTGCCCACGGGAACTGTGCTGATGGGTACTGGTCTTGTTTCTGCTACTGGCAATACAAGAACAACTGAAGTTGAGATGACTGCCGGAACATATACTGCAGGCACAAATACTGCAGGCGCTAAAGTTGAAGGATATACTTATGGTATGGTTCCTCAGGTGCTGAGTTGGACAGGTGGTACCATTGGTATTCGTATCACCACACCTGATAATAACCAGTATTTGGTGAAAGATTTGAGCGCTTGTACGGCTACAGTGGCAACCAACAGTCTGGCTAATCCTTATACAGAGAAGGATGATAAAGGGCATGATATCATCACTGCCTGGTATCCAGGTTTCCAATACACCTACAATATTACTGTCAAGAAGACTGGTATTGAGCGCATTACTGCCGCTGTTGTTGGTTGGGAAATCGTTGAGGGCACCGATATCGAAATCGACCTTGAAAACTAATATTGAAACCAGAAAAAGGAATAAATGCTAATTAAGGCGGATAAATATATAGCACTTACTCTGGGTTGCATGCTGACACTCTCGGCATGCAGCTCAGACGAGGAGCTTTCTATTCCCGACAATCAGAGCAAAACCACTATTGATCTGGCGGCTGGCATATCTGACGATGCTCCCAGTATCACTCGTGGAGTTACCCGTAGCGTCGTAACCACTGACAATACCGGTTCCAAGCCCCTTGAATTGGGTACCAGTATCTATATGGTACTGAAGAGCGAGGACAAAGAAAATACAATGGCCGCCCCGATGTTTACGCGAACCATCGCTTATGCTGAAGGCTCCACTTCAGGCAATAATAAACTGAAATTTAATACACAATATGGTCGTTTCTGGGAGGATAGCTATTCACGCAACTCGCAGTTGTCTGCCTATGCCATTTGTGTGCCAAATTATTATCTGGAGGCTTCAGTTCACGAGCAAGCAGTTAAGTCGGGTTGGGTGGATAATACCAAATGGGAGATCAACAACTCGGACAACTACGACAATACGTGGAACGAGACTAATGGCGCCACCACCATCGAATGGCCTCTACGAACAACTCCCGTCGCACAGCAAACCACAGATTTCGTTAGCAGTCAAGATATCTGTTTCAGTAACAATGTGTCGGCAGTTGGCGATGGTCGTGTGGCATTTGATGAGACTCACAAGAAATTTGGTAGTGGTCTGATGACTTTCTATCATGCACTAACTCGTGTCACCTTTAAAATTAAGAAAGGAGAAGGCTTTGAGAAAGATGAGAAGTTCGAATTCTCTGAAGCCGGTCAGAATATCGTGCTGAAGAAGTTCCTGGCCAATGGCACCTTTGATATTGAACAGGGCGAGTTCATTACCAGCTCTGAAGCAGACATCAATGAGTTGGCTGTGGCAGCTACTAAAACCACGGATGGTTATGAATATGTGCTGGACGGACTGATGCTGCCTGGTACAAATCTGATGGATATAGAGATAGGTACCGTAAGTTTCATCATCAACAATAACTTGTACCAGCTGACAAAGCAGACGTTGTACAATGCTTTGGTGAAAAAGGCAGAAGAAGAAGGTAAACCGCTTCGCCTGAATGAAGGTAAAATGTTAGCTGGCGTGCACTATGTGTTCACCATGACCGTGGGCAAAAAGAAGATGGATAGCTTTACCGCTGCTGTGGTTGACTGGGAAACGGTGAACGCCGACGTGGTGGAACCAAGCAATGCCCGCATCACTATGACGCTGCTCGATAAGGGTGTGCAGAAGAAAGGCGCTGCCGACTTCGACCTCTTCAGAGCAGGCAACTATAACGATGGGGCCATTGATGATGACTTCACCCGTTATGACTGGCAGACTGGATATACTCCTGTGGAGAACAAGGCTCAGCTCGTAGAGGCTATAGTTAATTCGGGCATCTATGCTGCCGAAGAGGCTCAGGATCCCCATACTGCCTGGTACTGGCCAGACAACAAGACGTTCTATCATTTCCGTACGGTGATGCCGAAGACGGATGATACGTGGAAGGTAGAGAGTGCAGGGAACAGTGATGACTATATCTCGCTGACAGCTGACTTTGCCGACAGCTATCGTGATGTGTGCTGGGGTGCTCCTTTTGAGACAACTTCAAGTAAGTTGACTTACGATAGCGACAGCAGAGGTTTCGACGGTAAAGGTTCAGGCCATCAGCTCTCCAAGGCTATTGGTCCTACGAAGAGTACGGTCAATATGATTATGTTCCACATGATGAGTGATGTAACCATTAATCTGACAACTACCGAAGGTGCCGATAAGGTGGACCTGACCAACGCTAAGATGGACCTGAACAACATTCATACCACTGGAAAGGTGCTGATGGGTAACGGACTTGTTATTGCCGACAATGGTACTGCAACCGTAAGCAACGAAAAGATGGCAGGCAGCAACGAGATCCCCTGGCACTATGGATTTGTGCCGCAGTCGCTGGAGAATGTTGAACTGACCATTACTACAGCAGATAACAACCTGTATATCGTCAACATGGAAGCCGTGCTGGCTGCTACGGTAGGAGATAATATCATCCAGAATCCTTACCCCAAGTCGGGCTCGAAATATGTCATCAATCGCTGGTTGCCCAACTATCAGTACACCTATACCTTCAAACTGACCAAGGCAGGCATCACCAAGATTACGGCCAGTCTGGCTGCCTGGGAGACAGTTGAAGCCGGTGACGACAATGTTCAAATCAGATAATGACGATGAGGCTTACACATAATCAGATATTGAAGATGAGGCTTACACATTATATATATATTATTCCTCTGGCTCTTCTTACTGCTTGTAGTAGCGAAGATGATCCCAACAACGGCGCCAATCACTCTTTAGGTGGACAGATAGAACTGTCGGCAGGACTTGTTGAAGGAACTCTTCAGGCGGAGACACGAGCTGCCGGTGAAACTTATCAGACTCTTAAGCCCAATACTGCTATTGCTTTGCAAGTGAGTGGTACATGGACAGGACATACTCCTGAGAATATAGTGAAAACCAGTATTGCCGAAGTGGAAGTCTCTACATCTACTGCCAATGATCTGGAGCTGAGTCCTGCTCTCTATTGGGATGATTACGGAATGGCAGATCCGGCAAACGCATCTTCAGGACGTACTCAAGGCTTGACTATCTATGGCGTTGCTGTGGATGGAGAGAAAATAGCTCCTACGGTTACTGACTGGACAGCACTCAGTTGGGACGTGAAGGCCGATCAAACAGCAGGATGGACTCATAACGACTTGCTGATATCGAACAATATTAAGGAAGGTACTACCGATGGCACTTATCTGTTTGATGAACGCACAGCTGGCAAGCAGCTTGCTTTCCGCCATGCTATGAGTAAAATAACGGTGAACTTGAAGGCTGGTGATGGATTCACTGGTGGTGAATTTGTTGCTAATCCTGTCGTTGAACTGACCAGTAATGAGGCAGGGGCAACCATCAACGATGAGTGGGCCTATACCAAAGGAACTGTAAATGTGACCAATGGCGTTGTGACTTTGGTTGACAAGGCCGTCATCACTATGTATCAGGCATCTGCTGCTACATCAGGCTATAATGTTACAAAAGAGGCATTGGTGATGCCCGGAAGTGAATTTAAGGCAGACGATGCTATCATAGCCCGTGTTCAGGCAGATGGCAATATCTATTATGTGACAGGCGAGAAGATTCGTACGGCTATAAATGCTACCAGCCATGCAACGGATGGAGCTTATATATTAGAGGCCGGAAAAAATTATATTATTAATGTAACTGTCAATAAGACAAGTATCTCTGTTACGGCTACTATTGTGAACTGGACAGATATTACAGCAGAGGAAGTTTCACCTGTCATCAATGTCTGGGCTGATTTCGGTAATAGCTCAAGTTCCTATGGTGATGATGCGTTCAGCTTCTATCGCAGTAATTCATTGGATGATGGGTATAGTAATGACTCGTCATTGGTTGAGAATGGTTTCTATAAGGAAGAAAGTGTGGTCAGTAAATCAGGCACCGATTGGACGATGACTCCTCGGTTGTTCTGGGCTCATCATAATATTCACTATCAGTTCCGTGGGGTATTGCCTCGTACAACCACCGATCCCGACAACCTAACAGCTCCTCATGTAGAGACGGCTATCCACAATGCGAAGAACTATCAGGTGATAAAAGTGCAGAATGTCGCTTATGCTGCAGGCTCCTTCCCCTCTGATTTGCAGATTGCCCGCCCCGAGATTGATGAGGATGCAACGTGCACCAATGATGAACCCGGTCACACAAGGACAAACCTTTTCAATGGTGGCATCTGTGCAACCGAGGGAAATGTAAACCTGAACTTCCGTTATATGATGGCCCAGGTAGAGGTGCACTTGTCAACGACAAATACCAGTAGCCAGGTCAATTTGGAAAATGCTGTCGTCGAAATTGTAAACGTCTATAATACCGGCGATGTGAAACTGGGTGACAGAGAAGTTATTCCCACAGGTTCTCTTTCTTCTTACACACTGGCTACTGTTAGTGGAGCCGGCAATGAGAACATGCGTCTAAGTGCAATTGTACCACAACAATTGACCTATACAGCAGCACAGGCTTCTACAAATGTCCGTTTCCGTATCACATTGGCTAATGGCGATGTGTATTATGCTGATGTGGCACCCATCAAAAAAACAGGTACTGCCGTTCTTGTGGCTCCTAACGGGAAATGGGAATCGGGTGTCCATTATGTGTATCATCTGAAACTCTCAAAAACAGAGATTACAGTATCGGCGACCTTGGATGACTGGTCCACGGTCAAAGCTGAAGAGGATGTGTGGTTCTAAGAGTATTATTTAAAAGATGACAAAGAAGATTATTTTATATATCGGTATTGCCTTGCTACTTTCAGGCTGCACAGCTGACGAGGAACAGACTGCTTTGCTGTCGGCTGAAGGTAAGACACCTTTGCAGATAGCTGCCAATCTTAGTAATGAGAAAGTCGTTACAAGAGCATCCGGCAGCAGTTTCGATGATACGGATGAACTCATGGTGTACATCCGTCATACTGTAGGTACCCAGAAAGGTAGTTATACGCCTGTATCGGCCGATCAGGCTCCTAAGCTTGTAACCTTTAAGGCTTCAGAATCGCCTGTGCTATATTGGGATGATTTCAGTAATTCAGCCTCTGCCAATACTGATTTGCGAACGGATGGACATGCTCTTCAAACCTATTATGGCTATTGTTATAATGGCGGAGTTCCCTCAGCAGCCTTGTCTGAAGAAACTGGTTCTTTGGAATGGACTATTGGTAACCAGACCAAAGCCGAGGACGTACAGCATGCCGATCTGTTGTGGTCGGCTGAACAGAAGGCTGTTCCTTATTCGCATGCTAAAGATCAGCTCGGTACGCTGAATGTCCCCTTTTCTCACGCTATGAGCGAAGTGACGGTGACGCTGAAAACCGATGATACCTTTAGCGGTAATCCGCAGTCTGCTACCGTCTTGACGCTAAAGGATATCAATACAATTGCCCAGGTGAACGCACCTGAAGGTGTTGTCAGCAGCGGTACTCCTGCCGATATCAGGATGTTTGCTGCCGCCTATGTTTCGGGGGATACCCGTAACTATACTGCTGTTATTACGCCTGGTACATCATTCACCTTAGGTAATGAATTGTTGAAAATCACCGATGTGGATGGCAATGACTATTCATTGAAAGTGACAGCCGATATGCTGAAGACAACTGCTTGGGCAGATGGCTATACCGACGATCAGAGTTCCATCGTTGCAAAGTCTGGCGTAAACTATCATCTGGATATAACCGTAAGCAAAACAGCTGTGACTGTTCAAGCCAGTTTGACTGACTGGGTTACGGTGAATGCCAACGGTGAGGGTGATATCATTTTCAATAATGATATTAAGGTGTTTACTGTTGAGGGAAATGGCATCGATTTTGAAGACGGAGCCTCGTTCCGTTTGTATTGGAAAGAATCTGCTGCTACGGCCAACTACAGTCTTGCCACCACCTCAACCTATGATGCTACAGAAAAGGTATGGAGCAATACTCCTGCTATCTGTTGGCCCAATGGAACAGACAAGTTCTTCTTCCGTGCGCTAGCCAATAATACAGGTACCGATGTGAACCAAGGCGAGGATGTGTTGTGGGGTACTACGGCCAAACATGCCTCATTAGAAGCTGGCGTGGCGATAGCTCCACGAACAGGCAATGTCCCAATGGCGTTTGAGCATGCGATGAGCAAGATTAAATTTGTTTTGGAAACAGCCACAGGCGAAGCTGCGGTCGATCTTACAAATGCAACTGTTTCCGTCAGCAACCTTTATACATCAGGAACTATCAGTATTGAAGATGGCAGCATTACAACTGCTATAGCGAAAGAGCCACTGGCAATTTCGAGCCTTTCAGAAAATACCGATGTCGTGGTGGTACCGCAGACCATAGACAATAATGCCATCGTGACCATTACGCTCAACGATGGAACTACCTATCGTTTGCAACTCAACTTGTGCAAGGATAGCGATAATGCTGTGATAGGCGAATGGAAACGTGGTGAACATTATACCTATACCATACATATTGAGAAAGAACAGGTTAGCTTCCGTGCCATGATTCTGGATTGGGAAGAAAAGACAGGTAGTGGTGAGGCAAACCTTGAATGGGACTAGGTGTAGATGAGAGATGAGAGGTGAGAGATGAGAGGTGAGAGATGAGAGTTGAGAGATGAGAGGCTTGGGTGTCCCGTTGGTAGCAAGCAACCATAGGTCGAGCGGCAACCACTGAATGGGAACTAACGGAACGATAGAAACTATAGGCACTATAAGTACTATAGTCACTATAAAAACTATAATAATTGAGAGTTGAAGAATTTAATTATCATATTACTCGGAATAGTTATGCTTGCGGGTTGTGCCGCCAGCGATGAGATGGCGGAGCCTGCCGATAGCGTGGTGGGTACACCTGTGCTGTTCACTTCCGGCAATGAGAACCTTGCGGTGACCAGGGCTACAATACCCTATATGGCACAAGGCAGTCGCTTTATCTGTTCAATGTACTATCACGCAAAGAATAACGATACCGATGATACCGATTTTGATGTTGTCGATCCGATAGAAGGCGGAACGATGACAACTGCTTCCCTGCAGATTAGTAACACTCTGGGCAATGCAAACTATCTTACTGGACAGTTCTATTGGCAGAATCGTTTAAACCACGCCTTCCTGGCTTTAGCTGACTATAACCGTCTCAATGAAACACCTGTAGTGAATGGCAAGAACGTCACTTACGATCTGGCGAGAGGCACACGACAGTCTATTAGTGAACAGCCCGATCCTATTCTTGCCCTTACTATTGCAAAACCTTCAGGTTCTACACAGGAAGGCAACCGTGTGCGCCTTTATTTCAAACATCAGTTTGCTTTGGTGCAGGTGAATGTAAAATCCTCTGAGGATAATTCGGCAGAGATTACAGCTGAACAGATAGAAAAAGTTGAACTCTTGGGCGTTTCCACAGAGGGCATTGTCAGCACCCACCTTCATCCCGACGGTACTGTAGATGCAACCAAAGCCAAGGATGTTGACCTTGACCAATATACCGATGAACAATTGGCAAACAATAAGTGGGGCACCTCTTTCTCACTCTTCGATATGGCAACGGGAATCAAGGATGAAGAAGGACATGATGAAGGCTATGCCGTAGGATTCCTGAAGTCATACAATGCTATTACGTTCGGTCACCTTTGGGCCATTCGCGTTACCTGGCATGAGGGAACAGCCGATGACCCAGGCGTTGTGCACGTCTCTACCTATGAAGTTCCTGAGACCAATGAAACGGATGTCCCTTTAAGAACATTGGCCAGCGGTATGAAATACGTGTATGATTTGGAAGTTCGTCGAGGCATCCTCGCTGTCATTCGTACGCAGGTGCTTGACTGGAAGCAGAAAGAAGAATTGGTCTATGGAACCGATGGAACAATCATGAATTAAGACAGTACTTGAATGAAGTCCACCTTATATTATATATTACATATTTCAATCTTCAGTATGGCAATATTGCTGACTGGTTGCGGTGAAGACCTGTCACCTTTGGCAGACAATGGTATTGATGCAGACGAACCAATTGCCTTTACTACCTATCTGCCGGCGAGTGTCATCACTCGTTCTACGGTTGAAGAAGATGCTTTCCGTCAGCGTATGGGCGCTTACAAGGCAGTAGTTGATGACTATCGTTTCTCAATAGAGATGTTTGAAGATGGCATTCCTGATGCAATAGGTAGCGGTGTTTATCAGCCGGGAGAAGAAAACGATGGCAATCTGCTTGCTACTGCGCCCCTCTATTGGCCTGGCAATACCCAAAAAGTTGGCTTCAAGGCTACAGCAGGAACAGTCTCTTTGGAGTCCGATCAGACAACAAAGGCAAAGCTCCTCTTGCAGGACCAGTTGTTGGGCTATGGCTTTATGTCTCTTTGGAATGAAAGTGCCAATGCCCCTGTTGATGATGAAGATGCGCTGAACTATCGTACTTTCAAAGAGTGGTATTCAGCCAATAAAGAATTAGGTATGGCACCATCTGGACAAGATGAAGTGAGCTATTACAAGCGTATTCCTCTTTTCCTGCGCCATCAGCGTGCTCTGGTCACCATTCGACTGAAAGCTGGTGAAGGCGTGAATCCAGAAGACCTGACTTTCGACAAGGCCAAGACGAATATCTCCACTAAGATATTCAGTTATGCTGAAGGAAAATATCAGGCGATAAAGCCTCTCGCAAACAAGACCTCTATCAGTTATGACCCTTCAGCAGATGAAGTGGAGACGACGGAATATACCGCAGTTGTCAATCCATACGATTATCGGGCAAAAGCTACAGCAGACACTATTGCCGAGATAAAACTTTCTGAGCAGCGATTTACATTCTTTGCCGGAAATGATGAAAACTTTGCTGACGATGACCACATGAAGGCTTATGACCTCCATGCCGGTCAGCATCTGGTCATCACCGTTATACTTGGTCGCGGTAGTCGTAAGGTGGTGATTACCTCTTATGTAGAGGACTGGACCGAAACGGTGACCACCTCTGTTGTTGATGACTACGGACAGGCTGGCGACCTGATTCAGATTACGAACCGGAAGGAACTCTATGATTTCCTGACCAGTAAGGAAAACAAGCAAGGCAATGTGGCTATTATTGTGCCGAATGCTATTGACTTAGAGAAGGATGGCGATGCCGTGGCCGAATGGACACCACAGCCTTTGAACTGTACCCTGAACATGGCGGGTGCTACTTTCCATACCAATCATCCAGTGTTCTCTACTATCAGTTCCTCAGGCACTATTGTGAATGGAACCATTACTGTGGGCAATACCCATGTGGCTTCGGCCATTGCCGAGACCAACCTTGGAAAGATTGAGCGTATTGATGTGTTCCCCCGTGATGCCGAGGGAAAAGCATCTACCGGTTATGCCACTCAGGCAGGATTGGTCGTTGTCAATTCCGGCACCATCACAGCTTGCTCTTCTGTTCTTCCTGTCCATGGCTCAACAGGTTTTGTAGGCGGTATTGCCTCACGTTCTATTTATGCTGAAAACGGTTCCGGCCCAATGCCAGTGATTGATGGATGTACCGTGAATGCCCGTGTTGACGGTAGCGATGGCGTGAAAGGTGGCGGCATTGTGGGTGAGGCCGTAGGTCGTGTAACGGGCAATACCTTCATTTATGGTATCACCGTCTCGCAGTCGGCCGCTGATTTCAAGAATATTGTTCAGTCGAAGGCTGGCGACAAGGATTTACGTGCTTACAACAATGCCTGGCCTACCAATGTTCCCAATGCTTTCGGTGAGGTGGAGAATCCGAATATGACAGTTGCCGCTGAACAGTACGATGGCGTGCTCGATCGTCAAAACGAACTGGAACTCCTACTTACCTCAGCCTACAACAGAACTGACAAGCACTATCGCTTGTCCGACAGTTTCAGTATGTTAGACTGGACCTATGGCAAAAGAACCGACATCCTCAACAGTTCCGATGCCCATGCCGACGGAAACGTCCTTTTTCATCTGGATGGCAACGACATGACAATTACTACCGATGGTATGCTTTTCAGTAATGTGATGGGAACGGTCAGAGATTTGACTGTACGCCTGAGCAGCGACCTGATTACCGAGTTTACTGATGGTACCGATGCCATTGCAGCCCTTGCCTATGCCGTGACAGGTTCCAATGCCAAGATCAGTAATATTAAGGTGAAGGCAGGCGCTCATCGTATTCAGGCATCCAATGCTGGTGGCATAGTGGTGTGGGCTTATGATGGAGCAACGGTCGAGGACTGCCAGTGCAAGGCCAATATTCAGATTTGGGTAAACGGTATCGGCGATGGTGCCCGCATCTATGCCGGTGGCATCGTAGCCTGTGCCGCCAAGGCTACCATCACCCGCTGTGTGTATTACAATGCCGATGCCACCCTCTTCCGCAATACCGACCCTCAGATAGTCAAGGGCACGCTGACCACTCCTGTTGCAGGTATCGATAGCAAGGGCATTTACTATGGCGGCATCCTTGGAGGTACCGCCGAAAAGGAGAGTGTTCATGAGAATCCCAACGTACTGATTACCGACTGTACCAGTTGGTTCATTACCTCAAAGAACTCAAAGAAAGGTTCTGTCGTGGGATATGCCCTCGATAAAGATGGCATTGCTGAAGGATGTCAAGGCAACTGGTGGCCGGGTGAGAGCGATGGGGTAGGCTCGTTCCCTGACGGTAAGTCGGTAGAACAACTCATTGGCCGTCGCAATGCTGTTGCTCCTATAGAAAATACGAACTATGACGATTAAGATGATGAAACGTAAACATACATTATTGATTGGCATTTATGTGGCGCTGCTGTTGACGGCTTGTCAGCAGACGGATGAGTCAGCGATTGCCGACGATAATACCAATCCCGTTATTCAGGTTGGTGGTCTCGATACAGATGAGTTGACGGTTCAGTCTGTCACCACGAGAGCTACTGCTATCATTGAAGATACAGTTACCAAAATCGATGCTGAAAGAATCTCCTGGCTAGTGAAACCGTTGAAGACTGGTTTGGATATTCACTACGGAATTGGTTCAAACTCATGTGTGGCAACCCTGAAACTGCTGTCTGACGCCAACGATGATATCAAGTATTCATCGGGCAATTTAGCCGAGTATTCTTTTCTGAGAAAAGATAATGACCTGGTTGCCCGTTGGTTTGACAATGGAGCCCATTCCTTCAGCGGCGTGTATGTACCTGATCGTCTGGTTACAGGTGCTGTTCCAACCAGCCTGACCACCGACCAGCATTTTGATAAGGGAGGTACCGACGAAACCCAATGGGGCAACTACACCCTTCTTGACCACTATCTGGCCATGCCGCCCAATCACACTATTCATGCCACTGTGGGCCGCATCAAACTGCCTTTCCGTCATCGCCTTGCACGTGTGTTGGCCTATATCCTGATTGATCCGATTATCGGTCGTGACGTGAAAATCGAAGGCTATGCCTTGGAAACTGATGGCAAGGACGACCCCACCACTTCAAAGATTCGTTTCTGTAATGTGAATGTCTTGTCTGGCGTAACCGATGATACTCCTCATTGGACTAAGGTGCGCAAGGCTATTCCTCATTTCGTGGGCGAGCGTGGCAGTTATGATGATTCGCAAAAGAAATCATTGGCCGATGAGTTCATTGGCTATTACGATACGCAGAAGAAGAAATATATCTATCCTACCGACAAAGAATGGGCAGATATTCACGAACTGACGTTCGATCCCACGACCAATCAGACTGCCGATGGCGCTTATGAGCGTACGGTCTATGGAAAAGTTCCTGTGTATGATTTGATTGTCCGTCCTACCTATACCTCGCTGGATAATGTGATGTACGATGAGGAAGGCTTTGCTAATGCCCAAACCAAGCAGAACCTTTATGTGGCAACCAATCAGATTGATTTCGACATCACCTTAGACAACGGTCTGAACTATACGAAGAAATTCACCTTCGACCTCGATGCCAACCACGAGACGGTGGTCTATCTGCGTATCTCCCGCGAGCGTGTCGATTACAACAATTCCGGTAGCGAACTCTGGATAGAGACCGTTGGTTCTGATAACTATTATGGTGTGAACAATCAGAACGGGAATACCCTCTCCATTGCTGGAAGCAGTTGGCAGCGTGCCTATACCAATAGTACTACCAACCATACTGTGACCGATGGACATCAGTATTTGCAGGACGAAGAAGATGATGCTCAGTATGTGTCAGACTCGAAATGGATAGAACTACTGCTGCAGGCATATGAGGGAGGTGAGCATCATGGTGACTATTTCATTCTGGATCATGATATTACCATCCCGTCCTCAATATTGCCCGATAATTTCGAGTTTACAGGCCATTTGGATGCGATGGACCATACCATTACAATTACTTCAACTGAAGGCGAACGAACATGGCTGTTCGATGGTCTGAACGGGACTTACCTTACACCACAGGAAAAAGATGCGAATGCAATATGGCAAGCCAATGTCCATAGCGAGGGCGGTCAATGGGTTCCCACATTGGGATGGCGTGCCGAACTGCTTAATATCAAATTGTCTGGCGGCTCCTTCTTCAAGTCTGGTGCCATTGTTTCCGGTTATGTGAACAACTGTTGGGAAGGTGACACCCCTGTTTCAAACATGCCCTCATTACCTGAATATGAATAGCGTATGAAAATCAATCGTTATATATATATAGTCCTTTCCATTCTTCTTGCCGGCTGTACTGAGGAGATGGAAGAACAATCGTTTCTCCATGGTGAACTGTTAGGTCAGGGAGTTAGTTTCAGTGCCTCGATGGCCGAACCTTTTGCCACTCGTGCCACTTATCGCCATGACGGCAGTTTCAACGAGGGCGATATCATGACCATCTACCGTCAGTATTCTCCCGATGCGGGTATTTCGTTTGACAGTAAGACTGAGGCTTATCGTGTATATTATCTGTTTTCCAAGTATGTGACAGGTACCAGCGTGGCACTCGATATCGACTGGAAACCGCAGGTGGGCGCAAAAGGCTCCAATGCTCCGGGAACAACTTTCGTGCAGACAGCAGCCGACTCGCTGACATGGGAGAACGGACGTACCGTTCGCTTCCGCTCGTGGTCACGCAGCAATCTCGCCGGTTGCATCAGCAGTAAGAAAAAAGGGTCGTACTATCCCGACTATTGCGTGTCGGAATGGGTCACGGTGTCAGGTCCTACGCTGGAAGTTCCATTGACCCTTCGTCATCAAGGCTGTCGTATCGGGTTCACGGCTAAGTCGGGAAACCAATTGGCCGGTGCCGAATTGTGTACTGACTATCATGACTATATGCGTCAGGACAATGCCGGTTCTACCGAGCGTGACGAGTCAACAGCCGAGCATGGAAAGACCGAAGCCGATGCCCAGGCCGAGGCCGATGCAGTAAAAGCTGTTTACGAGAAGATGTGCATGCCTTCGGGGGTCGATATTTACACCTCGCTGCTCCGAACCATGACAAAGACGCTTTATGACAATACCAATGATTTCTCTGATATTCCCTATAAGTCAACAGCCGATGGCATCGTTTCCTTTGGCACCAAGACCTCTGCCGAGATTCGTGACGATGTGCAGCGCCCTTTGTTTGCTGGCGTTGACGGACGTATGTATATGGTGACCATTCCCTATGACATGAGTACTGACGGCAATCAGGGAGAGACGCTTCGTCTGCCTGCCTGTACTCGATTCAGGGTTAAACTCTTTGACGTGAACGATGGCGACAAAGCCAATACCGACAATGTGGAGGCAACCTATCACATCTTTGCCCTCAGCGATATAAAGGATGAAAACGGCGACGAGATGTTTCCTGACGGTCTGGAACTGATTCCCGGCTATAGCTATCTGTTCAGCGTGGGCTACCGTTATGAGAGTTTTACCATCACGCCCGTGAACAACTTCTCTTGGGCACAGCAGGACCAGGAAACGGGTAACGGTAAAGATGAGGCTCAGCCCAAGACAGATTCTAAAAGTTACCAGTGGTGGAAGGACGCTATCAACGCTGCCATCCCCAAGGAGTTGAGCGATACTTATGATCCGGAGTTCCATATTAAGTCGCGTGAAGAGTTTCTGGAGTTCATCAAACTGGTGAATGGAACGGCCGTTGCCGATAGTGTGGTCTATAATCACTATTTCCCAGCTATTGCCGACCAGCCGGCCTATACGATGCCTGACACCCTTCGCGGACCATACAGTTTCTATGAAGAAGGACTGGACCGCCATTTTAAAGTGTATCTGGATTGCGACCTTGATTTCTTTGACTGGAAACTGACTGCCATCGGCAATGAGAGTCCTTCCGTGCGCTTAGGAACTCCCGGGGCCCATCCTTTTCGCGGTGAGTTCAACGGACAGATGCATACCCTGAAGAATGTGTATATGGATGGCGGCTATCTGTTCGGCCACTGTTACGATGCCACTATCAGTAACCTGAAGATTGAGACCACTCATGATTTTATGTTGCTCAATACGGCCGAGGCGAAAGATGCCAAGACAGGCTTTGGCGCCTTTATCATTGGCGTCTCAATCAAGGCGCCTTCATCCGGCAATCCTATTGCCCATACGCTTTCTGGCAACAGTTATGTGGTTGGTTGTATCTATGAAGGAAAGGCTGGTGGCGCTATGGTGGGCAAGGCCGACAATCTTACTATGTATGGCAATATGATGGCAGCATCGGGACTTGCCAGTGGAACGGGTGCCTTGTTGGGCAGCTATGCCGATCCTTCAGATGCTTTTCTTGCCTCACAGGGTGTGGGAGAACCCTTGAAATGGGGACGTTTCATGGTGAACTATTATGATGTGACCCTCTCGCCCGGTACACATGCTGTGAGTACTATTGTCGATAACTATCAGCAACAGGAATATATCCGCGGTGCAAAGTCGTATGTGCTGAAAGCCAAGAACGACAACCTGTTGGCTGACGATATGCCTTTCTCCAAGCTCACCACCGAGACCATGCGCCAGGGATTTTATGGTCTGGCTCCTTGGAAGGCTATAAACTATGCTATCTGGAAATACAACAGTTCCGACTTCGGTAAGAAATATCCTTGTGCCGGTCATTATGTGAACAATAATGTGGGCTATGCCCATACCTATCCGCAGTTGGTGAGTGGTGCACCTGCCGATGACGGCAACGCCAACGTGTTGGAACAGAATAATTGACCTCCCTTTAGTTCCCACGAGGAAAAAGAGTACCCCCCTTAGTTCCCACGATGGGGAAATTTTAGAATTTAAGTGATGAAGAGATATATTTTATTTCGTTTTTTGATTTCCATGTGTGCCATTTTCTTGATGGCTGCTTGTTCCTCGAGCGATGATGACGAACTTGCACAGCCCCGACAGGGCGTGCTACAGCTCACCACCTCAGTCAGCGATTTCGAGGGCATGCCTCTCACCCGTACCAATATTGCCGGCAATGCCTTTGCCGTGGGCGACCGTATGAAATTGAAGATTATCTGCCCTTTCAGCGACCACACAGAGTTCGGTGAGACTACCTATGGTCATAGTGCCGATGCCCTGTGGCTGATGAAATGGAATGGCACTGCTTGGACTCCCATCGTGGCCAGTGATCAGGTCGATGTGGAGGGACAGTATGCCTATACCGATGCTCCCAACCTGTTCAGTCAGTACGAGGCCCAGCAGACTCCCTATGTATATACCGCTTCTACATGGAGTGAAAATATTCTCTTCATTTCCAACGGTTCGATGTATTCGCAATATTCCTATGTGTTCCATGCCGACCAGACCGAGGAGAATGACTACCTGAGTTCTGATCTCCTTTGGGCGCAGAGCTATATGCAGACGGGCTCCTACAATGTACACCTGTCGTTCCAGCATGTGATGGCCTGTCTGAAGATTGCCATTCCTGAGAGTTTTTCCGCTTCGGCTGTTGTCACCTTGGAAGGAATGCCTGCTATCGACCAGCGTGAAGTGGTGGTTGGCGACTACTATGCCGGTAAGAGCAAAGTCAACTCCGGTTTCGGCTATCAGCAAAAGTGCAGTTGTGCGAAGGAGTACAACGGTCAGGTGCTGGGTGTTGCCATCAACGATGATGCACAGCGCAAGGCAATCGTCTATCCAATGACGGGAAATCCCAATCCAAATAGTCTCCCTGCAATTCCTAACGATGGTGTTTATACCGCCCATCGTGATGCGGCTTCTGGCTGCTACTATCTCATTGTACCTCCCTGTAAACTTTCTGAGAAAGCCCGTTTCTGGATCAGGGATGGAGAGAGACGTTACAGCTACGAACTGCAGACCTTAGAGTTCAAGCAAGGAGAACAGTATCCTGTAACCATTACATTAGCTACCGAATAGTCATGATCATAAAACAGATATATAAGTGCGTGGCCCTTCTGCTGGCCGTTGTTTTCACGGGATGCTCAGCCGATGATGAAACGGCAGGTTCCTTGTTGGACACTGCCGTTGAGTTGCAGGGCATTCAGGCCACTATCGATGACGGCACTTCCGGAAACATCACCCGTGGAACCGTCACCAAACTGGAAGAGTATATAGGTCGCAGCGCTTTTAAGGGTGGCGACAAGGCTGTATATACCGATATTCGTCGTACATTCAATCCGCTGCCCAGTTTCACCTATCCCGGCCTCGGCGGTTACGAAGGAATCATTTTCGTTGCAGGAAATGGAGGTGGCTGGACGCGTCAGGCTGGCGAAAACGAACCCGAGCGAGTGTATTGGAGCGATGCCGTCAGTCCTCATACGTTCATTGCCTATAGCACTCCCAATGTGGCCGACTTCGACTGGACTCCTTTTACGCCGATTGAAGGTGAGAAAGTCTATTACGCCGGTACGTTGGGAAATCCCTCAGACAATGGCGCTATCGTCTATTCCTCGTCTGAAGACCTGGAAAATGAAGACCTGCTCCTTTCCTATAGCACACAGGTAACGGCCGAACCTGGCGGTAGTGTGGCCCAGGTTAAGTTTACCCATGCTTTGAGCAATGTGCGCGTGGTGGTCGATATTGATGGTTTCTCGGCAGGTTCTAATGCTGTTGACAACCGTTCTGTGGTTTCCAACATGCGCTTGCTCCATCAGCCAACGAAATATGTCTGGAAACAGGCCAGTGCGGGGGTTCAGCCCGTTAACTACGGTGAGGATAATCCTCGTAAGGACCTTCTGCTTTGGACTCCCAATGCCGAAGGAAGCGGAACGGCACAATATAAGAAGTTCACCTTCTATGGCATCACTATCCCTCAGACCGCCGAATATATCAGTACCATTCCTGAAAGCGATGTGGAAGGCCGCACGGTACAACTTCGTTTTGATGTAACCTATCCCAATCCTTTGAATCCCAAGGAGAATGTTACCAAGACTTATACGGCATCGTTGACGGGCGTCTATTTCGAGGCAGGCTATAATACAACGATTAATATCTCGCTGAACCACCGCAACGAAGAGATGACCGTTGGCGCCGACTATGAAAACTGGCTGTTCGTTGCTACCCCCGAGGTAGGCGAACTGAAAAAAAATTCCACCTTTCTGCACGACACCGAGCGAAAGAATGTAACCATCCTTGGCGATGCCAATGCCACAATGGACGATGCTACCTGGCTCTATCGGTTGAATAATGTGGTGTATGATATCTATGGTCATAATGGTGAGACACCGAACACGGCCTATCAGATTAGTACGGCCTATCAGTTGCTGTCGTTTGCCTATGAGGTGAAGAACGGTCACGACTTTGCCGGAAAGTATGTGCGTCTGGATGCCGATATCACCCTGCAGCCCGAACATGACAGTCAGGTGCTCAGTTGGATAGGTATTGGCGATGCCACTCATCCGTTCAATGGCACTTTCCTGGGCGGCGAACGCTTTATCTATCGTTTGAAAGGAACGCCGCTTTTCGTTTCTCTCGGAGCCAATGCCAAGATAGAGCAATTGCAGGTGAATGCCGTCGTTCCAGAAAATTCTGCTGCCGCTGTCAGTGGTTCAGGCCTCTTTGCCAATAGCAATGCCGGACTCATCTGCGGTTCGAAGGTGGTGGGCGATGTGACGTTCAACAGTACTGTTGCTGGTGCCTTCGTGGGTGAGAATACGGGTGTCATCTTTGCCAGCTATCATATTGGCACTACCAAGAGTACAGCCGCTTCGGCCTCTGTCGGCGGACTGGTGGGCAGCAATAGTGGTACCATTGTCGGATGCTATCAGGCCGGCAAGGTTGTTGGTACAACCACAGGTGGCATTGCAGCCGTGAATACAGGGGTGATGGAATGTTCCTATGCTAATGTTTCCGACATGACGAAGGCTTCCTTCGTTGAAACTATCAATGCCGGAATAGCTGCATGGCGTGCCAGTCATCCTGAATATGACGACCACTCTTATGTTTACCAGCCTGCCAACTATCCCAAGTTGGCAGATTGAGTAAATGAATCTATATATGGCAAAAAAGTTCTTCCGTTCGCTAACAATTACTATTGAAATGTTTGGGAGATATTACAATTTTGCATATCTTTGCAAAGATTTTTAAACAAAACTAAACCAATATTACTCAAGCTCATGGAACAGCAGAAAGTTGATATGTTCATCATGATGAACAACAAGTATCTACCCGAGTCTCAGATTATGTATGTACGTGATCGTTTGCTTGCAGCAGATGACAGTAAGGAGTCAATGCTTCATGCCATTCAATTCAAGGACCCCACAATAGCTCTGGTCCTGAGTCTTCTGACAGGCAATTTAGGCGTAGATCGTTTCTATATCGGTGATACCGGATTGGGTATCGGCAAACTGCTAACCTGTGGCGGTTTGGGTATTTGGGTTCTTATAGACTGGTTCCTGATTATGGGAACCACCCGCGAGAAGAATTTTGAACGCCTGATGGCTTACCTCTAATGCACTTGAGCAGAGGACGTCTGTACACATTGCTATTGTTCCTGACTGCAAGCGGCTATCTTTGGTTGTTGGTCGGGAATGATAGTGGTAAGACCATAGGCTGGACCGGTTGCCTTATACGTTATATTTTTCATATACCATGTCCGTCGTGTGGAACCACTCGTTCTGTGCGTGAGATGTTTCGTGGTGAATGGCTGTCTGCCCTGTATTACAATCCTATAGGAGTACTGTTGGCGGTGCTGATGGTGGTGATACCCATATGGATTGTAGCCGATCTGCTCATGAACTCGTCGTCCTTTCTCCGTGCCTACCGCCAGACTGAGAAGATATTCCAGCGCAGGCTGTATGCCTTCATCGGTATTGTGGCTATATTGATTAATTGGATATGGAATTTTCAAAAATACCTCTGAACGATTCTTCTCAGCCCATAGAGGATGTTGTTCCTCTTGAGGATGAGAAGGAGCGCGCTTCCAACTGCTATGTCATGTCGCTGGTGGCCGTGATGGTAGGCTTGCCAATGCCCATCATTAACCTTCTGGCTACGGGCTTTTTCTATTTTGTGTCCAGAAAGAGTACCTTCTTTGTTCGTTGGAACTCCATGCAGGCGCTGGTCTCACAGGTGCCGTTGTTCGTCATGAACAACATCCTGTTCTGGTGGACCGTCAGGATATTGTTCTGTTTCACTGATCTTTCATCCGTGTATATTGCCTATTTCATCACCGTCAACCTCTATAATATCTATGATTTCATAGAGACAGTCCGCTCTGCGGTTGGCACTCGAAAGGGAAAAATACATCGTTGGTATCTTTATAGTACGATAACCGATAAAATATGTATGCGATGAAAAAGATACTTACAGAACTCCTTTTCTCCGTATTGCTGTTTCTGGGCATCTTCTATGCCACCTTGCAGGTAGATTGGATGAAACTGTTCAATCTTTCCCCTACCATAGTCGGGGATAAGTTAGCGGAATGGGTATGGGATTTGACCTACAATGATCTTCATGAGGTAAAGTCAGACGATGTGTGCCTGCCTATAGACACACTGGTCCGTGAAATGTGTCTGGCCAATGATATAGACACTGCCAGCGTCAATGTTCTGGTAAGCAGGAATAGTGATGTGAATGCCTTTGTAACTGTTGGCAGACATCTTGTTGTATATACGGGACTTATCGAGAAGATGGACAATGAGTCGCAGCTGTGTGCTGTTATTGGTCACGAACTGGCTCATCTTGAGTTGGGCCATGTTCAATCGGGCATACGTAGGCAGGCCGTTTTTCAGGCAATACTGATTCTTCTTACAGGCAACTCCAATGTTGACGGCCTGATAAAACTCACCAGCAGAATGCTGAGCAATACCATCAGCCGTGCCAAGGAAAACGATGCCGACGCACAGGGCGCCCGCTATCTCCATGCCATGCATCTTGACCCGATGGAGATGGCCAATTCTCTGGAGAAGCTTGAGAGCTATGGTGTACTCTCATATCTTTCTGACCATGCAGACAGCAAGGACCGTGCCGCACGTATCCGCAAAATGCAGTTCAAGTCAAACGGCCCGTTCCGTCAGATCCTGATGCCTGAAACCTGGAATACTCTTAAGTCGCATTGCGAATGAGTTCTTTTGTTCTGATTTTCGATCATTTTTTTCGAAAATTAAGACAAATAAAAATCTCAAACTAGAACGGGAAGTGGCTCTCACAAACCATAAAAGTGGTCTTGGAGCCACTTCTCGTACTGTTTTTGTGATGAAATTTTGGGTGATTATTGCTATTTTGGCGCATTTTTCATCGTTTTATTCTGTAGTTCTTTAAAAACTGTAATGCAACTGAATGAATACTATGATGCAATTGAACTTCAGTTGTTGTATAACTGTTATTCAGTTGCAGTATAACTGCAATTCAGTTGCGGTATAACTGTTATTCAGTTGCGGTATAATAGAACGTCTATTGCAAGCAATGGTTTAGGTGGGGAAAAAGTGATTTTTACAACTTGTTGATAATCAGACGTTTCGCGAAGTATGCTCAAAACTCTCATATTTTCGACCAACTTTGCGTTTGGTGAATTCCGTGCGAGTTTTGAGGGGAGTTCTACTTGTCAACAATCACGGTTGGCGTGTCGTGATAACGCCCTACCACAAGAACGTCTATCCCGGTTTTATAGCGATAAAAACCAGAGAGGGTGCTCACAATGAGTTCATAGCTTTTTCCAATCTCCACCTGATCGAGTGTGAGCAGATGATTGTCATTTGTCGAGTCTTTGGGCTTGAACTCATAGAAAATACTATCGGGTATGAGGACAGTCTGCGGGTCGTCGATGTTGAGCGCGGTAGTGAAGGCGCCTAGAGGCGAGCCAATACCCGTGAAGATGAAATGCACCTTGTTGCCGCAGTAAGTG
Organism: Prevotella sp. E9-3; assembly: GCF_022024015.1. NCBI lineage: Bacteria > Pseudomonadati > Bacteroidota > Bacteroidia > Bacteroidales > Prevotellaceae > Prevotella > Prevotella sp. E9-3. The sequence goes on from NZ_CP091786.1 coordinate 529,865, forward strand.
CGCAGAAACTCAAAACTGGTGCTGAGGCTGTCAACATCATAGACCATGATACAATGCATGCGCGGCCAAAGCTGGGTGACCAATTCAGTGCCTACGTGGTGGCTCTCCATAATTTCGCGGATGGCACAGGCACGTTTCGGACTGGAGGGCACATAGACGTTTCCTTTCTCAATATCATCTGTGAGCTTGGGCCAGTGCTTCTCAATATAGCTCAGCATATCCAGCATATTGATATACTGATCGCAGAGCGTCAGCGAGATGTCCTGCTGATAGAGGGCAAAGAGGGCCTGAAGATAGAGCTTTTCCGGCTGTTCGGCTGATTTGATGATATCGATGGGGATCACATAGATTTGGTCGTTGTCAAACTCCCGTTTGGTGAGTAGTCGGCCAAGTATATTGCCAACAGTAATTCCCGAAGCCAGACGGTCTATATTGTTGTCTATCAGATTGAGCGTCATGCCATCGGTGAGGAAGCCATGGTGAGCGGCAATATAGAATCCTGAAGAAAAGCTGTAGTCGTAGCAAGACTGCAAACTCCATCTCGACATGGGAATCTTGCAGTGGTTGTGGCTCTCTGAAATATGTTCAGTATGATAAGTGGTCAATACATTTCGCTCGCCATTGACTACCCGGTCTATGTATGCGGCATAGTCGTCGAAGGTGCTGAGTGGCACGAAACTTCTGAATTCATCCATATTCCGGATGTTTTCAAAGCCGTGGTCATGGCCGTAAGCCGTTTTGGCGTTCTCTCGTATCAGCCTCATGACAAACTCTTCCTGAGTGCGCATCGGCTCATACGTGATGTCGTCCAAACGGTTTCTGATTCGCAGACCGTCAGCCCAGCGAGCTTCGTTGACTGTTTTGAGCAACTTATCGAACATATTATTGTATTGCTACTTTTGTTCCTGCATAGGCGTTGACATTGATGTTGTTGGTGTGTGGACCAATAACAGGCAACAGTCCCCAACTTCTGATGGTTTCTGCTGCCTGTTCAATGGCCTCCTGTGGCACCCAATAGGCGGGAGATACTAAAGCAACTTTTGCCCCCCTCTACCAAATAAGGTGGCCTTACAATCTTATTTACCAACTCAACACCTTTTGAAAATACCATTATTTATTATTTTTTTGATTTTGCTTTAGTAGAATGTTTTCATGTAGTTTGTTTTGTTCTTTTTGCAAAAGTAAAAATATTTTTAAGATTACGCACTATTTTATCTGTTAAATTTTTAATTTTTGTAAATTCTGAGACTGTTTTTGTAAATTCTGAGAGTATTTTTAATTCATAATGCATAATGCATAATTCATAATTCATAATTAGGCTGCGCCAAAAATGATTTTTGTAAGATTATATTTGTAGATTTTTCGTCAGATTTTAAGGAGTGAAACGACGACCAAGATATTGGGGCGCTTCGCTTAAAATCTGACGAAAAATCTGGTTTCAAAATCTTAGCTGCTACGCAGCGGTTTTTAGGACCATAGGTTCGGGTTTTTCATGAACCGCTATTGTTGCGATTGTTTTTTGGCCCATTCGGTAAATGATTGCCCTTTTAGATGCTTGAAAACGGATGCGAAAGTGCTATAGCTCTTGAATCCACAATCACTGGCCAGTTCTTGGGCAAGGATGGTGCGCCCTGCAGTAATGGCTTCTTGGTATGTTTTTATGCCATGTTCAATGCGCAGACTGTTGATATAGGCATTGTAGGTGGTGCCATGGTCAGAGAAATACTTGCTCAGATAGGTGCGGTTGGTGCCTAATGTGGATGCAAGCTGCTGTAATGTAAGATCGTGTTGAAGGAAAAACTTGGTGTTTTCGCACAGGTCGGTAAGCATCTTACCAATGTCTGTGTGAAGGCTGGTGTTAATGCCTGTTTCTTTTATTTCTTCCTCTTGTTCGCTTTTCTTAATCTCCAATATCTGCAAGGTCTCAACGCGCCAAAGAAGAAAAGCGATGATGACGATGGTGTTGATTTGTGACAGATATTCTCTCACCATGTCTCCAGGATTGGTGGTGTAGGCCTGATAAATGATGCATACAATAATCACGAACAGCAAACTCTGCCATACCTCCTTGTGCTCAAGGTCGGCAAAATTTTCGCGCAGCCAGCGACTGTAGTGATAAAGTGCGTAAATATAATATCCTATGAATACCAGAATAACGGCTCCCTGCCAATAATGAGTGAGGAAGAGTGAGCTGTCGTTGTGAGTAGAGATTCCTATGCAGGCAGCCGCAACGGTTGGAACTTGCACCAGAAACCAGGGCCATATTCGGCGGTCTCTGTCTTGCAACATGCGTAGCAGCATGGCCATTGCCAGTGGCACGAGGGTGATATGGTCAAGTGTTACGGCAATGATGTTGCGCACCAGGCGGTCTTCTGTCAGCCAATGGTTGCCGAACAGGAACCACCAAATGTGACTTAAAGCCGAGGCCATGAAGAAAGCCGACGTCCAATAGCGAAGGGCTTTAGGCGGAATGATGTCAGAGGCTATTCCATTGTTACGCCTAAGACAAAGGTAGAGACTTGCTATCAGTGCCAGCATGGCAACACCACCGTAAAGCATGAGGAAGATAATGTCTTGAATACTCTGTTCTGCGTACATTTGTTGATGTGGACTATTCGTTGTTAAGTAATTTTCAAGGCAAAGATAATGATTTTTTTTGAAAAAAAAGAGGATGTACGACACATCCTCTTAAATAATGATTTTTTTTGGTCGGGATGAGGCGAAAGTCATGGCAAACGGAAACTCCGATGTTACCGGCGTTTCAAGGGGCAAAAATGTGGAAACTTGAACAAAATTCGTCCGAGTTACGTCTGACTTGCTGAAGCCGTTCCCACTTGCATCCATCGCTATTTCAGAATTATTTGAATAAAATTTTAACTTTGTTTTAATATCGTAATAGTGTGTTTTATTATTGGTTTTGATTTTTCGAGATCATCTGCGACAGGGTAATTACTTCGTCATGTCGCTTTTTCCATTGTTGTATTTCAGCGTCTTTCATAGCAATGATCCTTTCTTTGTCAACAATCATCTCGTCTTTTAGCCGTATAATCTCGTGAAGGTGGTCTACTTTCATTGTAAGGTCATTGTTGATTGAACTATTTATAATATTGCTACTTCCCGATACGCCTTCTGTCTTTTGAACGGGCAATTCACCTGGTTCAAAATCCACGAAGAAATCTATAGACTTGCCTGTTTCCTTCATAAAACCGGTAAGCAGTTCTAAGGTAATGTTGTGACCGACTCTGAAGAACGGAGCGAGATTGTATTCGTCCGTACCGGCGTTCTTTCTGGGCTTTCTGTATTTAAGCATGGCCTTTGCCAACTCGGTATAAGCCCCTCTGCGATCTTTCAGGTAATCCCTCAGTCTTGTTCCATTGTATCTCATACGCTTAAAAGTTAAAAGTTGCAAAGAAACATAACAAAGTTACGTTAAAACATTGCTTTTATAAATTTAATCATTAATTTTGCGGCAAATTTAGTCATTAATTTTAATATTAACAAGGATTTTATGGAGAAAATGGACGAATTGGGAATTAATTCCTACTATGAAACATTGCCGCGTGGCGAGAAGGACAGCTTTGTTCGAGACGTGGCAGAAGCCATTGGCCAAAGCACGTCCAACGTGCGTCTGAAGATGAAGAACAGCCGATGGGGAAAGACAGAAGTTCCTATCATTGCAGAGATCATCGAAAAGAGGGAGGGCTGACTATGTGCATGAGGAAGATTGAGTTCTATGTATCGCCAGACGGCAAGGTGAAGGTTGACGAAGAGGGAACGCCCATCACCAAGGAATTCACCGAGTCTGAGCGCGAGTTGACCGAATATGTGGCCAACTTGATTAAGAACCAGTACCCGGAGGCATTCAATGCCCTGGCACTGGAGTACCGCGCATCAAAGCCTAACAAATCATTCTTCTTATACCTCATTGTCCATCGCTTTATACGCTGCAACTTCGGCAAGTTCGACGGGCTTACGTATGACATCGAGGGGAATGTGCTGCACATAGAGGACATTGCCTGTCCTTTGAAGTGGCGCAACGACTGTCCTCTCAAAGACATTGTCTGCAGGCCCAAGCCATTCGGTCTCACATCGAGAGAGGCAGAAGTGGCAAAACTATCCAGTACTGGCAGAACCTACGAGGAGATTTCAGAAGAACTGGGCATTACTCACTCTACCATCAAGAACACCATTCAAAAGATAAAGGAGAAGTTGCACCTGACATCTTCGAAGGATATTGCAAAACTCATAATTGCTACGCTATGAATGTTGGAGATCGAGTAATTGTAGACGCAGCCGTCACGGGTGACGGCATCCATCACAGCGGAGTCATTGAGGATATCTATGACTTTCTGAGAACATCGATTGTCGATGTACATTTTGACGAACCGACCCCGCGAGGGACGTGGGGCGCGACGGTGACGAATCTGGCACTTATAAGAAAGGAAAGTGTATGAGATACCTTGCAATAAAGATTCGTGGCCTAGTACACATTCTGAACGACCAAGACGAACTTGGCGGTATTATCGACCTCGGCATTGAGCACACGACGCTGGGCGAGGTGTGCGATGACAAAGAATACGGAGATAACTGTAACGCCGACTGCCCTCAGTTCTGCTCTGGCACTTGCCAGGCTACCCTCTTCAGGGATATTGATGGTAAACTTTGGCATGTCAAGACTAATAACTAAAAACAAAAGCAATATGGATAAGTGGTTCTTTATCGAAGTGCAGACATACAAGTCTGTCAACAATATGGGCAAGGAACTGGCTCAGTATGTCTACGACAAATACGACCAGGTCGTTGTACACGAGAATTGCATCAGCAGCATCAATGCGGACATCATAGAGAAGATGGAAGCGCTGGAAGCCAAATATCCCAAATGCAAGGCTTTCGCTCACGAGTGCCGGAAGTATAGCGACAAGTATGGGCAAGAGATATTTGACATATCGGCAAAACCAAGCAATGTTTACAATGACAATTATGTATTCATCCTTCGCACGACATACATACGGAAGATGAATCTGGAAACAACCCTTTCATTATAGTTCAGACTTATGAAAGTATACATCAGCGGAAAGATAGGTGAGGAGGTGCTCAGCGAAGCCACCCGCCAGAAGTTTGCCGAGGCGGAGCAGATGCTGAAGGCAAAGGGCTATGAGACGTTCAACCCGACCACGAGCGGTCTGGGAGGTTATGCAGAATACAATGTGAAGAACGCGATGTACAAGACATCGTTCTATCAGGAGATCCTGCTGTGCGACCTGGTGCAGCTGGCACAGTGCGATGCCATTTATATGCTGGCCGACTGGTCAGAGTCGAACGGTGCCAACGTTGAGTTGGACTTTGCCGTTGCCACAGGCAAGCAGCGGTTCTGGGAAGGCGAAGAGGACGCCAAGGTGTTCTGCGACGATGCCGGGAATTACACCGATGTATGGATGCCAATTGAGAGAGAGCCATGAAAGCAGAAGTTCCACTTTATGTAGTCACGGGAATACACCGTGGGGGGGGTAAAAGAGAAACACTCTCCCTGCCCTGCAGCCGACTCAAAGCCGTCGAGCTGAGAGACTGGACGCGCCGATTCCTCGGTGGCACCAAAATATATCGTGACATTCAAATCAGAGAAATATGCACATACAGAAATACGTAGTCACCGGCATCAGCCGCCTATCCGGTGAGCGAGTGGCAGTGACCGCACCCCACTCGCTCACCAAGACACAGGAGATGCGCGACAAAATGGCCGCCAGGCAACACAGCCGTTCAGCCTACAAGTGTCTAAAGATAGAACCGGCAGAAAAGGAGGGAAACTTATGGTAGCGTATTTTATAATCATGGCGCAATGACATATCTTTGCGCCAAGGAATCAATCTTACAGCTATGATCAAAGAGCATATCATCGAGAAACTGATAAGCCTGAACATCCAGGATGTTGTAGGCGACTATGTTCAGTTGAAGAAAGCGGGCGTCAACTGGAAAGGCCTTTGCCCCTTCCATGACGACAAGACACCGTCGTTCTATGTCAGCCCGTCGAAGAACATCTGCCACTGCTTTGTCTGTGGGCAAGGTGGCAATCCCATCAGTTTCGTCATGAAGAAAGAGAACTGCGACTTCCGGCAGGCCTGCAAGATATTGGGCGACAAGTACCACATACAGGTGGAGGAAGAACCGCAGCGGGAACAGACCAAGGAGGAACGGGAACTGCAGGCCAAGCGTGAGAGTGCCTTCGTCATCTACGACCATGTGCAGCGTCACTTCGTGGAGTGCATCCACGCCGACACGCCGGAAGCGAAAGCCACCTACGACTACGCTGTGAACCGCTGGGGAGCAGAGACCGTAGAGGAGATGGGTATCGGTTATGCACCGAAGGACTGGCAGGACATCATCACCTTTGCCAGGAAGGAAGGCCTGAGCATTCCTATTATGAAGGAACTGCGGCTGATCAGTACATCGGAGAAGGGCAACGATTACGGCTTCTACAACGACCGCCTGATGATTCCTATCAAGGACAAGTTCGGGCGTGTGATCAGTTACACCGCCCGCACCATGGACGAGCACAAGGAGAAAGGCACGAAGTACATGAATGGTGCCGAGAGTTTCTTCTTTACCAAGGGCAACCACCTCTTCGGACTCGACACCGCACAACGGGAAGGCGCCAGGCAGGAACTGTTCTACGTCGTGGAAGGAGCACCCGATGTCATCAAACTCCAGGAGATAGGCATCACCAACACTATCGCCGCCCTTGGCACGGCGTTCACCAAGGAGCAGTTCCAGCTGCTGAAGCGCTACCACTGCCAGCTCTGCTTCATCCCCGACCAGGACGGCCCCGGCATAGAGGCTGTGAAGAAGAACGGCCGCCTGGCCATGGAGGCAGGCTTCCGCGTCACGGTGAAGGAGATACCGCCCATCGAGGACGAGGACGGCACCAAGCACAAACAGGATGCCGACAGTTACTTCCACCGTCCAGACAAAGAACATAAGAACAGCGCCGAGGCACAGATGGCCTCACTCACCACCGAGGACTTCGTGATGTGGCTGGCACGCCACATCTATAATGAAGACCAGACCGACACGGCCAAGAGCGACAGCGTGAAGGAAATCTGCGACACGCTGATCCTGGAGCAGGACGACTTCACACGTGAGAGTCTGATAGAGGCACTGGCCAAGACATACGGACACAAGACGCTTTGGCGCAATGCGGTGAACGATGCCAAGCGCCGCCGCAATGAGGCCAAGGCCAAGAAGAGTTCGCAACGCTCAGGCATCGACCTCCGCAAATACGGGTTCTTCGAAGAGCACAACTGCTACTGGAGTACTGAGGACGGTAGCGAGAAGCAGTGGTCGAACTTCAAGATGAAGCCTCTCTTCCACATCATGGGCGTCGATGACTCTAAACGCCTGTACGAGATTACCAACATCGACGGTGTCACACGCACGCTGGAACTCAACGCCGATGAACTGGTAAACATGGCCAAGTTCCAGATAAAGGTGGAGAGTGCCGGCAACTTCCTCTGGCTGGCCAATATCGAGGAACTGAAGAAACTGAAGAAATACCTGTTCGACATCACAGGCACGGCCATCCGCATACGTCAGTACGGATGGCAGAAGCGAGGCTTCTGGGCCTTCGGCAACGGCTGCATCTTCGAGAACGGCTGGTACCCGGCCGACCACATGGGCATCGTACACTTGCACGATGCCGACCCCAAACTCGACAATTACTACCTGCAGGGTGCCTCCGACCTCTATGCCGAGGACACCAGCTACTTCGCCTTCGAACGGCAGTTCGTCATGCCTGAAGGCCATAGCAGCATCAGCCTGCACGACTTCGCCCTGATGATGGCCGACGTGTTCGGCAATAATGCAAAGGTGGCCGTCTGCTACCTGCTGGCCTCCATCTTCCGCGACATCATCACCGGCTACACCACCAACTTCCCACTCCTGAACCTCTTCGGCCCGAAGGGCAGCGGTAAGTCGGAACTGGGCATCACCCTCATGCGCTTTTTTACTATTGGCGACCGCCCCATCAACCTGCGCAACACCACCGCTCCCGGCCTGTCGCAGGCACTGGCTATGTCGGCCAACGGCATGGTGCACCTCGACGAGTATAAGGACTCGCTCGACATGCGCATCATCGAGATCATAAAGGGCGCCTACGACGGTGTGGGCCGCTCGCGTCTGGACATGGACCGCGGCAAGCAGGTGGAGAAGACACCCGTGGACTGCGGTGTCATCGTCAGTGGCCAGGAGATGCCCACGCTCGACATCGCCATGTTCTCGCGTATGATATACCTCACCCACGACACCACCGTCCACGACCGCGAGGCTAAGGACAAGTTCAACCGCCTGGCCGACATACGCAAGATGGGACTGCAGCACCTCACCAAGCAGATCCTCTCGCACCGGGCACTCTTCGAGAGTTCGTTCTACGACACCTACAACGAGGTGACCAATGAAGTCTACGACCTCATTGACGGCCAACAGGTCGAAGACCGTCTGTGGCGCAACTGGGTCATGCTGCTCGCCGCCTACAAGACGCTCTACCAGCAACTATCCCTGCCCTTCGACTACGAGGAACTGAAGGCCCTTTGTGTCGAAGGCATCAAGCGGCAGAACTCCGAGATCATCAGCAACAACGAACTGGGCAACCTTTGGAACGCCATGATGTATCTCTACCAGGAGGGCATGATCTTCAGCGACGGCGACTTCAAGGTGAAGTACGTCAAGGCACTGAAGACCGACCGCACCGAGCGTGAGTACCGTACAGAGACACCCATTCTCATGCTGCGCCTGAGCCATTTCATCGGCCAGTACATGAAGATGGCCAAGCAGCAGGGCGAGACCGTGATGTCGAAAGACTCCATCCGCTACTACCTCACCACCAGCGGTTCGTACTTAGGCATGAGGGCCTCCGAGCGGTGGAAGGTCTATCAGGACGGCAAGCCGAAGACCGAGGTGCGCGTGGACAAGGGCGGCCAGACACGCACCGCTGATGTCTGCATGTTCGACCGCTGCATGTGCTTCGACTACCTGGCATTGAAAGAGAAGTTCGATCTCAACCTGGAGTCGATGTCGGCAGAACGTGCCGACGAGATGGAACAGCAGATAGGCGATGCAGAGGCACGTCGCTTTGCCGACCGGCGCGAGCCGGATATGTTTACCGACAATAGTGGGGATAAGCCATTTTAGTCTTATTTATAGATTATAGCTGAAGATTTCTTTTCTGCAGGAGGCCTGGCGCGTGATGCGTCGGGCCTTTCGTTTGTCATCTTTTAATCACTAATTTAATAACAAGTCGCTTTCTCAGCCAAATTTTATGCGCGGGCGTGCGCGAGCGCGAGAAAAACGCTGCACACATATGCACACGACTGCACACATTTTTGCAAACGTCTGATTTTTAGGTATTTGCAATCCGCACACAAACGCGAGAGTTCGCACACACCCTGCACACATTTGCACACACTCTGCACACAACGCCCCGGTTTGCACACAAAAAGGCGCGTTTGCACACAAAATTTTCGATTTGCACACATTAGATTTAGAGGTAAAGTATTGATAATCAAACAAATAAATAAATGTGTGCAGTTGTGTGCAGTGTGTGCAGCCATTTTGGTATTCATGTGCGAGGAAATGTTCTTCCTGCATTAAAACTTAGTTGTACGCTCGTTATTGCAGGAAAAATGCTACCTTTGCATCAACAAAACCAAGCTACCTATGAGCAATATCCTCATCTATGTCAAACTTCCGCTCTACGAACGAGAGTGGTGCGAGCACCATTTTGGCAGGCCCTGCGAGTTTCCTGCCGCTACCAACCTAAACAATGTCATCCGTCATTTCTCCCGTCCTCGCCCTGCCGGTGTCGCCCCCGACACACAGCAGCCCGGCGAACTGGCCATCTGTCTCATGGGGAGCAAGTCGAAGAAGCCTGAGGTGTACAACTACATCTCTAAGCATGGCAAAGCCGCCATTGCTGAAGCTATTGACGACCTCTTCATCATGCATATGTGGGAAGAACTAACCGATATTGGCACCCGATCTGTGCAACTGTCGAAGCTGGTAATGGACTGGATGGAAGCCAACGGCATCTCCATGACAGGGAACAACTACGAAAACCTACGCATGAAGTTCCAGCGTATCAAGGATGCATATAAAAACAAGGCCGGAATAAACGTGTCTCGCGGCTACAAGCACGAAAACCCTTAGAAAAAGTTAAATTCTTTCGCGTTTCTATCCATAAAATCGAAGAAAAGTTTCAAACCTGTTCAACACCGTTCAACTATGTCAAACTTAGTTCATGTCAAAAAGATTGAAATTGCCGATGCTTGCAGCCTGGGAAGTATTCAGGTGCTCAGTGAAACGACATGCCGTTTCAAAAGCCAGCCCGTTTTTTCTGAAATCAACATCAAGGAACTCGTTGGTGTGGCCATTGAGGACAGCTACGAGAATAACCAGAAAGTCTATACGACAACGGCAACGTTCAATACCTGCGACAAAAAGCCGATAACTGTTCGGCAGGCATCCTTCCGCCTTACGTCTATTGACGGAAAACAGTATATGATAGGCACGGACTCCCGCCCGTACCCTATTATAAAAGAAAGGAATCAATTCCCAGAGAAACCAGGTGACAGCACATTGAAGACTGTCACCATCACCTGGAAGTCGTTACACCCCATGCTCCTTATTGTTGAATAAGGTATTTTCTTTCCTAAATCCGACTTTGTATCTTTGCGAAAAGTCTTTCACAAAGATATGAAATACGACTTCTACATTACCGGCACAATCGGCTTGGAGTACGACTGGTGGACAGGCCACCGTGGTACAACCGCCAATATGGTAAAGAACTTCCTGCGCGACCACAAGGATCAGGAGGTGACCATTGCCGTGTCTTCGTTTGGAGGATATATCGACGAAGGCCTGACCATCATGGAGTATATCAAGGCTCATGGCAAATGCAACATGGTCATCGTCGGCATGACGGCCAGCGCAGCCACTATCCTCTGCATGAAGGCCAAGAGTATCAAGATTGCACGTGGCTCAATGATGCTCATCCACAACTCTTCACAGATGATTGATGTGTGGACAAGTGCTAACAAAGAGCAGATAGACACTATCATCCAGCAGTTCCAGCACGAAAGGGAGCAGCTTGACACTATAGACAAGTGTTTGGCTGATATCTATGCTCAGAAAAACGGCAAGACTCTGGAAGAGAATCTTTCGATGATGGGCAGGGAAAAATGGCTCTCGGCTCAGGATGCCCTGGATTTCGGCCTGGTTGATTCTGTACTCGACGATGACGACAACGTCGTAAAGGCCAAAGCTGTCGTGAACGCCTATGCCTGCTTCACTGGAGCCAGTGAGCACTTTTGCCTGCCCGCCATGGAAAAGGCAGACAAGCCTAACCGCTCATTCTTTCAGCGCATGAAAGAAGCTCTGCAGAATGTTTCTGGCATTATGAACGATGCCGAACCTGATGAACCCAATTCACAAACTAATTCTATAACAGATATGAAGAAAATTGTTCTTAACCTCATCTGTGCTGTCCTGGCCATCAAGGACATCACTATCGGCGAGAAGGGCGAGGCCTCTATCACCGAAGACCAGCTTAACCGGCTGGAGAATGCTCTGAAGGAAAAGGATGACCGTATCTCTGCCCTGGAGACAGAGAAACAGACGGCCATCAATGACAAGCAGACTGCCGAAGAGGCCATGGCCGATGCCCAGCAGAAGCTCAACAAACTCCAGAAAGAGTTTGACGATTTCAAGGCTGAAGCCGGTGCCGACACTGGTAGCAAGCCCGCTGGCGATGAGGGCACTCACGCGCCTAAGACCGCCAAAGACATGTATAACGGCATCAAAACCCTCCTCTGATTATGGCACAGATTACAGACATGACCGTGGACGAGTTGGCAAGAGTCATCACTCCACAATTCCTCGAAGAGAGCGCCCAGCAGATCAGCCGCGAACTGCAGCAGATTCCTTTCCAAGTGTTCCAGGACCAGACGGCGAAGTATGTCACCGTACTTCCCGGAGTCCGCAATTCTATTACGTTCAACGAGCTGGAAGGTGACGCCGAGCTGGGGCCGTGGAAGTCGAGCCGCCGCGATGATGCTGACTATGCCATCAATGGCCGTACGCTCGAGGTGTTCCCCGGCAACTGCGCCAAGGACTTCGATCCCATGCCGCTGCTGCACTCCATCTGGGGTGAGAGCATCGCCGCCGGTGAGCGTATCTCGAAGGGTATGATTGCCCGTAAGCTGGTGACGCTCTTCGCTGCCAAGATTGGTATGCACATCGACGAAGTGGTGTTCGTCGGTGGCGTACGCAACAAGGCCGGTGACAAGACCGCAGACCTCTTTGACTCCTTCGATACCATTATCGGCAGGGAGATCAATGCCGGAAATATTGCCTCTGCAAAGGGCAATTACCTCCATTTGGGTGCTATCGACGAGACCAATGCCGTCGAGAAGCTGAAGGAATTCTGGCGTGCAGCCGACAAGATGCTGAGGAAGCAGGGCCGTCACGCATACATGTATATGTCGCAGGACATCTACGACTACTACTGCGATGACTACCAGGCACGCCACGGTGCATTGCCCTACAACACGTCGTATGACAAGGTGACGCTTGAAGGCTCCAAGGGCCGTTGTGAGTTCGCAGTGCTCGACAACATGGCCGGTTCGCAGTACCTGAAGATTACGGTGAAGCCGAATCTCCTGCTCGGTACCGACATCATGAACCAGCAGAACCATCCGTATATCGGCAGCTATTCGCCCTGGGCCTGCACCTTCTGCTATGCCGGCATCTACGGCGAGCAGATCCGCTCGCTCCGCAAGGAGAATCTGATGATTGGCGACCTGGGCGAGAACGACACGTATTACCCCGTTGTCGACACGACGGGCAAGAACCCCAAGGCAGAGGGCTGGTATGAGCTGAGCGGTTCGAGTTACGTGGCCACTAACGACACGGCTCCTGCCTCTGGCAAGACCTACTACATCAAGAACTGAAGGTTTAACCCATAAAGAATAGACTATTATGAGTTGCACAACGAAATCGCTCTATAAGAGCATCGAGGCATGCCCTGGCAAGAAAGTCATGCCGGGCATCCGCCGCCGTCTGTACTACAAGCACCGTCGCGCCATTGCGACCTTCCCCAAGCTGCCTGACGCTGACGATGAGAATGTGAACGATATGGCCCAACTCGCACAGTACCAGGGTGACTTCACTCTGGCAGCCGAGGAGTACTGGCAGTTTATCGACCTGAAGGATGAAGCCAGTAACGTCACCTTCGAGCCTGTAGGCGAAGATCCCTCACAACTGTATAGCAACCAGGCTAACGCTATCGTGGCCGGACAGGACGATGAGGTGAAGGGCTTTGCTCGCCAGGCCCTGAACGATGACATAGTGTATGTCTATCAGGATCGTTCCGGAAAGTTCTGTGTGTTGGGCAATGAGGCATTCAAATGCCACACCAAGCCAAGCGGTGACACTGCTGCCGAGGCAACAGGTGCCATCATCACTACCTTCGCCATTCAGGTGTATGATGAGTGTCCCGTGCCAACGTACACTGGTAAGCTCATGCTGTCGGCTACCACATACATCGACTGCGCCGATGGTGAGGAGAAGACTGTCACCAATCCTTGAAACCCGTAAGCGGGAATCTTTTTTTTTCATACGATAAATTAAAGTTGATTGAAAACCCGGGGCGGAATCAGGCGTGAGCCTCGTTCCGCCCCTTCTTAATTACAAACATCATGGACCAGATTCTTACAGCCAAAATATTCAATTTCCTCCAGCTGGAGAACCCGACGGAGACTCAGATCATCGAGGGGGCTACGCTGCTGCTGCAGTGCAACCCCAACCGCGAACGCGGCATCTATAATACGGCCATGCGACGGCCCAAGTCGACTTTGCCGTGGATCCGCACAGACCTGAAAAAGTATTACGACATCCGGAAGCGTGGGCTAACCACTCCCGAAGTCGAGAAGTTCAATAGTGAAACTATCAGCCGCGTAGAGCAGACGCTTTCCATGGTACCCAGTGGAGTAGCACAGGAGGGCGAAGACGCTCCTGTTGTTCCTGCTCTTGGTACACGAGGCATGCGCGAAGACCATGACCAGCTGCCCCCTGAGGTGCAGGCCATCTGGGAACGCAACGCTGAGCGGTGGAAGAAGATGGCACGTCTGCACTTCCAGCTGTCACAGATGATAGCCAAGCCAGACTATGCCCCTTGTGACGGCAACGAGTTGTGCTACCAGCTCCGCCAGGTTGATGACGAGCTGCGTAATGACTATGAAATTTACGACACCTACGACGTCGTAAATACCGTCGTAGGTAGTAACCCGGATTCTGCCGGTGACAAGGTGGATGTCTTCACCGATAATGTGAAGACCATCCAGAATGCACGAACGGCCATATCACGTGGCCTGGGCCGTAAGACACCGCACACCGCCGAGTCTCTTCAGAAGATCCAGGAGGCAGTCAACACCCTCTTTGCTCTGAAACAAACTATCAAGGCTGAAACGGTGGAGAAGCTGAAGGCCGTCGGTATCAGTATTCCTAAAACAGAAACTGATGCCGAAGGGTAAGGACATAACAAAACTGTTGCGCCCTGTCCGTGATGTGCCACTCCAGGCATATTTTGGACAGGGGCTGCACACCCTCGGATTGTTAGGCTGGCTATTGCCACAGACAGGGTCTGCGGATATATGGGTGAGCAGCTACAGCACCAGCGAGCCGTTCCTGAATGGCTTTTTCCTACTACGACAGAAAGGTTTGGTCAACCACTCTGCCATACTTCTCGACCAAAGGGCTGCACGCAAGACACTCCATCTGGAGAGTCTGCTGGATGCCGCCTTCGAGCGTATCTACCTGGGGCAGAACCATTCCAAGCTGCTGCTCCTGCAGACCCGCGACATGACTGTTTCGGTCATCACGTCGCAAAACCAAACATACGGCGCACGCGCCGAAAGCACCATCATCAGCACAGACCACGGGGTGTTTGACTGCCTCATGCGGCAGTTCCTGGACATCTGTGGGCAAGGTGCCGTAGAACTTGACCTGAAGAATGGAAAAGGAATTGTTACAGAAGATAGAGCCGCTGGCACACCTGCTGTTGACCCCTTCCCAGATTGGTGACCTCTTGGGACTGAGTGGTGAAGATGTAGCCGAGCTGCAGAACCCTTACAAGGAGGCAGGCAAAATGTACCGTCGCGTCCTCGCTGAACGGGCCCTTGAGCTGCATGAGAAGACGCTGCGTCTGGCTGACATCGGTTCACCGACAGCCATTGACGAGGCAAACCAGTGGCTAAGAACCGCACAAATAAGCATAGAATGAGATTCGACATCGACCTATATTCCGACAACCTCATGCTTCCAGAGGATGAACTGCGGGCCAAACAGGTGGCTCCTCAGGTCATCCGCCGTATTGTGCGACTGCGCGACATCTACAACTATATGTTGCGCAACCCGCTGAAGAAAGACCGCGAATACATAGACTACATACAAGCTTCATACGTCGATGCCGACGGCAAGCAGCTGTCGAAGCGAAAGGCCTATGAAGACATCGAGATCCTTCATGCCATTATCGGCAACTTGCAGCAATGCAGCAAAGAGTGGCACCGATGGCGCTTTAACAACATGATCATGGAGGGCTATGCCATCGCCCTACGTAAAGAGGATGCTGCAGCCATCGCCAAGCTGGCACAGCAGTATGGTAAGTACAACCAGCTCGACAAGAACGATGAGCGGGACAAGGGCTATGGCGAGATTCCCAGAATCGTGTTTACTTTCGACGTGTCGAAGATGGGCTTTCAGCCTATTGCCAACCTGCTGCACGTCATCGCCGAGCTGGAGGCGCACTTCACGCACTCCAGCTACAACCGTGTGGTGGAGGATGCCGACGTGGTGGAGCTGACGGATGCCGTGGCTGAGAAGGAGAAACAGGTGACCAAACAGATAGAAGCACATGACGACACAGGAACAATATCTTAACCCGGCACAGGCCTATATGTTGGCCCTGCTCACCAAGGACATGACCATGGTGGGCGGGCGTGGCATCGGCAAGGGCCTCATTGCCGCCTCGCTGCTGCGCCGCAACGTCGAGGGGATGCCGGGCAGCAACACGGCCCTGGTAGGCCCGAACAGCAAGCGCATGTGGACGAACATCATCCCGTCATGGGACACGCACCTGCGCCGCTGGGGGTTCGTTGAGAATGTTCACTATGCCTGGGGAAAGAAACCAGCGAAAGACTGGGGGTGGAAAGACCCCATCATCAAGCCGATGAACTGGGAAAACACATTGTCGTTCTGGAACGGCAGCTATGCCACAGTCATCAGCCAGGACCGCAAAGGCACCTCCAACTCGCAGAGCTTCGACTTCGTGCTGATTGACGAGGCAAAGTTCATCGACTTCGAGCAGCTGAAGGATGAAACCTACCCCGCCAACCGTGGTAACGGCAATGCATTCGGACATCTTTATTATCACCACGGCATCTGCAAGTTCTCCGACATGCCCACCACCAAGAAAGGCTCGTGGTTCCTGAATGACCGCGAGAAATGCGACCCGGAGAAGGTCAAGATGCTTGAAGGACTGATACTGGAACTGTCGCTGGTGAAGAAACGGCTGGCCGATATGGTGGCCGCCCATCAGCGGCCATCGTCTGCAGAGCTGCACTATCTGCGCCGACTGTCGCGCACGGTGAACATGCTGCGTGCCGAAACCTATCTCTATAAGGAGTTCTCGAGCATCCAGAATCTGGAGATCCTGGGCGAGGAGTTCATCCGCCAATGCTATCGCGACATGCCACCGGCCACGTTCCGCACCACCATCATGTGCCGACGCGTGGAACACAGCGAAGACAGCTTCTATAATGCCAAGACCGACCGTAACCTCTATACGGCTGTCGACAAGAACTACATCGACTCGCTGGGCTTCGACATGGACAAGCTGCGCCATGTGGACTGCCGCACAGATGCAGACATCATACCCACGGAACCACTCTGGGTGAGCATGGACGCCAATGCGAATATCAACTGGGCAGTCATCGGACAGCCAGGAGCCGATATGAAGCTGCGCATCCTGAAATCGTTTTTCGTGAAATATGAGCGGCGACTTCCGGAACTGGTTGATGACATCTGCCTGTATTATGGCCCGCTGAAACACAAGGAGGTGGTGTTCGCTTTTGATTCAACGTTTGTGGGCAACAACTATGGCGTTTCAAAGGCCGACTTCCACACCATCGTCACACAGCGCTTCATTGATCATGGGTGGGTGGTCCACGAAGTTTATATCGGCCAGCCCTGGCAGCACCCTGTGAAGCAGCAGCTCATCAACGGCATGTTCCTCGGCCAGCGCACTTACCGTATACTAATCAACGAGGAGAATAATCCGGATCTGCTGAACTCCATCGACTCGGCCATGACCATCAATGGTACCAACCTGAAGGACAAGAGCGGCGAGAAGAAGCCTGAGACAGAGGAAGACCCCTTGCAGGGGCGCACTGACGGCTCTGATGCGTTCGACACGCTGTGCATCGCTGTGGAGATTGGTAATGCTCCTGTCTATGGCGGCGGTGGGGGTGGCGGCATTATGTAGCAATCTTGTGTTTCATACAGATTTGTTTTAGGTTTTTAGTTAATGATTGGGCAGGTGGCCGCAGTGATGCGTCTGCCTGTTTCCATTTTCTGTAGGTACATGCCAACGTATTGTTATTGCGGTTCTTATTTACCTGATTGACTTTTATTTAGTATCGCGCCCACCGTGCCCCGCCCGCCCTGAGCCGCTCGCTTGGACGCTCGTGCCCGGGGACGGTGGGCGCTTCTATCTCTTCTATATTTGCAACTGTCAGGGCGGGCGTCTATTGGCTTATACCAGTGGACTTCAGTGGGTGATGGTCGCCCATGGGCGCGGGGCGTCTCGGCTTCAGGGTGGCATCGGTGAGACTAAAGAGGTGGGCTTTGACCGCAAACGGCTCTCTTTTGCCTCGGTTGAACCTACCATGATTATTCCATTTCTTGGCGGTGGCTGGCAAGGGCTGTGCAGAGCTGGATGTCTCGTGTGGGTCATGCCGTTGTTTATGGCTCCTTGTGCAATCCCCTTGCCGGGCTTCATCATTTTTACTTTGCAAAGTTAGCGCAGGCGGCATCCTGCAAGGTCGTGCTGCAGTTGGCTCGGAATTTTTTCAAGGAATTTGGGGTGCAGTGGCGCCGGAAACCAAATTCCCAAGGCTCAGGGCTTGAAAAATTTTCGGCCAAACCTTGCATTTGCATGCCTCCATACTGCTTCTCCTTATAAGCACGTAAAAATCGAAAAGCCCCAAGGGGCACAAGTTAAACCCTTTAAACAACTTACAGCAATGACCCACAACGTACAGACATCCATCTACACCCGCACACGCCTGTTTGCCAACCACTACTATCTGAATCTCTATCAGGCAGTCATCAACACCGAGGACGGCGAGAGCTACGAATATGAGGTAGAAGCCGACTCCTTCCACGAGGCCACCGAGAAAGCCGAGCAGTATGCCTACAGTCTGGGCGTGGACATCACCTACGTAGAAGTCTATCACATGGCATAAGTCATCAACATTGTATCACCCTATAACAACAGTCACAACTATGAAAGAGAAAATGATCATCGTCAATCAGGTTAAGTCGAACCGCTCAGAATTTATGGTTTGGCAGGTTGCAATCACCGGGGAACCATTCGCACAGTACTGCAAGAGCCCCCTTAAAGCCCTTCGATTCGCCTTCATGCTAAAAAAATCCAAGGGCGTGAAGATTGCAATGGAAAGTATTGCCACCCTCCAACAGGAAATCAGCCGCCAGAAAGAGGCAGAGCAAAAGAAAAGCGATGCAGAACATGTCGAACTCGAAGAGCTGTCTGCAACGGTGCGCCAGTTCAAGGAGCTGAAAGCCAAGCATCCCGACGCTCTTTTCCTATTCAGGGAAGATGACTTCTACACGGCCTATTCAGAGGATGCAGAGTGCATCAGCGAGCTCCTGGATATAGTCATCACCAGGAAAGGTAAGCGCAACACAGCCTCGTTTCCGAAGCATGCCCTCGATACCTATCTGCCGAAACTGGTCAAGGCTGGCAAACGAATCGCTATCTGTGACACTAACAATGAGGCTGCTGCGTAGGCGGCCTCTTTTCATTAACCCTATAAAAGAAAACGCCATGATGCAATTTGCCTTGTTCGATTACATTCCAAAGCGGAACCTGCGCCGTGCCTCATTTGAGCAGCAGGACATTAGCCGGATGATTCTCGGCTTCAAGGATGGCCGCAATGTCTACACACGATGGGCTGCGCATGAAGTCTGCCGGGCAATCAGGCTGATGGACCTTACTGACACAGTCCTGGTTTGTATTCCGGCAAGCACGATCTACAGCCATGTGCGGCGTTGGAAGCGGTTCGCTCAGTTGGTGTGCCGCCTGTCGGGCATGCAGAATGGTTTCGACCGCGTACAGGTCAGCGGTAGCCGCAAGCGGGCACACGTCACTGGCGAGTACGAGCTTTGCACCAACATCAAGCATTACGTTCATATCGACAATGACTTCTTCAGAGGTAAAAAGGTGTTAGTCATTGACGACATCTACACTACTGGACAGTCATCCAGGGCGTTCATCGGCGCAATGCAAGCTGCTGGTGCAGACGTGCAGATGGCACTGTTTCTGGCGAAGACAAAACTGTTCTGCAGGAGCAGATGACTACTTCGCTTATTCAGCGACCTGATGCTTATGGCCTCGCGGCCATCTTCTTGCCCACCCTCGACCCCCTGCGCACCTAAACGCTCATGCTTCGACACTGGCGGTAAGTCACCACCAGAGTCATTCGCGTTCTGCAAACAGGACGCCCACCATGCAGCCCACCCCCGCACGGCCTGCTCTCGCTCCTTTCCGTTGCACATGAGCCGAGGGAAGAGCCTTGGCGGCTGTCAGGTGGTGGTTCGGACGGGCGAGTACCTGACATTGGGAGGTCAGGCACACGTCCGCCACGT
The DNA here is from genome assembly GCF_022024015.1 of Prevotella sp. E9-3. Classification (NCBI taxonomy): domain Bacteria; kingdom Pseudomonadati; phylum Bacteroidota; class Bacteroidia; order Bacteroidales; family Prevotellaceae; genus Prevotella; species Prevotella sp. E9-3. Next base: position 549,854 of record NZ_CP091786.1, read on the forward strand.
TCCGCACCCTACCACCGCGAAACACCGCCACTTGACAGCCAGGCACATCCCTCGGCTGATGCTCCACTACACTCCGCGGTTCCGGCTGTGCTGGGGTGGGCTGCATCGTGCCACCCTGTTTGTACGGCTGTTGCCGTGAAGGTGCTTGCCTGATTGTTTTCGCCTATTCGGCGACTCTGTGCTTATGCCCTTTACGGGCATCTCAGGCTTCTTCGCTTATTCAGCGACCTTATGCTTATGGCCTTGACGGCCATCTGTCGTTTCTGCTGAAAGAGGCTACGCCACATTCAGCAGAGTGGTTTGCAGAAGTGGGATAACAGGAAGCAGATAATGGGCAACTCTCTGGCTCTGGGGGAGCCGGCGTTTATGCTCATTATCTGCTTCCTGCCACCCCACACCTGCCTGTAACCGTCAACGGCTCTTCGGCTACTCGCCGACTATATGCTTATGGCCATAGCCATACACGTTTCAGCACGAAGTGGCCTAACATAGGCCACCTCTTGCTGACTTACAAGCAAGAATGACTCGTCATACTTGCACACGACCGCAAACGGCGTGCCAGCGGCACCCCCAGCCTTTGACTTGTTTGTTAATGGGTGTTAATACATATACCGCCCGTTTTCAAGGGGTGTAATTACATTTTGGGCGTAGGGCGGTGTCGGGGTCGGTTACGACAAACTACCTTGCTCGTCCAAGGTAGCGAAGACGTTCTGTTTGGGTATCAGCCTTTTACGAAAAATCGGTGTTCACAACTTTTTCAGGCTGATGGGAGTGTAATTGCACTGGCGAGCGGCTGCAGCTGTCGCTTTCTTGCTCTGGCAAGCGACCTTTTTGGTCGAGCGGCCGTTGTTTCGCTTGGCAGATTCGGGGAAAATGTGTACCTTTGCAGCGTAGTTTCCCTACTACGTTATATTTGAAAACCAAGAATACAGTCCCCTGCTTGCGAAAGTAGGGGATTTTTCATACCTTTGCAGCCACGTTTCATTTAAACCTGATATGATATGCTTTATGTAGGATTATTTTTAGTAGCAGCAATCGCTCTGATTGCAGGTATGTCAGCTATTGACGAAGCTTCAAAACAGCGTGAAGGAGCTAATAGTGGAACGGCTATGATTGTCGGTTTTTTCTTTAGCCCTCTGGCTGGGTTCCTCTACTGTCTCTGTTTCCCAGAGAAAAAAAAGAATGTTAAAGAAGAAAACAAATAGCTGATATGGATGGTGTCTTAGGCTTCCTTGGTATTGTATACCTATTCGGCATTTTCGTTGTGACGAATGCAGCAAGAGAACGGGATTGTGACATGTTGATGGTGGTGCTCGCCTCCATTATTTTGTCGCCCATTGGTGGTCTCTTGTATGTACTTTGCTTCCCTCCAAAACGGAGGTAAATGTCTCTTTCTTTCCAAATTTTGAGTCAAATTTGGGAAAAATGAGGTGGTTATTCAATTTTTCTGCTCGAAAATTTGAATAATCTAATTATTTGTTGTACCTTTGCTCCCGCTTAACAGACAGTGGTAGACCACTCGGCAGGGCGCACGTCAGACGCCTGAGCATCATGCTGGGGCATTTTTTTTGCCCATAGTGCATCCGTATAACGGCTGCCATCTCGTAGATAGAACTGCCCTCTGGGTGAGTCACTGTCTGTTAAGCAACGGGATGTGCAGCCGTTTCTCTGTATCTCCGTGCCGGCGAGGTTCACCGGCTGCTTAACAGACAGTGCAATATGCAACAGACAATTCAGATCGGGCAGGTTCAGCCCTCAGTTCTTTCCAGATGGGAAAGTACTGTAGAGAACTTGAAAGTGTGGTGGAGTGCCACCAGCAACTCATTTACGGCCCTCTGTGCCACTGACGAGGGCGAAGTGTTCACTCATGGCGACGTGGTGAAGGCTCACCTCGCGCTCACCGCAGTACTTATTTTAATAGGAATAGGAGGTGCGCTATGATGACCCGCGAACAGTACATTCTGCAGAAGCAGGAGATCGACGAGCAGATGAAGCAGACGCGCATCGCCGAGAGGAAAGAGACGGCAGCCGTCAACGACGACTACGAGCTGCGTATGCGCGACCTTGCCGATGCCTACCGCCGGCAGCGTCAGGCCCTCTTCGAGGAGCGCGACCAGAAGCGCACGGAGATTGAGAGCCGTTACAAGGACAAGCGCCGCGCCCTCTGGGTGAAGGACTGCGAGCTGGTGAGCCGGTGGCGCGCACAGTTGAACAATGGTGAAATTACCCCCCCCCACCACCAATGGAGGAGAGCGGCCTAACGAAGGAGGAACCGAGCAATGAGTAAGTTTATAGATACTTATGAGTATGCCGAGCGGCGCATCGCCCTGGAGCATGCCGTAGTGGAAACCTACGAACGGGAAGCCGAGGAACGTGAGGCCATCAACCAGGAGTTTGAGCAACTGATGCAGCGCCTGCGCGAGAACAGGATGCACCTTGAGCAACTGCACAAGAGCAAGGAGCAGGAGCGCAAGGACCTGCAGAAGGCCATCAAGAAACTGAATAAAGACTATGACGGAAAGGAGGAAGACGATGGACGACTATAAAAAGGCCGTGCTCGACATCTACTTCAAGGACCGCACCGACTCCGGGCGCTTCACCTCGCAGGACATCTGCGACAACCTGCGCGAGACGGTGACGCTCACGCCCGACGAGGTGACGGAGTACATGATGGGCAAGGGCTATGTGCTCGTGCGCTACGATGACCGTCTGGTGTGGATGGCCTTGTAGCAAGAGGTGAAAGCCTAGGAAACAATTTTTTTTATTCATCATTCCGGGGGTGGCTGCCTGCGAGGCTCGCCGCCCCCTTTTTCTGGGCTGTATTTTCACGCACACACCTATATAAGTACCTTTGCGAAAAAGAACATTCGCAATGGCCACACTCATATCACAACCTTCCCAGACCTGCTTCTCGTCGGTGGTCGAGGACATCGTCTTCAACACCGCATCGGAGAGCGGCATCCTCGTGCTCACCATCGTACAGGGTGGCAACCGCCAGATCGTCATAGAAGAGACGATGTACCCCAGCATCGACGGCAGCATCGTCATCAGCGACGTGAGTTCGCTGGTGGAGCCCTACGCCAAGGAGCACATGCAGGTCACGCTGGAGTGTACCTTCACCGACGATGCCGGGGCGGCAAGCATCACGCCCGTCACCGTGCTCTATGCTATGGCCGACGTGGGCACCACCGCCAGTGAGTTCATCGAGAACCACTTCCTCACCATCCTCGACGGAGAGAAGATCACGGCACCGGGACGCGAAGAGCGACTCTATGCCTATGGCACGTCAACGGTCACGGTGACGGCTGAGGTTGAGACGGCAGCAGGGGCGTTCACTACCATGATGGCAGAACTCAATGCCGGCAGCGTGGTGGGCAGTCTGGCGCAGTTCGTGGTGTCGCCCGACAACATCGCCGCACTCATAGGTCTCGCCGGTGGCCGCCTGCTGGGCTACACCGTAGAGGCAGGCAGCCGTAGGCAGCACTTCCGCTGCTTCGAAGACCAGGTGCCTCCGGCACCGTCGCTGCTCTTCGTCAACAGCTTCGGGTGCGAGGAGTTCATTCACTGCGTGGGTACGCACAAGAAAGCCTCGAAGTATGAGCGCAAGTCGGCCCGCATAAAAAGCCGCCTCAGGAACTACCGCGTGACGGAAGACCGCCAGTTTACGGCCAACACAGGCTGGCTCAACGAGGCTATGGCCGACTGGGCCGATGACCTGTTCCGCTCTGAGGAGGTCTACCTGTGGGTCGACGGGCAGCGTGGCCGCGAGGTGGTGGTGAGCGACTCGAAGAGCGAGATCACCAATGAGGATGACAACATGCCGGCCTTCGAGTTCACCTACTCCTACGCTCAGCGCATACACAACGTGATGCAGCCGGGGCGTGCCGGGCGCATCTTCGACAACACCTTTGACCATACGTTCAACTGATATGCAGAAGAAAGTGAAGTCGGCCATACATTTGAAGGAGGCACAGCTGTTCCTCGACGAGTGCCAGCGCACACACGAACTGGTGTGGGTGGTGGCACTGACCAAGGAAGGCGTGCTGCATCGCTACGACGGGTGGCAGGTGCTGAGCAGCTGGTGGCGGCGCGGCACCCACGACCTGCTGAACCCTAAGAACGGGCAGAAGCGCAAGGTGAGAGACGTACTGATTTTTGAGATAAACGGACATCCAGTATATATATGAAAGAGACCTATTTTTTTGACATTCCGCGTGCGGATAGCGTGGCCTCCAGCGCGATAACGTCTGGAGACGTGTACTCGTCGCCGGAGGCTGACGATACCATCTCCGTGAAAGCCGATGACGGCAATACCTACGAGGTGGTGGCCTGGGGCGCCGACAATCAGCTGCCATACGTACTGAAGGAAAAGGTAGAGAAGAATTCGGTGATGAGCCAGGACAAGTTCTTCAACGTGCTCACCTGCTATGGCCGTGGGCTGGAGTACATCGACCAGGCCACACGCAGCGAGAAGAACCCGCTCCCGACTAACGACAAAGAGGTCAGGAAATTCTTCGTGCGCAACAACATGAAGCGGTTCTTCGCCGAGCAGGTGACTGACTTGAAATATTATTTCTTCTGTGTCTGCGTGGTCATCTTGAACCGCGAGCGGACGAAGATCGTGCGCCTGGTGCATAAGGATGCCTGCCACATCCGCTTTCAGAAGGCTGACGAAATGGGACGTATCAAGCACGTGCTCTTTGCCGATTGGAAGGACAACGACAACCCTGAGCACGTTGAAGCCATCCCCTTGCTCGACGAGTATGACCCGCTGGGTGACCTGTCGGCACGTACCGGCAAGGAGAAGGACCCGCTGGGACAATTCAAGAAAGCGCCAGGCTCACACATGAAGTTCGCCATCGTCTGCAAGATGCCGACCGTGGGCAGCAGCTACTATCCCATACCCTATTATTCTGCCGTTTTACGTGATGGCTGGTATGACATCTACGGGCTGCTGACCGCTGCCAAGAAAGCGAAGATCAAAAATGGGCAGAATATCCGGTATCATGTGGAGATCAACACGAACTTCTGGGAGAGCCGTGCACGTGAAAAGGGCATCTCGCTAAACAAACCGGAGTTCCAGGCGATGAAGAACGAGTTCGTCGCCCAGCTGCGCGACTACCTTGGCGGCTCTGCCAACAGTGACAAGCTGATGTGGAGCGAGTTCAGCGCCTCGCTGGACGGAAAGAGTGAGCTGCACAACATCAAGGTGAACGTGGTGGATACCAGCAAGGCCGGCAATGAGTACAACGACGACGTGGCCGAGGTGAGCAACGTGCTGGCCTACTCAGACAACGTGCACCCGAACCTGGCAGGTGCCACGCCGGGCAAAAGCCAAATGAACAACTCTGGCAGCGACAAGCGCGAGCTGTTCACCCTGAAGCAGACCCTCGAGACCATGCCGCACGACATGATGATGACCGTGCACAACACCGTCATCTACTTCAACGGCTGGGAAGAGAAAGTCTATCCGGACGTGCCGATGATCATCCTGACCACGCTCGACCAGAATACCGATGCCAAACAAGTAACCACCAATAACGGACAGAAAGAAGATGGAAATACTGACGGTAATAACTAAGGAAGTCTTTGAGACGTATGTTCCTGCTGCCAAGATGCCGGAAAGGAACAGCAGTGTCTACAACCGGCTGCAACAGCAGTTCAAGGATTCCTACTCAATGATGATACGCACGCTGGTATCGCCCCAGTGCGAAGGAGTACTCGACACCAACGAGTGGCTCAGGACGCTGGCCGTCCCACTGGTGTGCGTCGATGCCTTCGTGCGCACCTGCCGCTCCCTCGACCTGGTTCTGACGGCCACCGGCTTCGGCATCGTCTCGACAGAGAGCACGGCACCGGCATCGAAGAGCCGCGTCGATGCGCTCGTTGAGCAGCTGAGCCTTCAGGAACTGGACCTGATAGACGAGATAATCCAGGGACTGATGAAGGTGGAAGGCTGGGGCCTGACAGAACAGGCACAGATGCGTGTGGCCACACTCTTCTACCGTCCGCAGCAGCTGAAGCACATGACAACGCTGAAGCTGACAACGGACAACTGGCAACTGGCATTGGGCCGTGCCACTACAGCCAGTGCATTGCTCCGGAATGAAATCAGCGACGAATACATGGATGAGCTGCTCGTGAAACTGCGCACGGCCACCATGGGGAATGCTGATATCATCGTCGCACAGAAATGCATAACATTCATGGCCGACTTCATCAGCATGTACGACCTCAACGGCGGCATACCCAACGAAGTGCTGCTGCGCCAGGTAGTACACCAATTAGAAAGCTACCGCGACAGCTACCCCACCTATACCGGCTCTACACTCTATGCCCGACGCCATGCAGAAAGATACCAGAACAAAAGAGAAGATCCTACATTCTTCTTTATGTAAGGAGATGCGCTTCACTGTACCCAAGGGGTGGAAGGAACTGACTCAGGAGCAGCTGCGCTATGTGCTGCGCCTGCTGTGGCTGTATAACGACCGTACCGACGGAATGGACCGCGCAAAAATGGCTGCCTTCGTACATTTCTGCGGCTTCGAGGTGGTGCGCCGCACCGACCAGGGATGGCTGTGCCGGCAGCGGAAGTCGGGCGACGCGTTCCTGCTCGACCCGGAACTGCTGCCGTCGCTGCTGGAGTCGGTGGAGTGGATTGCCGACACGGAGCAGATGAATGTGCGCATTGAGCAGGTGGGAGGATACAAGGCCGTGGACTTCGAGCTGCAGGAGCTGCCTTTCGGCAAGTACCTGGAGGCAGAGAACAATTTCCAGTCTTACCTGCAGTCGAAACAGGAAAATAGCCTCTCGGAACTGGCGAGAATCCTCTACCTCGTTCCTTATGGGAGCGATGGCCCCACATTTGGCGAGGAAGAACTTCTGGGTGCTTTCCTCTGGTTCAATGCCGCGAAACAGCTGTTGGGGCGCATGTTCCCTAACTTCCTGAAGCCTGCCTCCGGCGAGCAGGAGCCGGTAACGCAAGAGTCGCTCATCGAGGCCACGAGGGCACAGATACGCCTGCTGACCAAGGGCGACGTGACCAAACAGAAGTATATCCTGGAAGAAACAGACACCTGGACTGCCATGGCAGAACTGGACGCTCTGGCCAAGGAGGCAGAAGAAATAAAACGTAAGTATGGAAAATAACAGTTTTGACGCCATCGCCTATTTCTATGCGATGACTGAGCGTAACAAGCTGGCCAAGGAAAAGGGCTTCGTGCCGGTGACCATCAGCAATACAGACAACCTGGAGGGACTGATGGAAGAGTACCGCGACAACGACCGCTTCGTGGCCATCACCGACACGAACAGCGGCAACCTGGCCAGTGCCGACGGTGCCTACGGCTTCACGAAACGCAGGGCCTACACCGTGTTCATCCTCTCGGCCTACGAGTATGGCAACATGCAGGCCCGACAGCAGGAGTTGGAGCTGTGCCGCGAGCTGTTCCTGCAGTTCGTGTCGCGAATCCTGCGCGACAAGTATCTCTACGACGAGAAGCAGATGTACTTCGACACCCACGCCATCCCCAACCAGGAGCTGGGCCGCTACTACCTCTCTGGCATGGCCGGACTACACTTCACGCTTTATGTTCACGAACCGGTAGATTTACAGTATGAAGAGGATCAATGGAGCTAACATGCCCCAGACCGAGGAGGAGCTTCGGAAATGGGAGGATGAATGGAGCGACATGATGGTGACCATTTGGACGGAGAACATTGTGCGATTGGGTATCATCGACACAGGAAACTTGATGCGCTCGCTGACAGGCAATGTAATAAGAAATACCGACCAGAAGGAGATGGTCCACGAGTTCGCCCTATACGGCATCTACGTGGCCCGTGGTACCGGGCGGGGCTACACGCCTGGCAATCCCGGCGACCTGCCGTTCTTATCACAGTCGTACCGCATCGAACACGGACTTGACAAACCCAAGAAAGTGGGCCCGGCATGGGGCGGTCGCGTGGCCGGCGGCAAACCGCTCAGTAAAAAACGCAACTGGTTCCTCAGGAAATACCTGCGCTCCATGTATGTGCTGGCAGAGATGGAACGCAACGTCTATGGCGAGATGTTCATGGGTAACCTCTCCAACGTCATTGAGTCTATCTTCAGCAACGGCAGCAACGGTGGTCTGAAAGACCGCAATGGACGCGACATGAGTTATGTGCTGGCCAACTTCTGACAGGTATTTTCAACTTCCTTCCCGACAGGATAAATTTGCATAAAAACGGCAGCATGGCATACACGACAGACTATATGGAACGGTTCTTCGAGGGTATACGCGACGAGCATATAACCCACGCCAACACGGCAACCCGTGTGGGCACGGCCTTCCTCATGCTGCTGCGCTACCTGATGTCGCCCGACATCCCCTTCATTCGCAAGGATCAGGAAGACCGCACCGCCTTCCTGCTGCACCTGCTGGCAGGGGCCGTCATCGGCGAGAGCGGACAGATAAGACTCAACCCCGACGGCAGCATCACCTGCAGCAGCATCAACGTGCTGGGCAGTGCTGTCTTCAACGAACTGGTCTTTAATCATCAGAACGTATTAGAGGGCGACACCTATTTTACCGACCGTGGCATCATCGAGAACGTGGAGTTCCTGGGCAACCGGCAGTTCCGACTGACCCTGCGCAAGATGTATGACAACGACCGGGTGACATTCCACACCTACGACGTGCTGCGCTGCGCGATGAACAACCTCGACACGGCACGTACCTACAAGACTTCATGGATGCGCGTGGACAGCGTGGACCTCGATGCCAACACCGTAGACGTGACACTCTACGACAACGAGGACGTGCCGGGCGGCGTGAACTATGCGCCGGAGGCCACGGCAAGGATGATACGCTGGGGCAACCAGATAGACCCCGACCGCCAGCAGGTGTTCTTCATCTCGTCGGAGGACGGGCGGTTCCTGTTCCTCCAGGGCGTGACAAAGCCTATCCTTGACGATGGCAACTACTCGGCCTTCGTCGGCCTGCCACCCGACCTCGACTGTCTGAGGAACCTGCCCATCAACAAAAGGCAGCCGTATATCTATGCCCGTGGTCTGATAGTCCAGGACATCATCCGCGTGGACTACCAAGGCAATCCACAATATACGGCCCGCGACCGTGGACAGTGGGATGCCACGACGCAGTATCTCTACGGCTACGATGAAGAGGCACAAGGCTTCTTTGCCGACCGTGTGTGGTGGGGCGGCTGTCTGTGGCAGGCAGCGGTAGAGAATCCCACCGTGGGCAGGGAGCCACGCTACAACAATCCCGACTGGGCATGCCTGCTGGGCGGCAAGAATATGTCGCTGGAGATAGTGAGCACGGCGGGCGACCAATTCCCGGCAGGGAAGGCGTGGCAGACAACGCTCATCGCTTCGCTATGGAATGCGGAGATGCAGATCAGCGACACGGAGATAGGCTGGGACAATATCAGTTGGCAGCGCATCAGCCCGGACAGCGAGGGCGACACGGCATGGAACATCACCCACGCGCAGGGCACCTTGGGCTTCACGCTACCGCTCGACTCGACGGTGGACTATCCCGGAGCGTGGGAGGCAGGTGCTCAGGTGAGCTTCCGATGCGATGTCTTTCTGCCTGAGCAGAACGACACCTTCAGTGCCATGTATTCGATTCTAATGTAATATTGAGATATGAGGATAAAACAAAATCAAGGCCGCGTGGTGCATGCACCACTGAGTTTCATCTTCCAGATTGTGGAGATGGGCGGCTCGCTGCTGCAGAAATACGATGCGTCGTCGCAGTCGTTCATTCCGGACAGACGGCTGACTCCCTTCGTGCTGCAGCCGCAGTTGATCATCAGCGACCCCGACGGCACGGTGGCCACTGCCGACTATGTAACACAGATGGTCAACGTGACATGGACGCTGAAGCATATAGCCGGTGGTATCATTTCCATACTGCCTGCCACATCGGGCAGCACCACCTACTATGATGTTAATGCCGTGACCAAAAAGCTGACACTCTACCGTAACACCCTGCCTCAGGAAGTAGTGAAAATTGCCTTCCACGGTGAATACGTAGACAAACGACGCAACGAGGTGTTAAAGTTCGACTGGGAGAAAGACTGCGTGACGGAGACACAGACCGACTTGAACATTACCCTCGATGCCGGCAGGTGGCGCGGCATGGTGCGCCTGGTGCCGATGCGCCACTGGGGGCAGTTCGGCATTCCCGTGCAGCTGAAGAACGGTCCCGATGACATTCCCGATGCCAGGGCCTCGTACCAGTGGCAGTGGTGGAACCCCACGACCAGAGCCTTCAGCGAGGACTTCAGTGAGCAGGCCTGGCTGGTGAACGGTGAGCAGACGAAAGAGATCATCGTTGACCAAGAATTTATTCAGGATGTGACGCTGAGGGTGAAGGCCATCGCCTACGGCAATGCCAATACGGCCAAGTATTTCGTAACTCGCCTGAAGCGGTGGTACGGACAGTTCGACTACGACGTGGAGTTCCTGCGTGGCAAGTACATCTTCCATGACACGGCAACGGTGGTGCTCAACGCATGGGTGGCCAATGCCAGAGGCATCATCAGCAACCCCTGCAAGTACTTCGATATGGAACTCTTCTTTGCCTCCGGCGACGGCGAGTTCGAGAGCATTGGCTACGGGGAGGAAGCCATCGTCAACAAAGGAGGCCTGCAGAGCGGACAGCCGCAGGCGGGTATCCTCTGCCGCGAACTGAGTGCCTACCGTGCGCTCTGCGATGACAGCGGCAAGCCGGTGACGATGGACGATGGCACCGTGATATTCATTCAGATTCCTACAAAATCAAGAGAGGTATGAAAGCAATACAGTATTATGTGGTGAGTCACGACGATGCGCTGCGTCTGGGCGTGACGGGGTTCCGGCAGGGAACGGAGAAAGACGGATACCTGGTGCATTCAGGCGACTTCGCCTGTGCCACGGCAGACTTCCTGGAGCGGGCTATCCCCGTGAATGAAAAAGAAGCGTTGGATTTTATTAAAACACTGAAGAAATGAATAATAACGTATCGAAAATCAAGACCCTGTACGCCTATGAGGACGGCGACACCATCACACCGAGAATGGGTGTGCAGATAGCCACAGGCCACGGCCTGCAGCAGTTCTACGACGCTCAGACGAGAGTCGTGTCGAATACCAACTTCGGCAGTTTCCCGGCAACGCTCTTCCCACAGCCGTACTCCGGCAAGGCAGGTGCGGTGGTCGTACCTGCTGCCGGTGGCCAGTGGTACTTCAACAATATCGCCGACAACAACGGCATCCTCGATGCTGATGGTACGGTGAAGGCTGCCTTTGCCGATCGTTTCGAGCTAACTGAAGTGACTATGAACGGCAAGAATTTCCCCGGACTGAAGATAAAAGCCAACCTGGTAACACCTCAGAACGACATCACTACCGATATCTATATCTACTATCAGGGAACGTATGCAGGCAAACCGTTTGTCTGCGAGCAGATGATCCCTGTACAGCCGGTAGTCGGCAATGCCTACCAGCTGCTGATGTCGGTGACCGGTGCCGACGGTTCCGGCGACGAGGTAATCTCAGATGACCAGGAGTCGCTGACCTACACGGCCATGCTCCAGATGATGTCAACAGGTGCATCCATTAATGATGCCGTGATTACCTTTGAGCATTTCGGTGCCAACGGCTGGGAGGCTGTAGCCAACCAGACAGGCGTGACGGTCATCAACGGCAACAGCCTCACGCTCTACCAGGCTGCCGTGGACGGCTCGGAACTGTTCCGCGCCAAGGCAGTCTATCTCGGCAAGACGTACTATGCCACGATGAACCCCACCGACGAGCATGACCCTTACTACATCGTCGACGGATGCTCGATTGCCGGTGACACGGTGAAACCGGGGGAGGTCGTGACCTTCAACCCGAAGGTGTACAAACGCCATAACGGCGTGGGTGAGGAAGATGAGGACGTGACCACCTCTGAAGGGTGGACGTTCACCTACACTTTGGTGTCACAGAGAACAGGCGAGGTAATTACCGGCATCAACCAGACTGGTATCAACCATTCAACACTGACGCAGTATGGCGGCATCGCCACACGCATACAAGCAAGCAGACCGTAAGAAATGTTCCTTTCAAAGATAAAGAACCTGCTGCCCGCTCCAGAAGACGGCCTTTCGGAAGCGTCGGCAGTATTCTCACCGCCTGTCATCTGGGTGGAAGCTGATGAACACGGGGTCTGTACTGTTGACCAAACATGGAATGTTGATGCAACGATGATGCTCAACGGAGTGGATATTGGCAAGGGCGAAACTATTATTGTTTCTGCACCGTCAGGTGTCAATGCCTTTTTCTACAAGGGCACTATTGCCGTGATTGTCCAAGCCGCAACACCTGCTTATTCGTATGTGGGCGAGATAAAGGTGAGGATGACATCGACATATCAAGAAAAGCGGTATAGTGTGATCAAATCCATTCCTGTCCAAGACAAGAGAAAAGGTGCAGATGGCGATTCTATTCCAGGTGACGACGGGGTGTCCTACGAAATCGTTCCCAGCGAGAACATACTGATCGCTGACTACAACGGCAACGTCCAGACGGGCGCCATCACGACTGAAGTTTACAGAAGTGTCGGCAAGCAAAGGGCTTTACTGCCTCTTGGCAGCACACAGACGGATGGGCTGTACCACTGGATTCAGTACCGCAGGGATGATGGCCAATGGTATATGGCATCGATTGGAACGGTTGCTGCTGCCGCTGTAAGGTTGACGGTGAGCAAGCTGGAACTTCGTCTGGTCTGCTCGGCAACTTGGGGCAGCACCACACCGACAGTACTAAAGACTTACCCTGCTCTGAAGGTGGTGAAACACGGCACACCTGGTGGCACTGGTAAGACAGGGCCGTGGTGGATGCCGCAGGGGTCCTGGGACAGCACTGTGGCCTACGAGAGAACAGACGATGTGATTCCAGTAGTGGAACACAACGGCGAATACTGGTACATCGCAACACCCAATACTATTGTTGACGGAGTGGAACCGACGGCAGGCAGCACAGAATGGAAAAAGGCAGACCGCTTTCAGGTGGTGTTTATGGAAGCGCTCTTTGCAGCCTTCGCCAAACTGGGGGCTGCCATCATGAACGGCGACTGGATGATGTCGCAATATGGTACGCTCAACGGTGGAGTATCTAACAACTACCGGCTGTTCGATGCATCAGACCCGGAAGGGATGGTAGCAGGACACTTCTGTCCAAACTGGGCCGTAAACCTGCTCAACGGCAAGGGCTACATGAACGAGGCTGTGGTGAGGGGTGTACTGAAGGTGCGTGCTATCTATACCATCATAGGGTTACTGAAGACGGAGAACGGAGTACAGATGATCGACCTTGAGAGCAGTCCCGGCAATGCCTATGTCATTCCTGGGAATACGGCAGTATATCTGCCGGATCCAACGGAATACGAGGGTCTGACATTGACTATCCTTTTCAGGGCTGGTGGTATTCTTACCTGTAGCAGTGGCATATATACGGCTTACTACACAGGCACGACATCCGTGCAGGAGAACGGTATGTCGGTAACCGTATTCCATTCCACAGAGAGCCTTGCCGTGCTGACGATTCAGGCCATTAAGGCCTACGGTCCGAACAGCGAAGTCAGATGGGTGGTGGTAGGACAGCGGGGATTGCTGGGTATCAGGGCCTCGGTGTCGAGTACCGCAGACCAGTACCAACTGCTTCCGGATGGGCGACTGCTGATTTGATGTTTAACTCCAATATATTGCAATTATGGAAAAGACAAAAATGAAAGATCTTGAAGGCCTGAACGTAGGTGCGAACACCTATGTCGTGGGCTATGACACAAAGGCTGGGAAGACCGGCCTGATTGCCGTGTCGCAAATCAGCGGCAACCTCCCATGGTTCGGCCGCAAGTGGGCTAAGGGTAACTCGTCGCCCGTCGGCTCACCCGTCGGTGACTTCGACCTGGGACAGACTCTGGCCAAGCAACTGGGACTGGGTGGCTACCTCGTTACAGATGCCCACCAGCGCACGAAACTGTCACCAACGAACCACAACCTGCTCGAGAGCGGTGGTGCTGCCGACCTCACGGGTGGTGCCGGACACTACCAATGGGGCTGGAACGTGCCGTTCTACTACCAGGTCTATGACGACGACCACTATTTCTACGAGACGGTGTCGCTCGGTGGCCCGCGTCCGGGCTTCTGGAACTACTACATTCCTATCGGTAGCCGTTCCTGTGCCGGCTATGCTGCCATGGACCGCACCAACTCCAAACTGATGAGCGTAGTCAACGAGACGGCGCAGTTCCGCGGCGGCAACAACGACGCTTCGCTCGATGCTGCCTTCAACTCGCAGTTGTGCATGCCGGCCACGAACATGGCCATCACTGCCTTCCGCACGGCAGCGCGTAAGAACGGCACGCTGTGGTTTGCCAACGAGCGCGTCATGCAGTATATAACCGCTGCCCTAAAGCGCATCATCTTCGGCAACCGCAACATTCAGGCTGCGTTCAATGACACGCTGGATGCTAACGGACTGCGACAGGGTGGTACAGGATCAGGCATCGATATGCCTACTGCTTGGGAAAGCGCGTGGAAGTATTACCCCTACGTCAAATTGAACGTTGGCATTGACCAGGGCGACTTCACTGGCATCCTCAGCACAACAATCAACGACAATGGAACACAGAAGACCATTGGCAACATTCCTTCATTCTACGGACTGAAGAATGATTACAAGTATCTCACAGCAATGAGCGAGAACATGTTGCTTCAGTGCAATCCGGACAAATCGCAGACGCTCTATGTAAGCGACAACATTGACGGCTCACAGATGAACCTTTCAAGCGTCGCAGGTCTGACACAGATTGGCAAAGGGCCGGTCGCTTCATCTGCCGGATGGCTGCACGCGAAGGAATACACGCTGAAGAACCTGGCATTCTTCCCGAAGGAAGAGCTGGGCGGCAGCTCCAGCACATTCTACTGCGACGGCTATTACAATCCAGCCGCCACAAGCGGTTTGCGTGGTGCCGTATTGCTGGGCGATGCTAGCAGTGCTGGCAATGCGGGCTCGTTGTACCTCGGTGGTAGCCATGCCCCCTCGGGTGCCACTGCGGACTGGGCCGCGTTCCTCTGCGAATACGCAGAGGCGTTCACGACGCAACCAGTGTGGTGCGTGGAAAACTGAGCAGGCAAAGGGGGCGCAGCAAGCGCGGAGCGCAAAGAACACCAGCGCGATAGCGCCCCCGCCCGATAGGGCGGTCGATACCGCGAAGCCGGTCGATTAAAAAAAACAGGCAATAATTATTAAATTAATGATTAAATTCGCTCTTTGACTTGCTGAAACAAAATAAATGTAGTACCTTTGCACTCGCTTTCCAAAGCGAAAGCCGGTAGAACTCTCAAGCGCGGTTTGCGTGGTGCCAAATTGCTGGGCAATGCTAACAATGCTGACAATGCGGGCTCGTTGTACCTCAATGGTAACAATGCCCCCTCGGATGCCAATGCGAACTGGGCCGCGTTCCTCAACAAAGCCGAATATCCTGTATAAGGGAGTGAGCCGGACCCAATGGTCGAACATAGCTGAGATGATAGCGAGCCTCGTAGCCCCATGGGCGAGCGACATACCTGTCGGGAGGTATTTGCAGACTCCCACCAGAAACACACAAGACACCGCCAAGATCCCGCCAAGACACCTTATTTTGTAACCGCAAAGAACCCGTCCTATGCGTAGAATACGCGACAATGGGGAGAATGAGTCATTGGCCAATGCTTACAAGGCCTACGACAATTACTCCGACCAGAAGCATTCCCGTGACTACGTTCAGGCCTTCGATGCCGACCTGCAGCACAACCTCGAAGAGATTGTGAAACAGATTGCCGATGAATCCTGGCAGCCGAAAGGCTACAAGAAGAAGATCATCTTTGAGAGGAAACAAAGGCAACTGGCTAAGGCTCCCATCGAAGACCACGTGCTCGAGAGTGCGACAATACTGCCATACGAGAAAGCCATCTATGACTACTCGACGTGGAGAGCTCCAGCAGTAAAGCCTGGATTGGGGACACACGGCCTGTTTAGATTCCTTCGTAATGATTTGTACGCTCATACGCAGGAAGAAATGAGGTACTTTGTTCCCATCGATGCGCACCACTATTTTCCCTTGATGGACCACGCCATCCTGAAAGAAGAACTTGCAAGGTTGATAAAACCTGGCAAACTGCTTACTTTTTGTTATAAGGTGGTTGACAGCTATATCCAGGGAATCCCGCTTGGCATCAAAATAGCACAGCTCTTCGGACAGATTTATCTGGCGCGTTTCGACCGTCTGGCCATGCGTTTTTTTGACATTGGGAAAGATCCCGACAAGCTGGCGTACTGGACCCAAAGATATGTTACAGACAGAATTTGTACGGCAACGGAAGCTGATTACAAAGAACTCTGTCTAGGGCCAGGCTACCTATCACGAAAATTCCAGAATTATGTTGAAGACGGGGTGAGACATTACTTCCGGTTCGTCGATAATATCCTTTTCATACATGCCGATAAAACAGCTTTGCACATCATACTCGAACTGGCCATCATGCACCTGTCTCGCGACTGGCACGTGACAGTCAACAGAGACTATAACGTGAGGCAAGGATGGGAGGGCATCCGCATATGTGGAAACGTTTTCTTCCACGAGAAGGTGTCTACCAGCAAGCGCAACAAGAAAGAATTGGCAAAAAGGGTGTGCCGACTGAGGAAGAAGGGCTTTGACGAAGAGCAGATAAGGGTGAAACTGGCTTCTCGCTTCGGATATGTGAAACACGCAAACAGTATTCATTTATTTAAGACATTAGGTATGGAAAAATCCCTTGGTAAGATCATCAAGAACCGCCGTGTCAGACCACCGTTCCCAGGCATGACCGGCAACCAGAAAGTCAAATTCTCTTCCATTGTTAACATAAGTGAAAATGGGGGGGGGGTAAAATTAAAATTTTGCTAATTGACTACAAGGTAATGGACTCCAAAATCGACAAAGACACCGTTTTAGTACAGGTGGAGAACTCGGAGGGTGGACAGCAGATGGTAGAGAAAAGCAAACCGAACAAAGCCCTGGCGATACGCTTCAAGCGCATACTCAGGACTTCTGAGGTAGGTGGTGAGGAGATATACACCTTCGAGAAGAAGAAAGACGATGAAGGCAATCCTACAACGGAGGATGCCGAGTTCTACAGCTTTACAGGGTCGAAGATTCTCATCGACCAGGCCATCAATGATTTTACGATTGAAGACCTTCCATGTCCTACTGTCGTTCAGCAGTACAAGGCGAAGAACGGTCAGACATTCGTAAAATTCACATAATATGAACAGAACAGTCTATCAGGAGCGTCGCACGTATCAGAGATACGATGAAACGCACATCATCGGTTACCTCAATGAAGAGGAACTGGAGAACTACATCCCCAGTGACAACACTGGCAGTGAGGATGACGAGGAGCCGGAGCCGTGGCCCAAAGCCTACGCCTATACCGGCAGCGAGACCGACGGCGGCACCGTCATGGAGTGCTGCCGTCAGGATGACTACGGCGAGATTGCCAACGCCATCATCCGCACGCGCTATACGGAGAGTCAGGAACTGGCTATCCAGCGCCATGCCCTCAATGGCGATTACGAAGAGGCACCGCAGGAGTACGAACAGTACAACGCCTGGTGCCAGTATGCCGTGCAGACTGCCAAGATGTGGATAGCAGCACGTAACTAAGCAGATTCAAACCTGCCTAAAATATAAGCCTCGGTCGACGAATCGGCCGGGGCTTCTGTATTTTCACACCTGCGCTCCTGTGCGTACCTTTGCTGAAAACTTCAAAGTTACGCATTATGAAACAGAATACAAAGGACTGGATTCACTATGTGTCGGCCATCGTACTGATAGCGAGTGCCGTCACGCTGGCCTTCCTCTCGTTCCTGCTCACCAGGGACATCGGTGCCGGACCGCTGACCTACATCGGCGAGGCTCTTTCGGCTGCGCTGGGCATCTTCGGGTTCGGCATCTACATCGTCAACAAAATGGGGGATTTCAAGACGGAAATCCGCAATGAACTCTCCAGGATAAAAGACGAGGAAAGGAGGGGGAGAGATGGACAAGAATAGCGTGGTCACCATCTTAGGCACACCACACCGTCTGCGTGAGGCCGTCAAACAGTCGCCCGACGGCAGGCTGCACGAGTGCATCTATGGCCGAGAGATCGTAAAGGAGATAGCGGTAAAGCTGCAGGCGATGGGCTACCACGTCATGATTGACTTCGAACCACTAGACCTGCCACGCAACATGCAGTCGCAGAGTCCGAAGGTGGAGCGGCAGCGCGAGCTGGCGCTGCGCGTGAACTTCGTCAATGAGGTGTGCAGACAGGAGGGAGCGAAGAACGTTGTCTATGTCAGCATTCATGTCGATGCTTCGGGCGATGACGGGAAATGGCACGACCCCAACGGGTGGAGCGTGCGCGTCTCGACGAATGCTTCCATACAGAGCAAGCGGCTTGCCAACTGCCTCTTTGACGCTGCCAAGGCGCACGGCCTCAGGATGCGACAGCCCATGGCACAGCAGAAGTTCTGGCCACAGAACCTCTACGTGCTGAACAACACGCAGTGCCCGGCTGTCCTGACAGAGAATCTCTTCCAGGACAATCTGGACGACGTGGACTTCCTGCTGAGCGATGAAGGCCGTCACGTCATAGAGCGGCTGCATATTGAAGGTATCATCAAATACATTGAGAGCTTATGAAACAATGGCAAATCATCACTTTCTGGGTGGCATGGATGATAATCTTCCTAATGCTGTCTTCCTGCACCACTACACGCTATATAGAGGTGCCGAAAGTGAGAGAGGTGGTCGCCCATCAGCGTGACACACTCACGATGCGCGACTCTGTCTATGTGCATGACAGCATCATGGTTTCGCTCAAAGGCGACACCGTGATGGTGGAGAAGTTCAACATCGTCTATCGTGACCGCTGGCGCGAACGAGTGCGCATTGACTCGTTCATCCAGCACGATACCATCACCGTAATCAAGGAGGTGCAGAAACCTCCCAATGCCTGGCAGCAGACAAAGATGCGGTTTGGCAGCATACTGATTTGGATATTGATCGCCACAGTTTCTTTTGTTGTAACCAGAATACTCATAGTCCTGTGCAAGAGGGGTTGAAACTAAGGTTTCAGCCCCTTTAAATGTTAAAAATGCAACTATATAACAAAAAAGTTACTTAAAAATTTGGCCGTTTATAACTTTTTTGTTACTTTTGCATCGTCCAATAAGGACAAAGAGATCTTAAACATTATGAAAACATCCGAGTTATTAAACATCCTGAGAGACAACGACTGTTTCTTGGAAAAACACGGAGGTCGGCACGACAAATGGAGGAACCGCAAGACAGGCGAATTCGAATGGGTGCCGAGGCACGCTGCAGAAGTTCATAAGGGACTTGCGCAGAAAATCTTGAAAAAGTTGGTCGGGGAATAACCCCGGCCACTTTAAAAAGACCAAGGTGCCGTTTCACATGAGAGAGGTCTCTTTTTATCGAGAATCTAAAAAAAATGTCGATGATATGAAAAAGGTAATTGTAACAATCGCGCAGGCTGAAGACGGCACCTTCTGGTGTCATACTGAGCAAGACGTGTACGGTGGAGGTCTGAATGGAGCAGGTAGTACCGTAAAGGATGCAAAAGACGACTTGATGCTATGCTTGGAAGATGCAAAGGCAGACTTCGTTGAAAATGGCGGGAAACCTTACGAAGTGGAGTTTTGTTACCAGTACGACCTTCAATCGTTCTTCGAATATTTCTCTTTCCTGAACGTGACAGAGATAGCAAAACGTGCAGGCATCAATCCTTCTTTGATGCGACAGTATACTAGAGGCATCAAGAATGCCGGAGAAAAGACCTACAGCCGTCTGGCTGAATGTATGGGTAATATCACTAAGGAACTAAGTGCCGCATCCTTCCGTTAGGTGGTACCGGCAATGTTTTCAATAATATTAAGATCATTTCAATCCCCCCTGTGCGGGAGCATCGGGGGAGTTTTTAAAAAGAAAGGAGTATTGGCATGTTTATAATACTGATTTGGATACTCATTATTTGGTTCATCGTGGTCGCTATAGGAACGATGAGCGGTAACTGAGTGTATTTTCGTGAAAAATACCAAGGCGGTATATTTGCATAAAAAACAAATATACCGCTTTAATTATGGCATCACGTGAAGAGAAGTTTACTGCGACCATTGAAATCAACTCGCAACAGGCAAAGAGTCGGCTGAACGAGCTAAAGAAGGACGTGGATGACTTGAAGAAAGAGCAGAGAAAGGCCCTGGCCGAGAACACTACCGAAGGCAAGAAAAGAGCACAACAGCTTCAGAAGGAGATTGACCTGAAGAACAAACTGTACCGGCAGGAAGAGAAACACGTCATGGGACTCAACGCTGCCATGCAAAGCCTTTCAGGGAAGACATACAAAGACATGCAGCAGGAAGTGCGTGCCCTTAACAAACTGATGCGGGACGGGACTATTGAAAAGAATTCTGAAGAGTGGGCTGCACTGGCCGAACGCGTCAAGGCCGTCAAACGCGAGATGAAGGAATATGAGCAGGCTGTCACGGACATGCCGAGGAAACTCTCGCTATGGGAAAAAGCCACAAACTTCCTCAACAAGAACTGGGGAGCGCTGACACAAATCATCGGGGCGGCAACAGGCCTCTCGATGACCATCCGAAAGGTGACCTCTGACTACGCGGAAATGGAGCAGGAGATGGCAAACGTGCGCAAATACACGGGGCAGTCCATGGGGGAAGTGGAGCGCATGAACGAGGACTTCAAGAAAATGGACACGCGTACAAGCCGTGAACAGCTGAACCAACTGGCAGGCGCTGCGGGTCGTCTGGGTATCACATCGACGGAGGCTGTTGAGGAATTCGTCGATGCGGCGGACAAGATTGACGTGGCGCTTGGTGACGATCTCGGTGACGGCGCCGTCGACCAGATAGGCAAACTGGCCATGGCTTTCGGCGAGGACGAGCGTATGGGATTGCGCGGTGCCATGCTGGCCACTGGTTCTGCCATCAACGAGCTGGCACAGAACAGCAGTGCTCAGGCTGGTTATCTGGTCGATTTCACGGCTCGGGTGGCTGGATTCGGCAAGCAGCTGGGGCTTACGCAGGCGCAGATCATGGGATTCGGTGCCGTGATGGACGAGAACCTTCTTCGCGATGAGATGGCCAGCACTGCCTTCGGTAACATGCTTACCAAGATGCAGACTGACACGGCTAAGTTCGCGAAAATAGCGGGAAAAGACATTAAAGAATTTTCAGATCTCATTAAGAACGACGCTAACCAGGCCGTCTTGACGCTGGCAGAAAACTTGCGTAGGCAGGATTCACAGACAATGATGAAAATGCTTGACGACATGGGACTCGACGGAGCTCGCGCTGTCGGTGTGCTGTCTACACTCGCCGATAAAATAGATGATGTGCGCGACAGACAACGCATTGCCAATGACGCATATGCTGAGGGCACGAGTGTCATCAAAGAGTTCGGCATTCAGAACAATACCGTGCAGGCTGGCATTGACAAGGCTAAGAAGCGATTCTTGGACTTGTCAATAGAGCTGGGAGAAAAGTTGCTCCCGATAGTGAAATACACCATCAGCAGCACCTCACTGCTTATTAAAGGACTGAATGCACTGATGAATTTCGTGTCGAGGCATAAAATTCTGATTGTCGCCCTTTCGGCAGAAATCGCCATACTCAATGCCAAGCGGCTTTATGGTATAGGGCTTGCAAAAAAGGAGGTTCTTTGGAACAGCCGGGTAGCACAGTCCATAAAATCCATAGGTACGGCTATCAAAGCCAACCCATGGGGAATTGGAATCACGGCTATTACGGCATTCGTCGCACTCCTGGTGGAAGCCGCGTCGCGCACAGCGCAGAACACAAAAGAAGTGACAGCGCTCGTAAAAGCCCACAAGAAAGCTACGGAAGAATACGATACAGAGAGAAGCAAAATAGAAATGCTGAACAATCAGGTACACAACAACAGCCTATCATACGACAAGAGGAAAGAAGCCCTCGACGCTTTGAAGGAGATTGTACCTGACTATCTGGCTGACCTTGATAAAGAAAAAGGACTCATCAATGACAATACAGAAGCACTGACAGACTACCTTTCTCAATTAGAGAAAAGTATCAAGATGAAAGCTGCCCAGGAGGAACTGGAAGAGGCTTATAGAAAAAAACGTAGTTTGAAACGACAGGAAAAGAATCTCAACCAAGAACTTGGTGATGCAAACCTTAGCCTTGCCGCAGCTCAGTTCTCTGCTTCGACGCAGGCAAACAGGTTAGGCACTTCAGGTATGAGGAACCTTTCCAAGGGCATGGACTTGGCGACAAAAAATGCCCAAGCAAGAGTGAACAGTGTCAAAGGACAGTTGGATGACGTCCACAAACAACTTCAGCAGACAGAGGGCGATATAACAGAGCTTAATGATGAGATAACAACCACTTCTGCCGAACTAAGCAAGATGAAGAGAACAAAATCTGGAGGTGAAAGTGAAGAAGGAAATTCCGCAGGAGGATACAAAACTGAAGCTGAACTGAAAAAGGAAGAAGCGGAACGGAAAAAAAAGGATGCAGAAAAGAAAAAATACCTCAAAGACCAAGCAGACGCGGCCAAGGCTTCGCTGCAAGAGCAGCTCGCTTTTGAGATGCTGGCTTACCGCCAAGGCACCACAACCTACACCGACTACATGGAGAAGAAACACAACCTCACACAGAACTACTACGACCAGCTGAAACGTATCTATGGCGAGGATTCCAAAGAATACAAGAAAGCTCTCCTGCAGCAGGAACGCGACGAGTCGGAATACAACCAGTGGCGCATCAAACAGAAAGATGACCGGCTACTCCAGGATAAATATCTGAGAGACCACAACATCAGGATGCAGTATGCTCAGCAGGGTATCAGAGACGAAGAGGCGCTGAACGAGGCACTTCTTAGAAGTGATATTGCCTATCTGAAACAGAAGCAGAACCTGTACCAGAAAGGCTCTAAGGAATGGCTGGAGATTGAGCAGCAGATTCAGCAGAAGAACCGCCAGCACCAGTTTGAACTCGAGCAGAGCTGGATGCAGCGGCTTTCCCAGTACCGGCAGGAAGCCGGACTGATGGACTTCAACCGCCTGCAGGACATAGAACTGAAAGGCGTGGAGACCTTCTATGGCGCTCTTGTCAGGACAGGACGCATGACACAGGCCGAATATGACGCTATCGTTGAGCACATCAAGCGAAGGTATGCAGAACTGTCGGCCAGCCAGACTGCCGACAATAGTATTCAGGAGAAGGCCGCTGCTGCCCTCGACACGGCAGCAAAGAAAGCAGGAGTCGAACAGACGGCAGCACCCAGTGATGCTGCCACCGGCATCTTCAGTGTGAAGCAGGCCGTGAACCAGCAGAAACTCATTAACGAGCAACTGAAGCTGCTCTATGGTGAGGACTACGAGAATAACCGCGAGTACCAGGAGGCCAAGCGGCAGTTGGACGCCCAGACGATGCAGACCATCGTGGCAGGCTCACAGGCAGCCTATAGCACCATCAATTCTCTGATGTCTGCCGCATCGTCCTATGCTCAGGCCTGCAGCGATGCAGAGGTGGCCAGGATCAACAAGAACTACGAGGAGCAGATTGCTGCTGCAGGGAACAACTCAAAGAAACGTGCCAAGCTGGAGAAAGAGCGTGACAAGGAAATAGCCAAGGCAAAGACCGCTGCCAACGAGAAAGCCATGAAGATTGAGTTGGCTCAGGCTATTGCCCAGAGTGCACTCGGTGCCATCAGTGCCTACAGCAGCACGATGGCAGGTGCTCCTTATCCTGCCAACCTGGTACTGGCTCCTATCTCGGCGGCTATTGCGCTCGCTGCCGGTGCGTTGCAGATAGCCACCATCAAGAAGCAGCATGAGGCAGAGGCCCTCGGATATTACGAGGGTGGCTTCACCGGCGGATCACAATATAGGAAAGAGGCCGGCGTGGTACATGAAGGGGAGTTCGTAGCCAACCACCAGGCAGTGAACAACCGACAACTCATGCCAGTGTTCACGCTGCTCGATCAGGCGCAGCGCAACAACCGTGTCGGCTCTCTCCGGGCAGAAGACGTGACCAACGTGATGGGTGGCCCTGCTGCCGTCAATGTGGCGGCTCCCATCGTGAACGTGCAGAACGACAGCGAGGAACTGCGCGACGCTTTGGACGCTCATCGGGAGGCCACAGAGATGCTTATCCGCAGGATTGAGGAAGGCATTCCGGCATATTCCGTGATAGACGGCCCCGACGGGACATACCACAACCTGAAGAAATATGAACGACTTATTAGCAAGAAATAGCCATGACAGAAGTTTTCCTGAATAAACAAAGAGCCATACTCAAAGAGGACAGCAAACTGAAACTGACCATCGAGAACACCTTTTTTGAGGACTCCGGCAGTTACACGCTCGATGTCACGTTTCCGCTCGACATCGAGGAGAACCGTAAGGTGTTCGGCTCCATCAACCGCATCGAGGTGGCTAAGAGGTTTGTCACCTTCGATGCCACCATCCTCGTGGATTCAAAGATGGTGTTCAAGGGCACAGCCAAGATTACCAACATCAATGATAAGGAAGTCAAACTGCAGATGCTCTCAGGCAGAAGTCATGTGAAGTTCTGGACAAAGGCTGAGAAGATGTATATCGACAGGCTGCACTACGAGTACACGGACAGGAACAACACACTCGAAGGCTTCGTCCAGTACGAAAGTTTCTGGGGGTATCCCATCGTCAAGGCCGGATCATTCCCTGGCAAGAGAGGACAGTTCTGCTATGTCCCGATAAAGGATGTAAACGGGTCGAAACCAGGAGAAGGTAGCTATCAAGGATTGTGGAACGAACACAAACTGATGATATACGGCGATGACTTGATGGTTCTGTCTCAGGGTGGCACGTTTCCGGCTGGCTACACTGTCCAGTACTACATAGAGATCAGTAGACAGTGCATTTGTCCTAATCTGATGTTTGTAGCAAAGTGGATATTCGGCCATCTCGGATATACGGTGAGACGAAACGACCGGGACAATGATTTCGTAAACTCTATTTACATCGCCAATGCTACAAGGACTACAACACAGCCGCGCAACAACTCCAATAATAGTGCTGACGAAGATGCCATGGCCAAGGCGCTGCCGCACTGGACCGTCGAGGAATTCATCAAGCAGTTCCAGAATTTCCTCAACGTAAAGGTCATCTTTGACGACATCGAGAATGCTGTCGATATTGTCGACTCAGTTTACGATGAAGGTTCCATAGATATTACCAACCAGATTGAAGACGAATATGAGGTTGAACTTTTCGACGACGAAGACGCTAAGGAAATGCTGTACGACTCTAACCTGAGATACAAGAAAGGGGCTCTTGGAGGTGAATACAGATTAGACATGATTGACCAGGAGGTTCTTTCGCCATTTACGTTACTGAAGTTCCCGTCGAGTTCTGGAGTCTGGTCTTCTTTTGAATCAATGTCAGTTGAAGAAAGGAAGAAATATGTCTGGCAAGACAATCTGAATGGACGCCAGTATTGTGCGAACAGTGAAGGGAATATGGCGAGTATCAACGCGTTCGGCTGCCTTGTCAGGAATGAGAATAACCAGAACGATATTGAACTAAAGATATCACCCGTTTCAATTACAACAGAGATAAAGATGCCGGTGTTCGAGTTTGGCGGAGGGGGCGGCGCAAAATATCGCGGTGAAAAGAAAACCGAATGTAAACAGACTGTGTTGTGTCTTGAGAACCAATACGAAGCAGCAAGTAAGCCGACAGTTTGGGATGCCATAACTGGAGAAACGGAGTCTGAAGAAAAGAAAGAGGATATCATGCAGGTATTCTTCATGGATGGAAGGGAACATTCGACCGGCTTTTACGCAAGTAAGACACAATACCCTTTTACGGACTTTGTCCTTCAGGATGGGTATTATGGCATCAGCTACTCTTTCAGTCTGATAAGGAATCGCGCAGGATCAATAGGCTACTACCACAAACAGGCTGTCAAACAGAACCGCAACGCAGAGCACCGGTTCAAGTTCAGGGCGAAGACTATCCCTTCTGTTTATTCCATCTTCCTCGTCAGGAACAAACGCTATGCCTGCAAGAAAATGGAGGTGCAGTTCGACAATAAGGGCATGGACGAAAGTATCATGGGATACTTTGAGGAAATCTTCTGAATGCACACAAAAGATAATATTTGCACACGCTTTGCACTCAGGCGCACACCATACCAGCCCACCCTGAGCCGTCATGCCACCGCATTTTGCCCTGGTGGTGTGCGCCTGTGTGCAGCGTGTGCATCAGAATACACCCTTGTAGGATAGAATAAGTGGATTGGCCTCCTTGATGTCCAAGGGCGTATAAGTGTTGGTGATGAGCAGAGAAGAATGACGTGCCTGGTCCCTGACGCTGATGGGGTCGGTATTGGAGCGCAGCATATTGGTGATGCCGGTGTCCTTCAGACTGTAAAACTTGTATTCTGCAGGAAGCTTCAAGTCCTTGCGGACATGGTGGTTCCAGTAGTCACGGAACTGTTTTGAGTCACGCCACTCTTCACCAGGCTTGCACCTGTCACTGAAGAGGTAGTAGTGGCCGGGATAGTCAAAGATCTTCAGGTCGAGCATCAGCCTCACGATATGGTCTGGCAGTGTCAGCACGGCATCGTTGTGGTTCTTGGTCTGCTCTCCATGGAGGATGAGCGTCTTCTTCTCAATCTGGAAGTCGCGCAGCCTGAGAAGCGACATCTCATGCGGGCGCACGAACATATAATGTAAGATATAGCAGGCAAGTAAGAAATACTTGTTCTTCTTTTCTAGATAGGTCCGCACCTCTACCATGTGTTTGTCTGGTATCGTCGTGCGGTTCTTGCCCTGCTTGCGCTTGATGCGCTCCAGCCCCTCGGTAGGATCATCATGAACGTACCTCCTTGACTTCATCCATTTGAAGAAAGAATGAAGCCAAGACAGATAGTTATTATAGGTCAACGGCGCATTGTTGCGTTCGATGAGGATATAGTCCATGAACTTCGACATCACGAACTCGTCTATCTGGTAAGGATAGTAGATGTTGAACTTCTCTATACCATCCCAGTTCTCAAGTATGCTGAGTCGTGAGAGGTAGTCCCTCATCGTTTCTTCCCTGAAGGCTGAGTCGTTGTGCAGTTTCACAACGTACTGCCGGTAGAGCGTACACACCTCTTTCCATGTCGTGAACTGCGCCCCGGCCCTCAGTTCCACCCAAGGATTCCAGCCGCGAACGAGTTTCTGTGTCAGTTCCTCTACAAGTGTCCTGGCATACGAGTTCCTCGCCCGCTGGCTCTTCATGTGGTCGAGCATGATCTTCTTTCTCCGCATCTTGCCCTGAGCAGGGTCAAAAGCATAGAAGTCCACATAGTTTTCCTTGCCTTTGTGGATGACGGGCGGAGTCCATTCTTTCGTTTTATTGCTGCCCGAAGTTGAGTTATAACCAAAAATTTTTTTATCCATCACTCTAAAATTTTTCAGTGCGATGGATGCCGTTTTTGTCGCCGCGTGAAAAGATTGCGTCCGAGTTTCGTCCGACCTTCAGGTGGCGACCAAATGAAAAACCGCCTGTTTAAGGCGGTTTTCCTTGATTTTAGTCGGGATGAGGCGACTCGAACGCCCGACCCCTACGTCCCGAACGTAGTGCGCTACCAACTGCGCTACATCCCGAATGCCCGAAAGCGGATGCAAAGTTACTATATTTTTTCGAGAAAGAATAAGTTTTTAGTTAAAAATTTGCAGGATTCGCAAAAATGTACTACCTTTGCACCCGCAATAAACGATGGTGCCTTAGCTCAGTTGGTAGAGCATCGGACTGAAAATCCGTGTGTCCCCGGTTCGATTCCTGGAGGTACCACAAGAAACGCTCATTTGCCGAAAGGTGAATGAGCGTTTTCTGTTTGAAAAAAATGGAATGATGAGAATCTATGGCTCGTCAGGAAAGGCTGCATAGCTTCGTTCGTTTAGTAATTGTCGAGTACTTCTTTCAGTTTGTTCCTCTTTTTGGACGAGCCGCCTTTTTTGCCGATTAGCTGTAAGAGACCAAGAGGATTGAAACCTTGAAGCGTGGACCGTTGCAGTTGGGCATCGACACTGTTGGTTTTCATGTCGAATTCTATTTTCCTCTTCTTGCCCCACACCGTCACCTCGCCTATGTAGCCTTCCTTGGGAATGAGTTTGATGGTGTCGCCATTGTGGAAGTCGCCGGCATCGACTACGCGGCCAATGAAGGCTGGATGGGAAACGGTGAAACGCTGGAAGGTGTCTTTCAGACAGAATGTGCCGTCCCACTTGGTGAGGGTATCGACGCCCTCGGTGGTATAGATCACAGCATCGCGTATGGGGACACCGGTCTCCATATTTGCTACCACTGCCTCCAGTTGGGCTTGCGCAGAAAGGGCTGTAAGCAGCAAAAAGATTAATGCGATGGTCTGTTTCATGTTTGCAAATATAAGAGAGAAAAGAACTTACAGAAGAATGTTTTTTGTATTCTTAAGATGATTTCAAACTGGGAAAGCATGGTTTAGTTTAATTAAAATAAACTATGCGATACGTACTTATTGGCACGTATCGCATTGTATTGAACAGTCTGTATGATAAACTGTATGGGGGTTACAGCAGTTCAGGCAACTGGTGCAGTTTGGTGCTGTTGCTGCCTTTTACTAAGATGGTGTAGCCCTCGGGCAGTTCGTTCTGGAGGGCTTTCTTCACCTCTTCAACGTCATGGAACTTGCGGTAGTTGCAGTCGGTCTGGGCAAACTCATCGCCAACAAGCCATACAAGGTCGATGCCGCTCTGCTGGATGAGTTGCACGATGTGCTGATGCTCCTCCTGGCTGGTGGGGCCCAGTTCGCGCATATCGCCAAGGATGGCCATTTTCTTCTCGGCCTCGACGCGTTGGAAATTGTCGAGTGCTGCCTCCATGCTTGATGGATTGGCATTGTAGGCATCTACGATAAGACGGTTGTGAGCGGTTTCCAGCAGTTGTGAACGGCTATTGGTGGGATGGTAGTTCTCCAGTGCATGATCAATCTGTTTGCGATCCACATCGAAGTTGATACCTACGGCAATAGCCGCCAAGAGGTTGTCAATATTATAGGCTCCGATGAGTTGGGTCTGTACCTTATGCCATTTCTGTGATGCGCCGCTTTCTTGCAGTTCGGCTAAGGGCTTACGCCAGCGGAACTTCAATAGCGGGCTGTCGCTTGCAACCACCTCGCCACTGATGCAGATTTCCTGTTTTTCCGGGTCGGTAGAGTAGGGCGTGATCCACAATGGATCATCGTCCAGTATCTGGTCAACCAGATATTCATTGTCGGCATCGAGGAAAATAAGTCCGTCTTTCTGAGTGCGAAGGAAGTCGTATAGTTCACATTTCGTCTTGATAACTCCTTCAAACGAACCGAATCCCTGCAGATGGGCACGACCTACATTGGTGATGAGTCCGCAAGTAGGTTCGGCTGTTTCAGCCAGCGTCTTGATGTCGCCAGGATGACTGGCTCCCATCTCGATAATGGCTATCTCATGTTCCTTAGTAAGACGGAACAGCGTTTTGGGCACGCCTACGTCGTTATTGAAGTTGCCTTCTGTGGCCAGTACGTTGTACTTCTCGGAAAGGACGGCACGTATCAGTTCTTTTGTGGTGGTCTTGCCATTGGTGCCAGTGATGGCAATGACAGGAATATTGAACTGGCGGCGATGCTCGCGAGCAAGGTCTTTATAGGTTTGCAGACAGTCGTTGACGAGGATGAGGCGTTTTGATTTCTCTTGTGCTGCAGGATCTCCTGAAGCAGCCAGATTGTCAAGAACCGTTTTCTCGTCGATAATAGCATAGGCACATCCCTTGTCGAGAGCCTGAATAGCAAACTCGTTACCATTGAACGAAGTTCCCTTCAATGCCAGGAAAATACTATCCTTGGGACAGTCACGGCTGTCTGTGGTGATGCAAGGGTGCTCTTTGTAGAGTTGATATAGTTGTTGGATGTCCATTTAGGTGAACCTTTTCACTATTTAATTATTCACTAATCCCTATACGAAGCTGATGGGGCCTTGGAGGTCTGGAGTAGATGTTTCTACGCGTGTGGGCTCCTGAGGAGTAACGGGCTGGCCAATGCTCTCCAGAATTTCACGGGTACGCTTGTAGGTAGGGGTCTGCTCTACGGCTGAGATAATATCGTCGTTATCCAGATCTTCAGGGCGGAAGATATAGATGTTGGGACGGCGCTTATAGCGTTTTCCTGTTTCTGAATCGCCATAGAACTGTCCGCGACGCTCTTCACGCTTAGCTGCCTTCTCCTGTTCCTCAGCCAGTTTGTTGGCATCCTCACGGCTCAGTTTGGTGAGTCGTTCCTGCATACCGTCAACATTGCTCATTCCAAAGCCTGTAGCCAGAATAGTAACCTTTACCTTTTTGCCCAGTTCGGGATCGTTGGCCACACCCCATTTGATTTCGAAATCGCCAAACTTGGCCAGGAACTCATGCACATAGTTGATTTCGTCCATCATGAAGTTGTCCTTCGTATCTTTCTGATCGCAGAACGAGATGTTCAGCAGAATCTTCTTTGAGTTGAAGATGTCGTTGTCGTTGAGCAGTGGTGAGTTCAGTGCATCGTCGATAGCCTTCTTTACACGTTCCTCGCCTTCGCCATAGCCGGTTGACATGATGGCTACGCCACCGTTCTCGAGCACCGTCTTCACATCATTGAAGTCGAGGTTGATGATACCGTGAACAGTAATGATTTCGGCAATAGACTTGGCTGCTACCGAAAGCGTGTCGTCGGCCTTGCCAAAGGCAGCCATAAACGACAGATCGGGGTAGATGCTGCGGAGACGCTCGTTGTTGATGACGAGCAAGGCATCTACATGCTTGGACATTTCCTCTACGCCATCGAGGGCCTGATCAATCTTTCGATTGCCTTCGAAACGGAAAGGAATGGTGACAATACCCACGGTGAGAATGCCCATTTCCTTTGATACACGGGCAATGACAGGAGCTGCACCAGTACCAGTACCACCGCCCATGCCGGCAGTGATGAAAGCCATACGGGTACCATCGCTCAGCATGCGCTTGATGTCGTCAATACTCTCTTCAGCAGCTGCTTTAGCACGTGCAGGACGGTTGCCGGCACCAAGACCTTCATGGCCCAACTGGAGTTTGACAGGTACAGGCGAGTCGTTGAGTGCCTGATTGTCGGTGTTACAAACTACGAAGGTTACATCGTGAATACCTTCGCGATACATATGGTTCACTGCATTGCCGCCACCACCGCCTACACCGATGACCTTGATAATGCTATGTTTCTCCTCGGGAACGCCGAAGTCGAGAATATCGGGAGTTGAAATAATGTCTGACATAAGAATCAATTTACTGTTGTTCTACTTTGCTTTCTTAATAAAATATTAGCGTTTATTCATCGCTTACCATATCCTCGCCAAACTTTCTTGCTTTGCGAGCCAGTTTGTTCCACCAGCTGTTCTCACGCTTACGTTTGCGTTCTTCCTCCTGCTGTCTGCGCATCTCAGCCTCTTCCTCTTCTTGCTTGCGACGGGCTTCGGCCTCTTCCTCTTCACGCTTGCGACGAGCTTCTTCCTCGGCAAGTTTCTCTTCATATTCAGTGCGAATAACGCCAGTAGGTACCTCATGCCCAGCACGCGGTGTGCGGTCAGGTGTATCCCCAAATGTAGCAGTGTTATCTTCGAACAGACTTCTGT
This sequence comes from Prevotella sp. E9-3, assembly GCF_022024015.1. Classification (NCBI taxonomy): domain Bacteria; kingdom Pseudomonadati; phylum Bacteroidota; class Bacteroidia; order Bacteroidales; family Prevotellaceae; genus Prevotella; species Prevotella sp. E9-3. The sequence goes on from NZ_CP091786.1 coordinate 581,655, forward strand.
TAGGATCGATCTCAGGACCTGCACAGTTGATATAGCCTTTGGCCAACAATCCCAATGCGGTGTTCATCATTCCATTGTGAGCCTTGATGGGTTCGAGGCTGGAGTTGATGGTCATGTTTACGAACTTGGCAGTACGAATCTTTTCAATGCGGGTATGGATGCTGAAAGCCTTCTCAATATTCTTCATGTTTGCACCACCGCCGGTAAGGATGATACCGCCTAAGAGCTTGTCGTAATACTCATTGGGAATCTGTTCGCGTACGTTGAGCACAATCTCTTCCAGTCGGCCCTCAACAATATCAATGAACTTACGGCATTCCACTTGGCGCTCCTGGTCGATAGAGTATTTGAGCGTGTCGTCAATCTCGTTATTGTCAGTATAGGCCGAGGCATATTTCAGTTTCATCTTCTCGGCATCGCTGTCTTCCATCTGGAGTGAGGCAATATCTTTGGTGATATTGTTCGAGCCTAATGGAATGACAGCCAGATGACGGAGCACATTCTTGTAGAATACTGATACGGTAGTTGTGTCGGCACCGATATCTACCAATGCGCAGCCTGAGCGTTTTTCAGCTTCGGTGAGCACTGCATTGGCCAGTGCCAGAGGAGCCAGATACATCTCGACAACTTTGATACCAGCTGTTTCAAAGCACTTGTTTAGGTTTTGGAAGAACGACTTACGTTCCAGAATGTTCAGGTAGTTTCCTTCCAGATGTGAAGCACGGATGCCTACAGGGTCGAGCTGCATCTGAGTGTCAACCTTGTATTCCTGTTCGGCCACATCAAGAATCTTCTGGTCAGGGTAGTCCAGATTACGGTTGTTCTCCATCAGTTCAATCACCATTTCCTGTGTGATAATGGTATCGGCCGGCATTTCCTTGGTGACCACATTGCGCACACCGCGAATAGACTGTCCGCCTACACCTACGAATACTTGTGTGATGTGAGTCTTGAGAAGATTCTCCAACTTCTTAACGATGTTGGTGAGGCACTGTGCTGTCTTGTCAATGTTATAGACAACACCTTTTCTAATGAATGAAGACGAATCTTCAGAGGCCAGAGCCAGGACGCTAATACTGCCGTCGGGCTTTTTTTGACCAGCGATACCGGTCACCTTGGATGAACCGAGTTCGATAGCAACGATGAATTCTTTCTCTACCATATCTGTGCTTTTTTAACTTTGTTCTTTTTGCAAATAATTTGATTGTCAAATTCTACGCTGATGCGTGAGTAGCGGTTCCAACCGGCCTCATTCAGACCGTAGCGGTAGAATTTGCGTAACCGCTCAAGTTTAGTAGCCACTTTCGTGGGCTGTCCTAAATAGACAATATGTTCTCCCACGCGTGGCACTAATTCAACGGAATGGTCTTCAAGTATGTTGATTTGTTCAACTTGATTCCGCCAGAAATTGTCTTTCAGTATAGTGGCAGCTAATGGGGCCAACACTTTCGATGCATAGTGCTTGCTGATGTGACCTGTAGCAATAAGCAAATCGCAGGTGTAATTGCTGTGTGGCATCACCTCATGGTGACTGTCAACATAGTAGTCGTCTCCATTTTCGGCCATGACACGCACAATAGGGATGCGCTGCTTGATGTTGATGCACAGCACGCCGTCGAGGGCTTTATAGCACTCAGCATTCTCAATCAGATCGTTGCCCTGAAGAATCTCCTCTATCTGTCTGGTGTTGATGAGCTTCATGGGCTGTGACAGCAGTGAAAGCTTCGCCTGACCAAGTATCTTACGTACATCTTTCTCACTGAGGAACCCTTCTTCTGATTCCTTACAGATGTTGATATGGATGTCGGTACAGATGTCTTCTGCCTCGTCAGGCTTGATGAACGACATCATGACCAGCACCAGATAGACTCCGATGACCGTGTCGAGGGCAATGATGATTATTTTCTTCCAGTCCATAGCCGAAAAGATGTTATTATTTCTCGTTCAGAATCTTTGCCATTTGTGGCACCATATTGTCTAAATCGCCTGCACCCAATACGATGAGTACATCAAAAGAGCGTTCTTTCACTAAGTCAAGAACTTGGTCTTTGTTGATGAGCTGCTTCTTTACGCCGGGCTTCAGGTTGTCGTAGATAAGTTGTGAGCTGACTCCCTCTATAGGTTCTTCGCGTGCAGGATAGATATCGGTCAGGATCACTTCGTCAAGTTGGCTGAGCGCATCAGCAAAGTCAAGATAGAAATCACGAGTGCGAGTGTAGAGGTGAGGTTGGAAAATAGCTGTAATATGACGGTCCTTGTACAGTTCGCGGATGCTCTTGGCACTCTGATAGATTTCTTTTGGATGATGGGCGTAATCGCTTAGGAAAACTAACTTGTCGGACTTGATCTTAAAGTCAAATCGACGGTCAACACCGCCAAAAGTCTTCATTCCATAGCGGAGTTCATCGGCATTACAACCAGCCAGTTGTGCCATCGCCATTGCTGCAATACCATTCTCAATGTTAATGGGAATAGGCTGGCCCAGCTCAATATTCTTAATATTTTCGATGGGCGAGATGAAATCAAAGGTGATGGTACCATTTTCTATGCGGATGTTCTCAGCATGGAAGTCGCCTTCGTTGAGGCTATAGTCGTAACGCTTCACTCCATCCTGTATGTTCTCTTTCATCTCCAGATTGCGATGGATAATGAGTGCACCGCCAGGAAGAATGAGTTCTGAGTAGTGACGGAAACTATCCAAATAGGCTTCCTTTGTTCCATAGATGTCTAAGTGGTCAGGGTCTGTTGAAGTGATCACTGTCATCCAAGGTGAGAGCCAATGGAAAGAACGGTCAAACTCATCGGCTTCAATAACGACATAGTCCGATTGGCTCAAGATATAGTTCGTGCCATAGTTTTTGGAGATGCCGCCAAGGAATGCGTTGCAGTCCAGATGACTCTGATGCATAATGTGAGCACACATGGTCGATGTGGTGGTCTTTCCATGAGTGCCTGCCACGCAAAGACCTTTCATGTGGCGGGTCAGCGTGCCTAATACCTGAGCTCGTTTTTGAATTTCAAAAGCGTTCTCGCGGAAGTAGGTCAGTTCTGCATGATTATCAGGAATAGCAGGGGTATAAATTACCAAACAGGAATCTTTTTGTTTGCAGGCAAAAGGTATTTCATTCACATCTTCTTTATAGTGAATAAGCATGCCTTCCTTCTCCAGTCGTCGAGTCAGCTCACTGGGTGTTTTGTCATAGCCGGCAACGACCAGACCGCAATTGATGAAATAACGGGCGATGGCACTCATGCCAATACCACCGGCACCAATGAAATAGACTGATTTAATATCTTTTATTTCCATCTTCTTTTATGTTCTCTTGTAGCCCCAGTCTTTTTCAGTTTAGTGGGCTTGGGCAAGTTTTAATACTTCTTTTGCAATAACTTCTGCTGAGTTGGGTAATGCCATTCTAAGAACATTCTTGCTCAACAGTTCCAGTTTGAACGAATCTCTTACGGTGTTGATAGCCAAGCTGATCAGTTTCTCGGGTGCTTCGCTGTCCTTCACATATAGTGCTGCATCGCGGTTCACCAAAGCCATCGCATTCTTTGTTTGATGATCCTCTGCCACGTTCGGACTTGGTACAAGGATAACAGGCTTACCAATGAGACAGAACTCTGAGATACTGCTGGCACCGGCGCGACTGATGACTAAGTCGGCAGCTTTATAAGCAGCAGCCATGTCTGAGATGAAGTCTGTTACGATGAGATTCTTAGGACACCCTTTTGCTTTCAGTTCTTCAGCAATTTGGTTGCTATAGTACTTTCCCGTTTGCCAGATAAACTGTAAACCGGATTCGCTGATTTCTTTCAGATGTTGCAAAACACTCTCGTTGATGGTACGTGCTCCTAAGCTTCCTCCCACCAAGAGAATTGTCTTTTTCTCCGGATCAAGTCCGAATGTAGCTACAGCTTCTTCTCGGGTAATCTTTGATTCGAGCAGTGCCTGACGTACAGGATTTCCCGTCAGCATAATTTTCTCAGCAGGGAAGAAACGTTCCATTCCTTCATAGGCCACGCAGAATTTCTCTGCTTTATGAGCTAGACGCTTATTGGTTAGTCCAGCATAACTGTTCTGCTCTTGCACAAGACAAGGAATGTGCATGTCGTAAGCAGCCCCTAAAGTTGCACTGCTGGCATAACCGCCAACTCCTACAGCTACCTGAGGGCGGAACTCGCGCAAAATCTTTCTTGCCAGCCATTTACTGCGTAAATAGTCGATGGCCACACCGATATTGGCCGGTTTCCACAATGGGCGGAGCAGACCGCGTATGGGCAGACCTTTTATGTCATAGCCTGCAGCAGGGACACGCTGCATTTCCATGCGACCTTCTGCACCGACAAACAGTATCTTTGCATCGGGGCGTAGTGCTTTAATAGCGTTTGCTATTGATACGGCTGGGAAGATATGACCTCCGGTACCGCCTCCGCTGATGATGACTCTTAGTTCTTCCATATTATTCTTCATTATTATTAGCCGTGGCTGTGTCAACACGTTTAGCCGAGCGGCTGACGCTGAGGATGACACCAATATATGCGCAATTGATGATGGTAGATGTACCGCCTTTTGAGATGAGGGGCAATGGCTGACCTGTTACTGGCATCAGTTCGACTGCCACCATCATGTTGATTGTTGCCTGAATAACAAGCATCAAGGCAAGTCCCATCACAAGGAATGCAGGGAAGTTGTTCTCGCAGCGTCGGGCTATACGTGCTGTTCTGAACAGTAGTATGACATAGAGTAGAACTACTGCTACTGCTCCGATAATGCCCATTTCCTCAATGATGATGGCATAGATGAAATCGCTGAATGCCTGTGGCAGAAAGTCGCGCTCGGTAGAGTTGCCAGGTCCTTTGCCAATAATTCCTGATGAGGCAATAGCTATGTTGGCATGGCCTACCTGGAAGTTCTTGTCAATATCGTATTTGTCGGCAGGAACATCTTCACCACCAGAATGATTTAGAATACGGTTGCGCCATGTGGCAAAGCGGTGGAAAATACCTCCGCCCTTGATTTCGTCCATTTTACCTTGTGCTGCTGCCTGTTCGGTGGGCGGATTTTTTTCGTCTTCAACTTGTTCGATGGTGCCTAACGTAAGAACCAGCGTGAGGAATACTCCGATTACAATCACGCCTGCTCCCATCAGCTTGCCCAACTGCATGATGGGCACACGTCCAAGGAACATCATTAAAAAGATAACCATCGAAAGTAAAGCTGCAGTAGAAAGGTTTTCTATGCCAATCAGGAATACGGCCGGTAATACGATAAACATCACGTATTTCATGGCTTTCTCATCAGCACCTTTTCCGTCAGGGCGTTGCATGGCACTCAGTATCTGAGCTGTGGCCAATACCATCGTTCCTTTGGCAATCTCAGAGGGTTGGAAAGTAAATCCCGCCAATTTGATAACTCGGTTGGCGCCGTTGATGCTCTCTCCGCCTATTAGTACCCAGAGTAGGGTGGCAAAAGATATGAACAGCATGAGCGGCGTTACTATTTTGAAGTAGCGGCAGGGGATGTTGAGGGTGACGATGACAACGAATAGTCCGAACAGAATCATTCCTGAGTGGTAGATGAGCGGACTGAGGTAATTCTGCGATTTGTAAGTCAGTGTGCTGGAGGCTGAGAATACTTCTACTACACTGATCAGACAAAGAAACAGAAACACCATCCAGATGCCTTTATCGCCTTTGAATAGATTGCCTATTTTTTTGTTCATTGTTATGTATCTTTTACTTGTAGTACCAACTATACTGGTTGTACTAATTGATTCAGAGGTTTCTTACCAACTCTTTGAACTGTTCACCACGATCTTCCATGTTTTTGAAGAGGTCGAACGATGCACAGCAGGGTGATAGTAATACTGTTTCTCCCGGTTGAGCCAACTCGTAACAGGCTTCAACGCACTCTTTCATTGAATGGGTGTCACGAACGGGAATGCCCAACTGGTCGAAATTGTCATGCAGTTTCTTGTTGTCGGCACCTAAATACACAATTGCAGAGCATTTCTCCTTGATGAGTGGCTTGATGGGCTCGTAGTCATTACCTTTGTCCTTACCGCCCACAATGAGTACCACTTTTGTTTTCATGGAGTCGAGTGCATACCAGCAAGCATCTACATTCGTTGCCTTAGAATCGTTTACGTAGTTTACGCCACGAACGGTAGTCACTTTCTCTAATCTGTGTTCCACGCCAGGGAAATCGCTCAACGACTTGCGGATAATCTCTTTTTTGATACCGGCAATATCACCTGCGATACCAGCTGCAAGTGAGTTGTAGATGTTATGACGCCCGGTCAGACTCAGTTGCTCTTGCTCCATGTTGAATGGCTCGGGCTGCTCAATAACGTATTGTCCTTTTTCAATATAACCGATACTTCCCTTTTCGCGCAGTTCTGAGAAAGGATATTTGATAGATTGAATATCATATTTCTCCAACTCTTTCTTGATGATGGGATCATCGTTCCAGAAAATGAATGCATCATCCTTTGTCTGATTCTGCAGAATGCGCATCTTTGCATCCACATAGTTCTGCATCTCGAAATTGTAACGGTCCAGGTGGTCGGGAGTGATGTTCAGCAGAATGGCAATGTTGGCACGGAAGTCGTACATATTGTCCAGTTGGAACGAGCTCAACTCAATGATATAGTACTCATGTGGATCTTCAGCCACCTGCAAAGCGAGTGAATGGCCGATGTTTCCAGCCAGTCCGCAGTCGTAGCCAGCCTCTTTGAATATATGATAAATAAGACTTGTGGTTGTTGTCTTTCCGTTTGAACCAGTGATACAAATCATCTTTGAGTGAGTGTATCGACCGGCAAATTCTATTTCACTGATGATGTGAATACCCTTAGCGATGGCTTTCTGAACCATCGGAGCAGTATCGGGAATACCAGGACTCTTAATGATTTCATCGGCTACCAGGATCTTTTCTTCCGTATGCTGACCCTCTTCCCATGCTATCTGATGCTGGTCGAGCATCTCCTTGTAGCGTGAAGCAATCTTTGACATGTCTGATACAAACACGTCAAATCCCTCTTTCTTTGCCAGTACGGCAGCTCCTGCACCGCTTTCACCGGCTCCTAAAATGACAATCTTTTTCATCGCATCTTCAGTGTTATGATAGTTATTGCTGCTAATATAATGGTTGTAATCCAGAAACGGATTGTGATTTTCGATTCATGGAATGGGCGGTGAGGCCATCCTTTCAGAATATAGCTTGATGTCTGGTCAAGTTGTGAATCCAGTTTGCGGAAATTATCGTGAATAGGAGTTGCGCGGAATACACGTACGCGGCGTCCTTTTCTTTTCTGTATCTTGAACCATTGTGTCTGGATGATAACACTCAGGCTCTCAACAAAGAATATTCCGCAGAGAATGGGAAGAAGCAGTTCCTTGTGAATGATGACTGCACATACACCGATGATTCCGCCGATGGTCAGCGAACCGGTGTCGCCCATGAATATCTGTGCAGGGTAAGCATTGTACCATAGGAAACCGATCATGGCTCCAACAAATGCACAAAGGAATACAACGAGCTCCTCTGTGTGTGGAATATACATGATGTCAAAATAACTGGCATAACCTATATGTGAGGAAACATAGGCCAGTATGCCTAAGGCTACACCTATTATCGCTGAGTTGCCGGCACACATACCATCCATTCCATCATTCAGGTTTGCACCGTTCGACACGGCAGTCACTACGAGGATGGTCATTATCACAAAGAGAACCCATCCGGCAGCCACCTTGTATTTTCCACAGAACGACATGACTTCGGAATAGTTCAAGTTGTGATTCTTAATGAAAGGAATTGTGGTATGAAGCGATTTTACCGCATCTTTCTTATGCTTCACTACCACCTCCTGATTGTTCTGTACCACGTTTATGTTTTCGCGAACCACTACATCAGGGCTCAGCCATAGTGTGAGGCCAACGATGAAGCCGATACTTACCTGTCCTACAATCTTGTATTTTCCTTTCAGTCCTTCCTTGTCCTGACGGAAAATTTTAATATAGTCGTCGAGGAATCCTAAGAATCCCAGCCATACTGTAGTCACAATCATCAGTAAGAGATAGATGTTGCGCAGACGGCCAAATAATAGGATGGGAACCAAAAGAGATACTATGATGATGATGCCACCCATAGTGGGTACACCTTTCTTCTCTACTCCGAATGGGTCGATAGCAGGGTCACGCTCGGTTTCAAAAATCTTGCGACGTTTCATCCATTTGATGAAATACTCGCCAAACCAAGCCGAGATAAGCAGTGACAGGATGAGGGCTAACAGCGAACGGAACGAGATGTAGCTCCACATGTGAGAGCCCGGGATGTCAAATTGCTCTAAGAGTCTGAAGATATAGTATAACATAGGTATTTCTTATTTAAACAATTCTCTTACTACTTCGCGGTCGTCGAAATGGTGTTTCACACCTTTTATTTCCTGATAGTCCTCATGACCTTTTCCGGCAATAAGGATTACATCACCTTTCTGAGCCAGCATGCAGGCCGTTTTGATAGCTTCCTTACGGTCAACGATGCTGATTACTTTCTTCATCTGTTTCTGATCCAAACCGGCCAGCATATCGTTGATGATGTCTTGTGGCTCTTCAAAGCGAGGATTGTCGCTGGTGATGATTACACGGTCACTCTGTTTTACAGCCTCCTGAGCCATCAATGGGCGTTTTCCTTTATCGCGATTGCCTCCAGCACCACATACGGTGATCACCTTTCCTTCTTTTCCTTCCAGCACTTCGTGGATGGCTTTCAGCACATTGTCCAAAGCATCTGGTGTATGGGCATAGTCAACAATCGCTGTTACACCCTCCTCTGAACGGATAGGCTCGAGTCGGCCAGCCACACTCTTCAGCGTACTCATCACTACCAGTATGTCCTCTGGTTGTTTGCCCAACATGACGGCAGCACCGTAAACAGCCAACAAGTTGCTCACATTGAACTTTCCAATGAACTGTACACCCACCTCGTGACCATCAATTTCCAAATACATACCTTCGAAATGGCATTCCACGATGCGAGCCCTGAAATCGGCCATTGAACGGATGGAATAGGTCTTTACAGTAGCTTTGCTGTTTTGTACCATGTACATGCCGTTTTTGTCGTCGGCATTGGTGATGGCAAATGCATCTTTTGGAAGCATGTCGAAGAAAGCCTTCTTTGCATCGCGGTAGTTCTCTACCGTTTTGTGATAGTCAAGATGATCGCGTGTGAGATTGGTGAACAGCCCACCTGCAAATTTCAGTCCGCCGATGCGCTTTTGAGCAATGGCATGACTTGAGCACTCCATGAATGCGTATTCGCATCCTGCTTCCACCATTCGGCTGAGCAGTCTGTTCAGCTCAATTGGGTCGGGAGTGGTGTGGTCGGCAGGGATGGCCTCACCGTCAACATAGTTGCATACCGTAGAGAGTAGGCCACATTTGTGGCCCATCTTACGGAACATATTATATAATAAGGTGGCGATGGTTGTCTTTCCGTTGGTGCCAGTAACACCTACCAGCTTCAGTTTCTCTGAAGGCTTTCCGAAGAAAGTGGTGGCTACTTTTCCCACATTGTCTTCTGTAGAGTCAACCTGAACGAAGGTTACATTCTTTTGGTCTTTTGCATTCTGAGGAAGGTCTTCACACAGAATGGCAGCAGCTCCTAATTCGATAGCCTTGTCTATATATTTGTGTCCATCGGTCACAGTTCCTTTGATGGCCACAAACAAATGGCCGGCAGCAATGCGCCTTGAATCGATATTAACATCAGTAATATCGATGTCTGTGTTGCCGATGACGTTCAGCGTTTTGATGCTCTGTAGTAGTTCGCTCAGTCTCATAAGCTATATATATTTCTGTTATTGTAAAACTAATTCGCAGGTCATTCCCGCGTGGATGGGCATTCCGTATCCGATGCTTTGACTCTTTACCTGTCCTCTGCCTTTCAAGCGTACTTTCAGGCCGTTTGACTCAAGCAGATATACGGCATCGCGTGCTCCCATTCCAGTTACATCGGGCATACTCTGTTCTGGATGGGCTTCTTTGGTCAGTTTCACCGATTTCTCGGTGCTTGATGCTTTTCCCCAAATGGGGTTGCCCTTTGCATAATTTCCATTCCATCCGCCGTTGGTGCTCACATTCAACTGGTCCAGTACATAGTCTGCAGCCAATATGTTTCCTTTCTTAACTTCAGGAATCATGACGGATGAGGCATCGCGTGCGTCTTCAACGCGAAGTTTTAAGTATTGCGCCATCACACCTTCAGAAATCTGGTGGAATACTGCGCCTGCCATACCACCGCCTGATGCGGGCAGTCCTGGCTTTTCCAGACAGACGATACAAGTGTATTTGGGATTGTCGGCAGGGAAGAAACCTACAAACGACAACCAATACCACATGGTACCAGTCTTGTATCCGCCAACACCCTTAGACACCTGCGCTGTACCAGTCTTGCCTGCTACCTTGAACGAGCGTGATCCAGCCTTGCGGCCTAATCCTTGACTAACCACGTGTTCCAGTACAGTCTGCATGGTTTTAATTGCCTGTGGTTTGGCTATCTGCTGTTTGATGACTTCTGGCTGTGTCTGGTAGATCACCTCACCATCCTTGACAATCTGCTTGATGAAGCGTGGACGCATCATCTTGCCATCGTTGGCAATCGCATTATAGAAAGCCACTGTGTTGATTGGCGCAATCTGTGTCTCGTAGCCTATTGACATCCAGGGTAGGGTGGTCTTACTCCAATACTCGGCCTTGTTGGTAGTCTTGGTGTTTGGCATACGAATCCTTGGAGGCAGATAGCCTACCAGCGGCAGTTTCAAGTCCTCGTTGATGCCCACCCGATACAGTCCCTTTACATATTTCTCAGGGTGCTCGTGATAGAATTTGTCAATGACATAGCTCACACCGATGTTCGAGCTTACTTCCAATGTGCGGGCCACGTTGATGTCACCATATCCACCGCGGTACCAGTTATGGTCTTTCATGTTGCTTCCATGCATGTTCATGATACCATTGCCGGTATGAATCACATAGCTGGTATCAACCACTCCGTCGTCTAATGCTACCAGGAACGAGGCCGTCTTGAATACTGAACCCGGCTCGCAACGATGACTGATGGCTTGGTTTACTATCTCACGGTATTCGCCATCCTCACATTTTGTCATGTTGACAATAGCTTTTACATCGCCGGTCTTTACCTCCATCAGAATGGCTACGCCCATCGATGCGTTGTCTTTCTTCAATTCTTCTATCAGGGCGCGTTCGGCCAGGTCTTGCATGCCCACATCAATGGTAGTCACAATGTCGGCTCCGTCAATAGGAGGCGCTACAGTCACTTTTACGAATTTGTTGCGCACTTTCTGATGATGAGCAATACCATTTGTGCCACGCAGTATTGAGTCGAACGATAGTTCAAGACCGCATTTAGCCGAGTCTATAGCACCGAACATGGTACCTACTGTACGCTGAGCCAGTGAGCCAAACGGGTGGCGGCGGGCATTGAAGTTCTCGGTATGAAATCCGCCTTTGCCTGGTGAAAGACAGAAAATAGGAAGTTTCGACACCTCTTTATATGTTCCATAGTCTATACGGCGAGGCCAGATAGGCCAGTGGCGGGCACCTACGCTGCCGTCTTTCATCACCTTGCTACGGCCTTCAAGCAGGTTTTTCTTGAACTCTTCAGCAGTTCGGGTTGGGAATATCTCGTGCAGACTGCTGCAGATGGTGTCGATATTCTCTGCCCAGAGAGTGTCCAGCTTGTGTATAACGGCGGTGTCCAACGGCTGATTCTTCAATTTGCCAGGTTGGAAATCTATGAATATCTTATACTCGGGAATACTTGAAGCCATGAGCTGTCCGTCGCAACTGAGAATATTTCCACGGGTAGGCTTCTCGCTGATACTGTCGCGTTTCATCTTTGAAGCCACAACATCCCAGTAGTTCTTCTTTGCTGTCATAATGTAGCCGGCCTTCGCAATGATGACCATGCCCAGCAGTGTCAGGAATACTGCGACGCTCAGATAGCGTGGAATTACTTTTTTACTCTCAAACTTGCTCATAGTTTTTTCTTTTTCTCCCCTTTGTATTAGTACATATTTTTATTGCTCCGGTATATATATTTTGAAAGGTGGCTGATTGCTGCTGTGAAGCGTACTGTCCTGGTGGGCTCTCAGTACATTGAGTACATGGCTCTCACGACAGCGTTCTGTCAGACTGCTCGAGCTCGACAGAGCCTTGAACTTTGCATCTGTCAGCTGGTTTTCCAGTTGGGCAATATCAATCATGTCCTGTTGACATTGATAGCGGAAAGCTACATAGACGGTCAGAAAAAGGGCTATCAACAGACAGAGCCACACCTGTCGGCGCACCATATCGGCCGTAAGCAGATCGCCGCCTAAGATGGTTCGCAGTGACAGAGAACTGGCAGGAGCATCGTCGTCTTCCGTCACACTCTCTTTCAATTGTCGGAGTGTTGACATAGACTCTTGCTCTTTTGCATCAATCTCAACAATCTTCTGCTTGTCGTTTGGATCCTTTTCTTTCATTCTCTGATTTCGTTTTCTTAGTTCTTCTCAGCAATTCTCAATTTTGCACTGCGACTTCGTGGATTCTGTTCCAGTTCATCGGCAGAAGGAGTGATGACTTTCTCTATCATTTTGAGTGGTGCATTTACACGACCGAAGAAGTCCTGTTCTACTTTCCCCTCTGCATTGCCCGCTTTCATCATGTTTTTAACTATGCGGTCTTCTAGCGAATGATAGGTGATCACACTGAGTCGTCCTCCCTTTCCCAATAGTTCTTGCGCACTTGTCAGCATCTCTTTCAGGGCTTCCATTTCGTGGTTCACCTCTATGCGCATGGCCTGAAACAGTCGGGCGAGGTCTTTCTTCAATTGAGCATTGACAATTGATAATTGAGCATTCTCTTCTATTGCCTCCACTCCCAGAATCGTCAGCAAATCGCCCGTAGTCTCTATGCTTTTCTTGGCGCGGGCTTTCACGATGGTCTTGGCCAGCTTCCGTGCCTGTTTCAGTTCTCCATAGATGTACAGTATGTCGGCCAGTTGCTCTTCGCTGTAGTTGTTAAGAATTTCTGCTGCTGTAGTGCCGGCGCGCTGGTTCATGCGCATATCCAGTGGGGCGTCATATCTGAACGAGAATCCTCGCTCCTCGTCATCGAAATGATGACTAGAAACTCCCAGATCGGCCAGCAATCCGTCAATGTGATCAACCTTATAGTAGCGCATCCAGTTTTTGAGGTATCTGAAATTACTCCTTACGAAAGTGAACCTGTCGTCATTGACAATATTTTTCTCGGCATCTGCGTCCTGATCAAAGCTGAACAAATGGCCTTTTGGCCCCAATCGACGGAGAATCTCTTTCGAGTGTCCTCCACCGCCGAAAGTTACGTCCACATAAATACCGTTGGGCTGGATAGCCAGCCCATCGATACTCTCATGCAAAAGCACGGGAACATGATATGTTTCAGCAGTGATAATCATTGTCGTGCTTATATTGATTTGTTCATGATGACTTTTAGCTTCGCTGCAAATTCTTTTTGTGGCATGAATGGCTGTTCCGTCTTCTCAGATGCCCAGATCTCTATAGTGTCGTCCATGCCAATAAATCTTACCGACTGGTCTATTTCCGCTGCCTGTAGCAGTCTTTTTGAAATGAGAAATCGCCCGTTGCTGTCCAAAGTCAGTACCTCGGCCTCGGCCATAAATGCTCTGAGTACCATCTGTTCCTCTTCGTCCCATTCTGATACCTTTGCAGTAATCTCGTCCAGTCTCTTGTTCCATGCACTTTCGGGGTAGAGTACCAAACATTTTCCATGGACGTCTGTGCGCAGCACCAGCTGTTCCTCGCCGGCAGTCTGTAGCTGCTTGCGGAATGTGGCGGGCAGGAAAACGCGTCCTTTAGCGTCTGTTTTGGCTTCTACGTTACCTAAAAATCGCATGCGTAAATATTCAATTTTCTATTAATAGAACTATCGCTTGCAAAATTAATAATTTTTCCACCACTATCCCCCACAATTCCCCACATTTTTTTATATTTAACATTTTGTAAATATTTAACGTGGTGATGTCATGCTCGTTTTTTTTTGTTAGGAAAGTGGTTATGAAATGCTTTGTCGAACGTATTTTGCAGTTCAAAAGTGCTTGTTTTGAGATGTTAGTGTTGAAGAATTGCGTAGGTATCTGATTACTCTTGTGATAAATTATAGCTATAATTGTGAAGATTATAGCTAAAATTCCGAAAATTATAGCTATAATTTATTTTGCCTTTTAAGCAGTTGTCCGGTTGTTTCTATTCTGCTGGTCGGCAATAGAATAACTTTTTCGCTGAAGTTTGAACTTTTTTTAATCGGATAGTGTCGTTTTTTCTACAAAATTTGCTAAAAAACAATCGTGTTTGAAAGTTTTATAGTAATTTTGCAGAGATATTCACATAGAGAAAGCAAGTTGTAGCCAACTCATGAGCATTTTAACCGAGAAGACAATTGACATAGAAAATGTTCTGAAAAGCAAGATGGGGCCTAAGTCAAAGTGGGTGCCCGGTTTTGTTGTCGCCTGGTTGCGTCATATTATTCATGAGGATTGGCTGAACAAATTCCTTTGGGATGCTCGCGACCTTCAAGGAACTCCGTGGTTAGAGGCTTCGTTAGACTATCTGGGAACTAAGGTGATAGTTGAAGGTTTGGAGAATCTGCCCGACAAGAACGACGGTAAGTTATACACCTTTGTTTCCAACCATCCCATGGGTGGTATCGATGGAGTGGCCCTCGGTTCTGTAATAGGTAAGCACTATGACGACCGGTTTCGCTATCTTGTCAACGATTTGCTCATGAACTTGCCTGGTCTTGCTCCTCTCTGTATTCCCATTAACACCACCACGAAGAAAAGTCGTTCGTTCCCCCAGCTCATTGAAGCCGGATTTCAAGGCGATTATCACTTGCTGATGTTTCCGGCAGGCTTGTGTTCCCGTCGTCGAAAGGATGTGATATGTGACCTTCCGTGGAAAAAGACTTTCATCACCAAAAGCGTTGAGTGTCAGCGTGATGTGGTGCCCATCTTCTTCGGTGGCCGTAATAGTGATTTCTTCTATCGCCTGTCCAATTTCAGTGACCGTTATGTGAAGAAAATCAATATTGCCATGCTCTTCCTGGTTGATGAGATGTATAAGAATCGTGGCAACACTTTCCATGTGAAAATTGGAAAGCCCATTCCCTGGCAAACCTTCGATCAGTCGAAGACACCCCAGCAGTGGGCAGAGTATGTGAAAGAAAAAGTGTATTCGTTATAACAAAGACAATGGAACAACCCATCATTCAGCCCATCCCCGTTGAATTGCTCAAAAGTGAACTGACTCCTGAACGCCAGTTGCGTATGACCAATAAAAGTCACAACCAGATTTTTGTCATCACAGCCCATGAGGCACCCAATGTGATGCGTGAGATTGGTCGTTTGCGCGAAATCGCCTTCCGTGAAGCTGGTGGAGGCACCGGTAAGGAGTGCGACATCGACGAGTTCGATACTTGCGAGAATTGCTACAAGCAACTCATTGTGTGGAATCCCGAGGCTGAAGAGATTATAGGCGGTTATCGCTATCTGGAGGGCACGAAATGGCAACTCGATGAAAACGGACAACCTATTCTGGCCACCAGCCACATGTTCCATTTCTCAGAGAAGTTTCTGCGTGAATACATGCCATATACAATCGAGCTTGGACGTTCGTTTGTGTCTTTACCCTATCAGTCTTCCCGTATGGGAGCCAAGAGCCTTTTCGCTCTCGACAATCTTTGGGACGGTCTGGGTGCTCTGACTGTTATTATGCCAAACGTGAAATATTTCTTTGGCAAGATGACTATGTATCCCAGCTATATCCGTGAGGGACGCGACATGATTCTTTATTTCCTGAAGAAGCATTTCGATGACAAGGAAAACCTTGTCATTCCCATGCACCCCTTGAAGATAGAAACCGATGAGAATGAGTTGGCCAAGCTCTTTTGCGAGGATGATTTCCGTGAGGATTATCGCATTTTGAATCGCGAAGTGCGCCGTTTGGGCTACAATATTCCTCCTTTGGTGAATGCCTATATGAACCTGTCGCCCACCATGAAACTCTTTGGCACGGCCATCAACTATGGTTTTGGTGATGTTGAGGAAACAGGTATTCTCATAGCTATCGACGAGATTCTTGAAGACAAGCGTGTGCGCCACATTGATTCATTCATTAAGGAACATCCTGAGGCATTGAAGATTACCAGCGGAGCCAACAAGGTTATTTATCGCGATAATTATTGATAACGGCAGTTTCTTGCCAATAGAAAAATCAGCGAATATCGATGAAAACATCAATATTCGCTGATTTCTTTTTAGTCATAGTAATTACTCCTCATCCCAGAGGTCATTCCAACGTGAGCCGAAGCCTCCGTCAATAGTCTCATCTGTGGTGACGTTGACCTCCGGATTGTCAGTTTCATTAGACAGTCTTGAACCTGTCATCATCTCTTCTGGATCCATGGCGTCAAACGTCATGTCTGGAGTGATATATTTTTTCTTTTTCATACTCAACTTCATTTTAGTTTGATACTATTTACGAAAGGTCTTCTTGCCATTGTGAATGTAGAAGTTTCCTTTCTTCATGTTCACCACGCGCTGTCCGTTCATGTTGTAGATAGCATCGTTGTTGCTGTTCACCTCGCTAATGCCAAGATAGCTTACACCAGTGGGGATCTCCTCGTCAAAGATTGCGATACGAGCATCGTTCAAATTGCCGTCAAAGTAAGCACGGAAACCGTTGATGAAGGCTGTGCTTGAGCCGGCAGCAATCTTACCTTCGGCCGTAACACCCCACATGCCTTCCATGCCAGGGGCAGCGATAGGAGCGTATGTGCCCTTGAAACTGCAAGTTGACTTTGTAACCTCTGTGGCAGCGGCATCGCTCACTGTCTTATTGCTAAATGCGATAGGAGTATTGATAGCATCCTTTACATAGATAATGTAAGGAACGCCAGCCTCGATTGCATTAACCTTATTGAAGCTGAGGGTCAGATTGTTGTAGTCGGTGAACTCATAAACCTTAGCCTCTTCGCCGAAGGCGGCTGCAATGTCGTCGATGGCAAACGGTACGCAAATCGTGTTCCAACCGGCGTTGAAGGTTCGTGCCAGCTCTACCTTGCGGTTGTTGCCTGTAGAAGCAATGGTACCATCCTCCTCGTTGAGTACGATTACTGGAGCAGCAATAATATTCGCGCTTCTTGACAGACTATACTGCGTATCGCTCACATTCTCCTTGGCTTTGAACAAGATGGTAGTGTTCTCGCCATCGGTCAGTGTGCCATTCACGGTAATCTTCAGCGTGGTGCTCATCGTTGGCTCCAGATAAGCCATGTTGTCAGAGGTGAAGTTCATCGATTCATCATTGTAGCCTGTGAACTTCACAAGGTTGCCGTTAGTCAGCGACAGATCGGCAGACTTGTCCCAAACATTGTTCCAAGGATTCTCGTCGGTGCCTTCGGGATTGAAGCGGCAAATAACGAAGTTTGTCTTGCCCTGCAAGTCCACGCTCCAGAAACCTTCGTTGATGTTGGTGAACGTAGCCCAGATACCATCCTCGGCAGTGTTCCAGCACCATGCCTTCAGCATGCAGTCTGTGGCAATGTCGGTATCATTCGCCTTGGTGTTCATGTAGAGAATGTTGCTGGTAGCGGCACTCCAAGTAGCAGTGATCACATGCTCGGCATCGTTATAGTCGATAAGACTAACGCTCACCTCGTTGGCAGCCAGAGTCTTTGAACCAGTGTTCGTAACCTGCACATTGAATGTGGCGGTATAGTCATTGTTGTTATCGGCCTGAACGGCAGCTGCGTTTTCAAACTCTGTGATAGTCAGAGAGACAGTATGTGCCAGCGTGATATCCTTCTTGTCAGTGGTAAGAGCAATATCATTATTGAAGATGGTGGCCCATATCTTGAAGTCGCCTTCTTCGTTAGGCAAGTTTCCTGTCAGTGTGAATGTCTTGTTGGCGTCAACAGTCATTCCCTGCTCTGTCAGTTCTGCAACCATGATAGCATTCTCTTCGCCCTTCTGTATCCAAAGTTGGGCAGTGACGGTCTCATCGGCACGCAGTGAAACAGCGTTCACTGTAGCGGTATAAGAAGCACCAGGAATAGCAGTCTGCTCCATAGTGTTGCTAATCTCATACAGGTCATGCTCAGGCAGATCAACATTCTTCAGACCCTTCACGTCGTCAATAACAGCGTTTGCAGCCTCGAACTTCACGTAGTAGTAGCCATCGGTCAGAGCGTCGAGTGCCACATCGACATAGTCGGCTGTCAGCGTTACTTCTTTCTGCAGGGTCCACTCCTTACGGTCGGCAGAAGTGTAAACGTTCAGTGTCTTGCTCAGATAGTCATTAGAGTACTTAGCCTTGAAGGTCAGCACATTCTTACCTTCTGCAGCCTCAAGTTTCTTGGTAATCAGGTTCTTTGCGGTTCCCAGAGCAACAGAGGCAGTGTTGTTGCTGAAGGTCCATCCGCCGTTGTACCATCCCTCAGGACGGGCATTGGCAGTAAAGTCTTCGACGAAGGCTTCAGAATCAATGAGGTCAGCAGTGAAGTTCACAACGAAGTCGCCTACCCAGCTTTCAGAGCTGATGGTCATTGAACCAATCTTTTCTCCATAAGGCTCAGCATAAGCCATGGTCACTGTGATGTTGGCAGTCTCGCCGGCAGCAATCTCAACATTGGCGGGGGTAGCTGTGATGCCTTGGCCGGTGATGGTCGCATTCAGCGTAGCGTTACCGATGTTCTTCAGCGTGTAGATGACTTCCTTGTTGTTATTCAGGTTGCCCAGATTGTTGGTCTCGCCATTGACTACTGCAACGCCAGCCTCAGTAAGTGCCAGTGCAGGAGCTGTAGTCTTGGTGAAGCCCTCAATGTCGTCAATTATGATATTGTTAGCCAAGAACTCAACAATAACTGTTCCTGCTGGAATACCTGTAAGTTCTTTCTGTTCGAAAGAAGAGCCGTAATCACTACCGTAATTAGTGTATTCACTCCAGTTTGCTCCACCATCGGCTGAATAACGAACCTTCAGAGACTTGGTGCCATTGGCATTCTTCTTCACCTTGAAGGTCATTGTCTCATTCTCTGCTACTGTGAGCGGAGTAGTGATGAGAGTAGATGCAGTCGTGGTGCTGGTCTGAGCAGCGTAGCCAGAGGTGAATGCCCAGTCGTCACCAGATGTCCAACCCTCGGGCTTGCCGTCTGCGAAGTCAACATAGAGGTAGTTCTCATCTTTCACATTACCTGTGCAAGGAATGGTGAAGCTGGTAGCGTTGAGAGCATCGAAGGTCAGCACCACGTTGCCGCTCTTGTCACCAGAAGCTGCGGTGTTCATCGTCACAGTGAACTGCTCGGACTCGCCGGCAGCTACGTTCAGCAGAGTAGGATGATCGCCCCAAGAACTAGCCCAATACTTATTACCGTCATACAGATCGCCACTCAGATAGTAGCCTTCCTTGTTGAAATCTGTAATGTCGTTGCTCTGCTCGCCATTGCCGTTATTGATTACAATGCCTGTAGCGCCAGCAGGAACGATGATGACATACTGGTCTTCGTTATTGTTGTTCTTGCCATAATATGGAGCATCTACACCAGGCCATTCGGTAAGATTGCCCTCGCCATTCCATGCGTGAACCTTAACTTCGCTCCAACCCTTTGTGTTGGTGAACAGCATAGCGTTTCCTGTTGCAGTGAAACCGTCTTCAGCTGTAAGCGTAACCAGCAGATCGGCATTGCCACTGTTTGTTACGGTGTAGCTTTTCTGAGCAGTTTCACCAAACTTCACGCTACCGAAGTCCTGAGTAGTGCCGTCGGTATTGATAGCGAAATTAGCACCAGCCACTTCCTCGCCACCGTAGAACATACGGATGTTCGTCTGAGAGGCAAGAACGGCGATGTAGTAGTTTCCGGCTTCCACCTCATTAGGCAATGTTGCAGTGAATGTCTTCCAATTGGTGGGATCCTCACTAATTGTTGTGCCAAAGTCATCGCTGAAGGTTGTCCAGTTAGTGCCGTCAGCAGAATACTGTAGTACCATGTGCTGATAGCTTGTATTGCTGGTGCTATAGCCCTTAGCCTCAATGATAAACTTCTCTCCAGCAGCTACTTTGAGCATTGGGGTCTTTAGACGGGTCAGTGTACCTGAATCAATATACCATGCGGTAGTATAAGCACCATTGGTCTCGTTGTAATACCAAGTGCCATCGGCAGTCCAGCCAGCAGGCTTACTGCTAAATGTCTCGTAAACCTTGTCGTTATCACGAACAGTTCCGCTGACATTGATGGTGAAGGGTTCCAAACCGCTTTCGTTAGCAGGAGTAATGACAACAGCCTCGTCAGTGATGTCCTGTTCAGGCATTGTCACAGTGAAGGTAACACCTTCTGCAGTGGGAGTAACCTCTGTAGGACTAACGGTCAGGTTCTCACTGCTGATGGTTGCAACGTATGGTGTTGTAGCAGTGTTCTTCAGCGTGAAGGTGTGAGTAGCACCTGCTGTAGCCAGACCGAAATCAAACGATGCAGGCGACTCCGTCAACTCGTTTTCGCCGTCGAATACCTTTAGTTCAGAACCTAACTTCTCCTGATAGCCGATAGTAGTCTTGGGCTGGAACTTCTGTCTGCTTCCGTTGGGGCTATAATTAGACATGTATGAGCTGGAGTTATTGCCATAGAATGACACATTGTAATTAGAACCTGCCTTGTCTGTAGAGGTTTTATGGATTCCGACCAGCAGATTGCTACCATTATAATTATAGTCGGAAGTGAAAAGAATGGTCATCTTTCCACCAACAACAGCCAGTTTACCACTATAGACTGTAGTCCATGTTTCATTATCCCATGCATACATTGAACTGGGCATGGTTGCATCAGAGACTTCTTTCACGCAGATATCAAACTCGGCCTCAGCGTAGTCGTACTCAGAGGTGTTTGAGTAGAAGGTCAGTTTCTTGATGACCTTGTTCTGAACATCTGTCAGATTTGCAGCAGGGATTATGAACTGGCCACCCAGATTAGCGGCTGCAGAGAAATAACCGTAAACAGGTACATAACTGTTAGTGGTAGTTCCTTCATTTACAGTCAGATAGGTGTATGCCGACGGCGTGAACTCACAAACAGCACTCCAGTTACTAAAGTTCTCGCCATCCTTTTCACGCACGAATGCGTAATAGGTGGTTTCAGTTGTCAGTTCGCTGAAGTCATAAGTAGCAGTGTTCACCACGATACCAGTTCCAGCTTCGGTGGCAGGTATTTCGCCAGTGGTGTTGATGGCCACTTCCCAAGAAGTAGCGGCACCGGCCGTCCAAGTGAGAGTAGCAGAAGTCGTGGTCAGGTTGCTGATGGCAAGACCTGTAGGAGCAGGATAACGCTCTGTGGTTGTGAAGGTAGCCTTATCACTTACAGGGCTAACATCATTACCTTTCACCGCCTTAACATAAACGTCATAAGTGGTTTCTTGTGTAAGTCCTGTCAAAGTATAAGGATTCGTGGTTACGTTGTCAATTGTTGTTCCTTCAGATGCAGGGTCAAAGCCTGCAGCACCATAGATAACCTTCCATTCTGTCTCGTCGCTACCAGCAGTCCAAGCAAGAGTAGCACCTTGCCACGTTGGATTGCTTGCTGTCAGGGCTGTTGGTTTAGGACAAGCAGGAGCTTGTTCGACAACCACATTGTCAACATACCATGCATGGGCATTGTTACCTTCATACTTAAATGCAATATATACCGTCTGACCAGTGTAGGCTGCTAAGGAAATCTCCTTAGGCAGTGCAGTGGATGAAGACGAAGGCAATTCGCTCTTTTCGAATGTATAGAGTGTATTTGTGAAGTCAGCCGCTGCGGTGCCTGTTGTTGAAATGACAATAGAACTCTTGGCAGTAGTGCCATTATAGTCACTTACATAATTAAAATAGTTGTCAAAAACTAGCTGGGAGGCAACAGAAAGCTGCATGGGCGGCATAATAAGGTAGGTATCACCATAGTATCCGCTATAACCCATATTGCTGGAAATAGTCCAACCACTTCCGCCAGTCTTGTTCTCATTATTGATTGTCCAGCAATTTGGAAGGCTATTACCAGCGCTGAAGTCTTCGCTAAAAGAATGGTTGGCGTCAATAGTGATAGTGGCGCAGTCTGTAGTAAACGAATAGGCGTCACTCCAATCACTCTGGTCTTGTGCACTACAATATGTACGTACCTTAACCTGATATGCCGTAGCGGGCTCTAAGCCAGAAAGAGTATAGGATGTAGCATGAAGAATATCATTCACTAATGTCCAATCACCATCTGACGTCTTCTTATATTGAATCTGGAAATCGTCGGCAGTAGAAGTCCAGGACAAACCAACAGAAAAACTACTAATGTCTGTCGAGGTCAAACCTGTCGGTTTAATGCAAGTTGGAGGTGCAGAAAATGTAAAGTCATCAATATAAAGACGATACTGGTAGTTTGCATAGTAGTAAACTGCTATGTATTTGGTTCCTGCGGGGAAAGAGCCTTCGAAGGTTGACCACGACGTGCTTTTAGTGGATTGTTCTTCTCCCCAAGTGAAACTCTCTACATCAGCGTTTGAAGTTGAATATCCAACCTTAAATTTTTCACCACTTGAAGATGTTGATGATGAAGCGTATGCAAAGGTGACTTCCACACCAGTAGGAACGTTAAGTTCTGGCGAGATAAGATACTGGGCATTAGCACCATTTGTGTTGTATGAAGAAAAGCGGAAACCATAGCTGCCCGTTTTCTTGGCTGCACCTACAATTGTACATTCATTATTGTTATTTGTAAGCGAAGTTCCAAAATACTTTGACCATCCATCTGTTTCAAGGCTGTAGTCTTCAAACCCGTAGCTATACGGAAGAGCTTTACCATCAGCCCACGCGGAAGTCGTGCCGCCGAGGGTCATGAGAAATGCGAGGAGAGAGAGAAATAGCCATCTGCTCCGCCTCGTGTGATTAAAAGAATTTTTTTGTTTCATAATCAGTTTTTTGTTTGTTATATTAATTCTTTAAAATTGTCGTCTTTTTATCGGAATACACCGAGGCAACTTCGAACTTACTGCTTCATGATGCAGTAACTTGAAACGGTGAAGATAGTCCTAAGGACGAGTTAAGGAATACCAAAGGAACACCGAGAGTCAACTATGAAAGAGACCCTCGGTATTCCAAGATGTTTTTATTTCCTCAGATATTTCTTGCCGTTCTGGATGACAATGCCTTTGTAACTGGCATCGACTTTCTGTCCGCGGAGGTTGTATAAACTTCCCTTGCCCTTTGGAGATGGAGTGAGACTTTCTATTCCCGAAGGCTCGATGACAGGCTTCTCGTTCTTGTATATGACTACGTCAGAGAAGTATGCCCAAAGCGAGATGCTGGTGGTGGAGCCGTTGAGCAGCACGTGCTCGAAGTTGAAGAAGGCCTTATCGTCGTCGTTATAGAAGAACTGCATGTCTGCCAGGGTGTCGTTGGCACCGCCGCAGTAGTAGATGCTCTCACCCTGATACTGGCCTACATACTGGCCCATGGGGAAGATGTAATAGACAATGTCGTCCTGCTCGTAGCGGGTGCCATACATCCATGCTTTGCCATTGAAGGGGTTGGGGAAGTTGAAACCGACCTTATCGCCGTCGAACTCTACCTCTATATCCTCAGTGTCCTCTTCGCTCTGCTCGCCACCAGCACTATTATAGTGGAAGGTATAGCTGATGTGCCATGTTTCCTTAACAGCTGTAGAGGGTGCCAGGGCAAAACCGCAGAAGTTGTCAACGCCATTCTGGTATTTTGCCGTGAAGCGTAGGCGGTAAGTGCCTTCGACGGGAGCCGTAAACGACATTGCCTTAACGTACTTGTCGCCCTGTTGCTCGTCTGCAGCCTTGTAGTCGTAGAGGGTGGTCCATGTCTGATCGTCGGTGGTGTACTCCACCAGCAGCGACTCGTCGCTCCAGCGCAGATAGGCATCCCATGTCAGCACGTCGCCAGCCTTAGCCTGCAGACGTGGCGTGGTGAGTGTGCCGGCAGTATTGCTCTGAGGAGCCAATGCCATCGGCGTGGTGTTGTCATCAAAAGCAGCGCTGGTGCCAATAGTCCAACTGTTATTCGTCCAACCCTCGGGGAGCTGTCCTTCATTGAAGTCCTCTGTCCAAACATTGGGGTCCATCAAGATAGCAGAGGCGTTGATGGTGACATCAGCCAATCCCTCATTAGTGGGGTGAATGGTGATGGTTGCATTCTTCTCGCCATAGTTCTCGCTCATGACCAGCGCAACGTCGAACGTGGTGCTCTCGCCAGCGGCAAGGCTGAACTCGCCCTTGGAGACGGTAAACTGCGTTGCGTCAGACGAGGTGATGGTGCCTGTCAACGTGCCTGTACCTGCATTGGAGATGGTGTAGCTTTTGGCCTCGGGCTGTGCACTTACTTTGCCAAAGGCTGCATCGGTTGTCGGAGTGACCACGAGCGCGGGAGCATCGAGATTGAGGTTGAAGCCCTCGAAATTATCCAGGTCGTAGTCATCACTGGCAAAGCGGAACTGGTAGTTTCCAGCCTGCAGACCATCGATGGTGAAGGTGGCGAAGTCATCCATCTTGTTGATCCATCCGGTATTCTTGATTTCGGTGAAATCACCGCCGTCCTTGGAAGCTTCAATCTTCACCTTCACATTGTTCTTCGTGGCTTTATACTCGAAGGTCATCACCTCGCCGGTAGCCACCTTCAGAATGGGAGTGGTCAGATAACCGGAAGTGTAGAAGTCGTATTTGCTGTGAGCCACACCGTCAGCGAAGGTCCAGTTGGAGGCATCAGCCTTCCATCCGTTGGGCAGTGCATTGCCTGAGAAGTCCTCGCTCCACACGTTGGGATTGCGGACGTAGGCTGAAACGGCAATAGTAGCAGCGTCGCCGGCATTCGGTGTTACGGTAACGGTTGCCGTATGGCCGCCGTAGGCCTCAGCGTTATATGAATAGGAGATGGTAAACGTGCCACTCTGGCCTGCAGCTACAGAGAGATTGGCAGGGCTGACTGTAAACTCGTTGTTGTCAACGGCGATAGCAGCTTCCAGCACAGCATTGCCTGTATTGCTGACGGTGATTGTCTCAGAGACATCGGCAGTGACAGGACCAAAGTTGACAGTCGTGGTGCTGATACCCATTACAGGAGCAGGATCGGGCTGAGGATCGGGAGTGCCACCGCCACCTTCGCCACCATCAGCCTCCGTATAGGTCACGTCGTCAATAGCCGCATAGTTCAGCGCAATGGCCAGCTGAGTAGCTTTGGTCAGCGTGAAACTGAACTTGCTCCAGGTGGGAGTCGATGAGGAGCGCAGTGAGCCAGTGGTATAGAGTTGTTCGCCCAAACCAGAAGCTGTATATTCATAGACAATGACCTGGCTGGCGCTGTTTTTGTTGTAGGCGCGGGCATAGAACTCAACAGTGCCCTCGACTGCAGTCGTCACCAGATAGTTGGTATTGTCGGACTTGGACCAACTGAATACGCCATTGCCTGTGCGGGCACGATCATTTGCACACTGAGCGTCGCCCACTAAAGACCATCCCTCGGGTAATCCGCCGTTGAAATCGGCTGTTTTTGTTGCAGCACTGGCCATCAGACTGTCTCCGAAGAGTGCAGCCATGATGACCAGTAATAAGAATAGTGCAGTTTTAGATTTTCTCATTCTATAAACAATAAAGAATAGTAATTACAGTCTTACCTTCACCACCTTGTCGGCCACCTTAATAATATATAAGGTGTTAGACTTCAGGGCGACATCAGCCTGATGGCCTATCATGCGACGCGAATAAACGGTGCGACCGTCCATCGTGCAGATAGTTACCTGATCACCAGGAGTGGCATTGGTGATGTGGATGCCCTCAGCTGAACCTAGAATCTTTACGTTGGAAGGTGCAGCTGCAGGAACATCCTGTATAGCGGTAGATTCCTGTTCGAAGGTGACAATCAGACGGTTATACTGCACAGAAACGGCTGGAGTCTGCACGAAGTTGTCAGCATCGGGAGTGATTTCAGCACCATTGAAGGTAACACTATGAATCTTCCAGCCATCAGCAGGCTCTATAAAGTAAGAATACTGCTTGCCTTCCTCGATACGCTGCCAGATACTGCCATTGTCAGCATGCTGCAGAGCGATGTAGCAACCATCGGTTGGTGCCGCATTGTTGCTGAGGATGTCGATGTCAGCGCCGTCGCTGCAATCATCGTTTTCAACCCACAAGGTAGAGAAAATCCAGCGGTTAGGAATATTGGCAATACGGGTAGCCTCGCCAGTAGTGATATCGACCTCATAGAGAGAAGTATCAAACTTACCATTGGTGCGCCACTCCTTGTCGGGCAGCGGGCCCCATGAGCCATAGGCGTTGATGCCTTTGCCGCTGTTGTAATAGCCTACCCAGTACATCTTGTTGGGATTGCTCTTAGCGAAACAGGCAGCCTGACGGCGATACTGCGAGCTGTAACCGGTAGCGCCTACCAGCGGCTCATAGTCGGTGTACTTATCACCTGTCTCGGGATCAGTCTTCTCGACAGCCTTGGTTTTCATGAGACCAGTCGTCAGGTCGAACTCATAGAGTTGGGCACCCGTCAGTTTGTTGTTAATGTCACGCTGCTTGCCGTCGTCACCTGGTACGGCACTGCTGCCACCGCTGGTCAGTGCAAAAGCGCGTCCCTCGCTATTGATAGCGAAGGTGATGAAGTTATAGTAGTACAGACCCTTGGTGATGGGGGTTACCTTCATTGTGCTCAGATCGATTGTGCAGATGGCATAGCCAGCATCTCCATCGGTCATATCATCGTCCTGGTCGGTAAAATACTCGGGATCATCGGTAATCTCCTTGGGCAGTTGGTTGCCTGTCAGGTAGAACAGTCCGTAAACCTTACCATCTACAGGGTTGTAGGCCATGCCGGCAGACTCCAGACGATCGCTCTTGGAGCGAATCTCGTTGCTCAGCAGGTTACCGTTGTTGGCATCCCACTTGCAGACACGGAACAGTTCCTCGTCAACCGTCGATGACTCATCGCGGGAGAATACCGTTACCAGCTTACCATTGATATAGACAGCACCGGAATTGCCATACATCATATTGAAGTTACTAGCCCAAAGTGCTTTGTTGTTGTCAGTAAATTGGCCAGCACTATAAAAGTCGGCGATGTTGACGGCGGGGTCCTTGATAGGAGTAGAAAGTGCAGAACCATCCCATTTCATCGAATAAATACCTTGGTCAACGACGAAAATGGATTTCTGGACAGAGGCATTATAGCCTACATAAGTTGACGGCATCTGTTCACCATCATCATAACGGTTGTCATGGCCGATACCCTTCAAAACAACATTTTGGGCACTGAGTTGCAAGCTTGCTACCATCGTAGCAGCCAAAAAAAACAGCTTTGTTTTCATTTTTATACTAAAATTACGTTTTAAATTCTTATTTGTTAGTAATTTGGTCACAAAGGTAACAAACTATTTTCTGAAAACAGGTATAGGACGAACCGCCGTTCGTCCATATTTGTAAATTAGCACAAAAAACTCAGATTTTAACGAGATTTGGAAGCAGCAAGACGGATGTAATCAGACGGTGTTAGACCTGTTTCGCGCTTAAATGCATTGATAAAAGCCGTGCGCGATTTAAAGCCGGAGGCAGAGGCAATTGCCTCGATGGTAATGCTTCCGATACGCGCCGGGTCCTCCATCCACTGACAGGCTATGCGAACACGACGGCTACTCAACAGATTGCTGAATGTCATGCCATAGGTTTCGTTGATGACCTGCGATACGTAGGTGGTGTTCGAGCCTATTAGTTTGGCCAGTTGACTGGAGGTGAAGTCTTGCTGGCAGATGACATTAGGGTCGCTGAACACTTCCTGAATGCGGGCTATGAGTGTTTCTCGTTGGTCGTTATTCAAGTTGCTATGGCTGTATTTCTCGTTGATTCTCAGACTTTGCTGGTATTTTTCGAACAGACTCTTGTTTTTGGCTTGCAGTTCCCGATTGACTTTCCAAAGTTGAAAAGCCATCAGTATGGCAATAATCAGAAATACCAGTACTGTAATGATGGCATATTGCTGTATGCGCTGTGTCATCAACAGTGTCTGTGCTTTAGTTTCTTCCTTTCGCAACTCATAGATATAGTTGAGCTCGGCAATGTTGTTGAGGCGCTTCTGCCTGATTTCTTCCATCTTTTCCAGATAGAGAAGGTGGTAGTGCTGCTGCAATACGGTGTCGCCCATCGTTTTGTAGCAAAAGGAAAGATGTTTACAGATATCTGCACATTGGGTGAAGGCCTCTTCGTTTCGGGCCACTTGGTAGGCTTTCTCTAAATAGTGGGCTTCCTGCGGGTAGTCTTTCTCTAACTGATAGGTCTTGGCTATATTTTGATAGGTGGAAAGCGTGTCGCGTGATGGCTCCCAACGGGTGTTGATAACTTCCAACTGCTGGTTGAACTGCTGGCGGGCTTCATCGTATTTTTTTTGCTGCAGAAGTTCAATACCGCGGTATTGCAGTCTGACGTATTCCAGGTCGGGCGTGCTATCGGGTATCTCTTCAGAGAAAATAACGTCGTATTTCTTCAGGTCTAACTCGTAGTTTTGATTGGCAAGGTTGAAGAAGGCGGTTGTTAATAGTTCCCAATTTTTCGTTTCCACTGCCTTTTCAATACATTGGTCGAAGGTGTCAGTGGCCTGTTGCGAGAGTGGCAAAGACCCGTAGTGGATGCTGTAGTCGTTCAGCAGGTCGGACAGGTTTACAAGAATAACGGGGAGAAAATCATCGTAGTGATGCTGTTCACACAATTCATAAGCACGGGTGAACGCCTCGTAGGCCTGCGGGTAGTCGGAGTAGTTGTATTGATATACACATCCGCAATTGTTGAGTGCCCTGATGCTTTGCTGAATCTCCTCAGTATTGTTGCTGTGTTTATAGCGCTCGCTTACAATGGTGAAGCAAGCCAGTGCCTTGTTTGCCTTATGTCGTGAGAAATAGGTGCGTCCGCGATCCATCAATTGTTCGGAAGAGAGCTTCGACAGCGTGTCAAAATCCTCGATGGCATTTTGGGCTATTGAGACAGTAAAGCAAAAAGAAAGTATTGTAAAAAATAGATATCTAAGCATGTATTGTCTGTTTTCTTTGGCGTTTTTGCAAAGATACAATAAAAATGGGCGCATGCCTTTTCTGATTACATACTTTTAACACAAGTTAAGTAACGGCTCTCTAAAAAAATAACTACCTTTGCGTGTAATAAGAAATACACTGTCATGAATTTGAAAGAGTTTTTTGGTAAATTTGTTAGTCGCTATCTTTTGTGGAATCTGGCAGCTATGGTTTTCGTTGTGATAGCATTGTGTATTGGCGTGATGATTGGATTGTCAAAGTATACTCATCATGGCGAAAGCGTTGAGGTTCCCGATATGTATGGTCAAGACTTTGATGAAATGGAAGCACGGCTGGCTGAACAGAATCTTTATATAATAGCCAGCGATACGGGTTATAACAAAAAACTGGACGCAGGCGCTATCCTTATGCAGACCCCAGGCGCAGGAAGTAAAGTGAAGGCGGGGCGCACCATCTATGTAACCATCAATTCCACAAACACTCCTTCGGTTGCTATTCCTGATATTATTGATAACAGCAGTTTTCGTGAAGCCCAAGCCCGTCTGACGGCTGTTGGGTTCCTTTTATTGGAACCACAGCGTGTAAGTGGCGAGCGCGATTGGGTGTATGGCGTAAAATTAGGCAGTAGAAATCTGCAGGCTGGCGATATGGTTCCGGTAGAGTCTGCACTGACCCTTGTGATTGGAAGTGGTTCTATGGAGGAAGATAGCAATGATGCTATGCTCGATGTGCCCACTGACAATATGAGCGATGAAATTGACGATTTTGAAGTGGTCGAGTAATGACGAACGATGAAGTAATGAGCCTCATGGAGGACGATGATATAGAAGCATTGGATGCCGAAGCGCAGGAAGATGGTGATGGTCAGCTGTATGAACATTTCCGTCTGGAGGTGGATAAGGGACAGGTACCCTTGCGCATCGATAAATATCTGATGGAGCATATGCAGCATCAGACGCGCAACCGGATTCAGGCTGCAGCTGATGCAGGCTTTATACAGGTTTGCTCGGCTGATGATATGGCAAAAGGTCGTCCGGCCCGCCCGGTGAAGAGTAATTATAAAGTGCGCCCGGGCGATGTGGTTTTTCTGATGCTGGACCGTCCGCATTTCGATACAACCATCGAACCAGAAGATATTCCCCTTGATGTACGCTATGAGGACGACCACTTGATGGTTATCTATAAGCCTGCCGGTATGGTGGTTCATCCGGGATGTGGCAATTTCCATGGTACATTGGTTCATGCCATTGCCTGGCATTTACGCAACCTGCCCAGCTATGATCCCAACGACCCACAAGTGGGCCTGGTACATCGCATTGATAAAGATACAAGTGGACTGTTAGTAGTAGCAAAGACTCCTGAGGCAAAGACAAGTCTGGGAAAACAGTTCTTCAACCACGATACCCACCGAAGCTATGTGGCACTGGTTTGGGGAAACTTTGTTGAAGATGAAGGACGTATAGAAGGCAATATTGGCCGTGACGTTCGCGACCGTCTGCGTATGGATGTGTTTGCCCCCGATTCGGGCATTGGCAAACCTGCTGTTACCCATTATCGCGTATTGGAACGATATGGCTATACCACACTGGTGGAATGCCGTCTGGAGACTGGGCGTACTCATCAGATTCGTGCTCACATGAAACATATCGGGCATCCGCTCTTCTCAGATGAACGCTATGGCGGTTGCGAGATTCTTCGTGGTGAGCGCACAGCCAGTTACAAAGCCTATATACAAAACTGTTTCAAACTGTGTCCGCGTCAGGTGCTGCATGCCAAGACCCTTGGCTTCAGGCATCCTGCCACTGGTCAACAGATGGACTTCACCAGCGACCTGCCCGATGATATGCAGTTGCTGATAGATAAATGGAGAAATTATTTTAAAAATAAACTATGAAACAACAAAAAAGAACTATTGCTATCGTATGCGGTGGCGACTCTTCGGAGCACGATGTGTCAATGCGCTCCGCACAAGGACTTTTCTCTTTCTTCGACAAAGAACGTTACGATGTCTATATCGTCGATGTGAAAGGCACCGATTGGAAAGTTGAACTGCCTGACGGAACAACTTCACGCATCAACATGAACGACTTCTCATTCCAGGAAGAAGGAAAGACTAAATATTTCGACTATGCATATATCACCATTCATGGTACCCCTGGTGAGAACGGTATCATGCAGGGCTATTTCGACCTTATAGGTATGCCTTACTCTACCAGCAACGTACTTGTTGAGGCATTGACATTCAATAAGTTTGTGCTCAACCAATATTTGCGCTGCTATGGCGTGCGTGTAGCAGAGAGTGTGCTGGTGCGCCGTGGTCAGGAACATAGCATTAGTAAGAAGGATATCATCGACAAGGTAGGTATCCCCTGTTTCGTAAAGCCTGCCAACGACGGTTCATCTTTCGGCGTTTCGAAAGTGAAGAAGCCCGACCAGTTGGCTGCTGCTCTTCGTGTGGCCATGATGGAGAGTGATGAAGTGATGATTGAGTCGTTCCTGGAAGGTACAGAAATTTCTATCGGCTGCTACAAGACGAAGGACAAGTCGGTGGTGTTCCCTGCTACCGAGGTGGTTACTCAGAACGAGTTCTTTGACTATGACGCAAAGTACAACGGACAGGTTCAGGAAATTACCCCCGCCCGTTTGTCGGACGATGTTGCCAAGCGCGTGGCTGAACTCACCTCTGCCATCTACGATATTCTTCACTGCAACGGTATCATTCGCATAGACTATATCATCTCACCTGAAGGCGATATCACCCTTCTTGAAATCAATACCACACCCGGTATGACAGTCACCAGCTTCATCCCTCAGCAGGTGCGTGCCGCCGGATTGGAGATGAAGGATGTGCTTACAGATATTATCGAAAATCAATTTTAGGTAATTGATAATTGACAATTGATAATTGACAATTGATAATTGTGATTAGTTATGCTAAGACGTGATAATTCTTACAAGTATTATTAAAACAATGAAGCAGAAACGCAATCTTTAATTCTAAGTGTAGCAAATATGATCCAGCAGTCTAATCATAATTCTCAATTCGATGAGATTCGTCCTTACGAAGAGGGTGAGATGAAGGAGGCTTTTGAAGCCTTGATAGCCGACCGACAGTTCAGTGCTGTAATGAAAGGTTTTGCTCCCTGGCTACCGAAGTCGGTGCGAAATGGTCTGCTACGACTGTTGTTCTTGGGCGTGAAGACACCGCTCGATTTCCAGTTGCGCTTCATGAAACCCATCGTTAACTTCATCATCCGTAAGCATACCGATGGTTGCTCGTTTGATGACAGTGCACTGCGGTCTAAATTGAATGCTAAGTGTTCAGTTCTGAATCCAGACCTGCGCTACACCTTCGTCAGCAATCATCGTGACATCGTTCTCGATTCTGCTTTCCTTGACTTAAAATTGATTGAGAGCGGTCACCCCACTACCGTGGAGATAGGTATTGGCGACAACCTCCTTATTTATCCTTGGATCAAACGGCTGGTGCGCATGAACAAGGCTTTCACCGTGCGCCGTGGTCTCACTCCTAAGGAAATGCTGGCTTCCAGCGAACTGATGAGTCGCTATATCCATTATGCTGTAACGCAGAAAAAGGAGAATATCTGGATAGCCCAGCGAGAAGGACGTGCTAAGGATAGTGACGACCGTACACAGGAATCGGTACTGAAAATGCTCGCCATGGGAGGACCGGTGGTAGTGAACTCTTCACCCTTCACCCTTCACTCTTCACTGAAAGAGCTGAACATCGTTCCCCTCACCATCAGCTACGAGTTTGACCCTTGCGACTATCTGAAGGCGCAGGAGTTCCAGCAGAAACGTGACAACCCGGCGTTCAAGAAAAGCAAGCAGGACGATCTGGACAATATGCGGACGGGCATCTTCGGCTACAAAGGGCGGGTTCACTACCACTGCGGAACGCCTATCAATCAGTGGATTGATGAACTGAAAGAACTGCCGAAGAAAGAGTTCTTTACCGAATTGGCACAGCGCATGGACCGTGAGATACATGCCGGCTACCGTCTTTATCCCTGCAATTATATTGCCATAGATAAACTCGATGGCACAAACGAATACACCAGTTACTATACGGATGCCGATGTGGCTCGTTTCGAAAAGTATCTGAATGGGCAGTTGGCAAAGATTCATATTCCTAATAAGGATGAGGCCTTCCTGCGTGAACGTATCCTCACCATGTATGCCAACCCTGTGAGAAACTATTTGAAGGCCAAAGAAATGAATAATTAGAAGTAAGCATGAAAAAGATGAAGTTATTGCTTGCCGGTATGATACTGTTGTTCATGGTGGCATGCGAACAGGATACATATAATAAAGGTGAAGGAACTTTTTCCACTATCAGGGGCGAGTTTGTAGAGGCTCATGCCGGTGCTGATAAGAAGATTGACTATGTGGTGCTCGACAATGATGAACAGCTGAACGTGGTTAATCCCTTTGAGGTGTCGTGGGTGAAAAAGGCCGACTCTCTCTATCGTGCAGTATTCTATTTCAAGGAGCAGGGTGAGAAAATTACGGCTGTGAGCGTCTCGCCAGTTACTGTGGTACGCAATATGTTGCCTGCCGACAGCGTGAAGGATGAAATGAAGACCGATCCCTTGACGCTTGAAAGCTTGTGGGTAGGCAAAAACAAGCGTTACCTGAATGCTGGACTGATTCTGAAGACAGGCGAAACCATCAGTGAAAAAGATACTCACCGCATGGGACTCGTAGCCGACACACTCATTGCCCATACCAATGGCAAGAGGACACTCTGTCTGCGACTCTTCCACGATCAGGGCGGTGTACCCGAATACTACTCGCAGCGTGCGTTCTTCAGCGTTCCGCTTACCGACCTGACGGCCGATAGTATTCAGCTCACCATCAATACCTATGATGGTGTCATTACCAAATGTTTGTCAATAAAATGATTCTTTCTGAGATGAACGGCCTAGGCTGTTCATCTCTATTAGTAATATCCTTGTTCTTTCAGGTCCTTTGCCACTTGGCAAAGTTCATCGTACCACTCCTGTCCGAAACGACGCACTAATGGTCCTTCCAGAAAACGATAGACCGGTAGTCCCAATTCACGACCTTTCTTTACTGCATCCTTACACACTGACCATTTGTGGTAGTTCAGGGCAATAGTGCCGTCGCTGAACTGTTTTACACGAATGGGGTAGAGGGCACAGCTGATGGGCTTGACAAATTGAGAATTGATAATTGAAAATTGAGATTTCTTTCTTGCACATTTCTCAAGCGCGCAGAGGCAACAGTTGTGAATAGGCTGTCCGGTGTTGAAGTCGTTGATGTCGTCGTAATACGTGAACACACAGTCCTTACCGTTCACAATACTCGTCACCAGGTCGCCTTCCTCATCGGTATAGGCCACTCCCTGCTTGTCTATCACTGCCTGTGCTGATGCCGAAAGGTTGCTCCACACCTCGTCAACCATATTTTCTATTTCCATCACTTCGTCGAGGGTTACGGGTGCGCCGGCATCGCCTTCAACACAGCATTGGCCTTTGCAGGCGCTGAGGTCACAACAGAACTGTTCCGTCAGTATGTCCGACGAAATAAGAATATCGCCAATTTGAAGAATAGGAGGGAGAGACATAATAGTGTAGAGTTTAGAGTGTAGGGTGTAGGGTGTAGGGTGTAGAGTGTAGGGTGTGTAGAGTGTAGAGTTTAGAGTGTAGAGTTTGCTACCGCTCCGCAGGACAGTGGGAATTGAGAGTTGAGAGGTGAGAGGTGAGAGGTGGGAGGTGAGAGTTGAAATCTGCTACTCCTGCGGAGCGGTAGCAAACTCTAAGCTCTACACTCTACATTCTACACTCTACACTCTTACCATTCAATCGGGGTGAGACCTTGTTCTATTAAATAATTGTTTGCGCGCGAGAACTGATGCTGATCGAACCAGCCGCCACGGTTGGCACTTAATGGCGATGGGTGAACAGATTCGAGCACCAGATTGCGATTCTTGTCTATCATATATGCCTTACTGCGGGCATATCCGCCCCAAAGCATATACACCAGATGTTCGCGATTGGCTGCAAGGGCCTGAATAGCGGCATCGGTAAACTTCTGCCAGCCTAAGGCCGAGTGGCTGTTGGCCTGATGGGCACGGACGGTCAGAGTGGCATTCAGCAGCAGTACTCCCTGTTGGGCCCAACGGCTCAGGTCGCCATTCTCAGGAATGGGCGTGCCCAGGTCGTTGTTTATTTCCTTGAAGATATTCTGCAGGGAAGGGGGAAACTGTACACCCTCTTGCACCGAGAAGCTCAGTCCATGGGCTTGTCCTGGCTCATGATAGGGATCCTGACCGATAATCACTACCTTCACCTCGTTGAATGGACAGAGGTTGAATGCATTGAAAATCAGTTTTCCTGGTGGGTAGCATGCCCCTGCCGAATATTCACGGCGCACACTTTCCGTCAGTTGCTGGAAATAGGGCTTTTCAAATTCGCCTTGCAGATATTCCTTCCACGATGGCTCTATCTGTACGTTCATGCAGCTGTTTTTCTTATATTCTGAGTGCAAAGTTACGAATAATTCCCAATTTATTGCTATCTTTGCGCACAAAAACTGATCTTCCGATGGATACCATCAACGATTTCTTTCTTACACTAAGTTCTTTCCTTTGGGGGTGGCCGATGATTATTCTGCTGTTAGGCACCCACGTATTTCTTACCTTTCGTTTGCGTATTCCTCAGCGAAAACTGTTTACCGGTATTCTCTTGTCGGTGAAGAAAGACGACAAGGCACAGGGCGATGTGAGCCAGTTTGGTGCTTTGGCTACAGCGCTGGCGGCAACTATCGGTACCGGAAATATCGTTGGTGTTGCTACGGCTGTGGCACTGGGCGGACCGGGTGCGGTTCTTTGGTGCTGGCTCACGGGTATTTTCGGAATGTCAACAAAATATGCCGAAGGACTCCTGGCAGTGAAATATCGTGTGCGTGGAGAGGACGGCCGCACGTATGGCGGACCAATGTATGCCTTGGAACGCGGGCTCGGACTGAAATGGCTGGCTGTTCTTTTTGCTGTTTTCACCGGCTTGGCCTCGTTTGGTATCGGATGCACGGTACAGGCCAACTCTATTGCCTTACTGGCCAGTGAAACGTTTGGTATTCCCGAATGGATAGTAGGCATCTTCATTTGTGTACTTACAGCCTCGGTCATTCTGGGTGGTGTGAAAGCCATTGCCCGTGTGTGTACTGTGCTGGTGCCGTTCATGGCGCTGCTCTATATTGTAGGCTGTATAGTGATTCTCATCATGAACGGCAACTATGTGTGGCCAGCTTTGGAACTCATTGTGCGGTCGGCCTTCAATCCGTCGGCTGCTGGTGGCGGTTTTGTGGGTGCTACGGTGATGATGGCCGCACGTTATGGAATAGCCCGAGGCCTGTTCTCAAACGAGAGTGGCATGGGCTCGGCGCCTATCGTGGCGGCAGCTGCTCAAACCCGCAATCCTGTACGTCAGGCATTGGTGAGCAGTACAGGCACCTTTTGGGATACTGTAGTAATCTGTGCTCTTACAGGAATAGTGTTGGTGAGTAGTATTCTTGCTTATCCGGACATTACCTATGCCGATGGTGCTGCGCTTACTAAAGTGGCCTTCTCAAAGATTCCTTATGTAGGTGCGCCGTTGTTGGCTTTTGGTATTCTCACCTTTGCTTTCAGTACCATTCTTGGCTGGAGCTATTATGGCGAGAGTGCCGTCAACTATATTGAGGGGCGCCGCATCAACCGTTTCTATCGCATTCTTTATATTGTAGCTCTTTTCTTCGGCAGTATTATCAATCTTGACATTATTTGGAACATTGCCGACACCATGAATGCGCTGATGGCTATTCCAAACTTGGTGGCTCTTCTGCTCTTGAGTGGTGTGGCTGCCCGTGAAACGAAAAAATACCTTTGGGGCAACCGGTTGGATGAAGAAATGGAAGAAGAGCAACAATCATGATAGAACATTCTCGGGCTATTATCCACGCTGGAGTATATACAACACCCCGTGACAGTTCCCTCTTCTATGCTTCGAGCCATATCCGTAGCAGAGGATCGGATACGGAATATGTCTTTCCTTCCTCGGTAATGATATCAAAGTCGAGCAGACGTTTCGCTGCCGACTGCACAGCACTGGCAGATTTCAGGTGATGACGCTTGACAAATGCCGAAGATGTAATCTGCGATACCCTACCCTCTGTAGCAATCGCATAGAGCAACTCCTTCTGCTGCTCAGTGATGTAGGCAAGCAACTCCTGTAGTCGTTTTGCATTTTGCTGAATGAGCTGGTTAGAGAGCCGCTCCACGTCTGTTACCATACACGTTTCGCCTTCATCGGTCTCTGCATAGGCGTCATGGAAAAGTTTATGCGTGTACATGGTGATTCCCTCATATTTTTGATAGACCCATGTAATGGCTTCACTGTCGATGGCTTTACCGGCAGCACCAAAATGATGCACGACAAAGTCTGAATAAGCCTGTATCTCTATAGGCTCTAACTGTAGTAGCGTGGCACTTTGAAAGAACGGACGTTTGTCTGAGAAAAACATTTCGTTCATGATGCGCCGCTCAGAACCAGCAAAAACAAAATTGGTATTACGCAGTTTCTGTATGCGTCCCCTCAACAATGCCTCCATATTATAGCCCTGATATTTCAGTATTTGCTGAAACTCGTCAATAGCCACAATGCACGGGCGACCAGCATTTTCCAGATAGGAGAATATCTCGTCAAGCGTATATTCTGGTTTACTGATTTGTCCCAGCTTGACATCGAAAGTGGGCATCCCCGTCAACGGGTCGAATCCGAAACTGCCGCCCAAGGAGCGCAGACAGGAGGTGAAGAGCTTCATCAGTCGGTCACTACGCCTGGCCACTGCCTGGAATACGGCATTGCCCAACTCCATGACGAACTCCTGAAACGAGGTCGTATGAAGGACATCAATGGATATGGTAATATAATTTTCTTTTATCGGTGTTTGATTGAAACAATGATAAATAAGGCCCGTTTTTCCAACTCTTCGAGGCGATGTGAGTACGACATTCTCCTGATTGGTAATGCTCTTGACGAGAGACTGAACCTCTGAAACACGGTCACAAAACAGTTCGTCGGGTATGGCTGGAGTAAGCACGAAAGGATTTCTTTTCATGTTTGTTCGGTAACTCTATAGTGAAACATTAGTGCGTGCAAAGATATAAATTTTTCTTCAATTATGCAAATTAAATTATGCTGAAAGAATAATTTTGATAACATAATATGCATGAAACACAATAATGCCCCCTTATCTCTATTCATCATGTATAAAATGCATACAAAAATAGTGAGAGCGCAAGAAGGTCTTGTCTCTCACTATTATTTTATACTAAATTAAACGAGTTTAATCACAAATCAGGCACTCGCCGGTCATGTCCTTGGGCTGCTCCAGTCCCATGATGTGCAGGATAGAGGGAGCCACGTCGGCCAGACGACCGTCCTTCACAGTAGCCGAGTTGTTGTCGGTAACATAGATGAAGGGTACGGGGTTCAGTGAGTGAGCAGTGTTGGGGGTGCCGTCGGGGTTAATGGCGTTGTCGGCATTACCGTGGTCGGCAATGATGATAGCCTCATAGTCGTTGGCCTTGGCAGCCTCAATCACATCCTTCACACAGTTGTCAACAGCATGAACAGCCTTGGCAATAGCGTTGTAAACACCCGTGTGGCCCACCATATCGCCATTGGCGAAGTTCACCACGATGAAGTCGTACTGCTGAGTGCCGATGGCGGCAACCAGCTTGTCCTTCACCTCGTAGGCGCTCATCTCGGGCTTTAGGTCGTAGGTAGCCACCTTTGGAGAAGCAACGAGGATACGGTCTTCGTTCTCATAAGGAGCCTCGCGACCACCGTTGAAGAAGAAGGTAACGTGAGCATACTTCTCGGTCTCGGCAGTGTGCAGCTGCTTCTTACCCTGCTGTGAGAGGTATTCGCCCAGAGTGTTCTCTACATTCTCTTTGGGGAACAGAATGTGTACACCCTTGAAGTTGGCATCGTATGGAGTCATGCAGTAGTACTGCAGTCCGGGGATGGTCTTCATTCCCTGCTCGGGCATATCCTGCTGAGTGAGCACCACGGTGAGCTCCTTGGCGCGGTCGTTGCGGAAGTTGATGAAGATGACCACATCGCCCTCTTCGATACATCCGTTGACAGAAGCGTTGTGGATAGGCTTGATGAACTCGTCGGTCACGCCATCGGCGTAGCTCTCGTCCATAGCCTTTACCATATCGGTGGCCTGTTTGCCAGTGCCGTTTACTATCAGGTCGTAACCTTCCTTCACACGCTCCCAGCGCTTGTCACGGTCCATAGCGTAGAAACGGCCCACGATAGAAGCAATGGCTGCATCGTTCTCGGCACATACCTTAGTAACCTGCTCGATGAAGCCCTTACCAGAGTGGGGGTCGGTGTCGCGACCGTCCATGAAGCAGTGAACGAAAGTCTGGTTCTTCAAACCATACTGCTTGCCCACTTCGATAAGTTTGAACAAGTGGTCGAGGCTTGAGTGTACGCCGCCGTCAGAGCAGAGACCCATGAGGTGCAGCTTCTTGTTGTTCTCTTTGGCATAGGTGTAGGCAGCCTTTACCTGAGGATTTTCTACGATAGAGCCGTCCTTGCAGGCACGGTTGATCTTTACCAGATCCTGATAAACAATACGGCCGGCACCGATGTTCAGGTGGCCCACCTCAGAGTTACCCATCTGTCCGTCGGGCAGACCAACATCTTCGCCCGAAGCCTGGAGCTGTGAGTGTGCCGAAACGGCTGTCAGATAATCAAGATAAGGAGTAGGCGTATTGAAAATCACGTCGCCCTTGCCGTGCTGTCCGATTCCCCATCCGTCGAGAATCATCAGTAATGCTTTCTTTGCCATAATAATCTATATTAAATATATGTATATTCTCTTTCAGAGCGCAAAATTACTATTTTTCAATGAGATGGCAAAATAAAGTTTCTCTTTTGTGCTGAAATAATCGGGGCGGCCCCACTCGTTTTGAGTAGGCCGCCCCGGATCATGTATAGAGCGTGGAATTAGAATTCGTCGTCCCAAATGCTGCCGCGAGAGGCGGCGTCTGAACCATTGCCTTCACCCATGGTCTCTGGATTCAGGTCTGCGCTGTTACCATCTCCTACGATAGAGTTTGCAAGAAGCGTATCGATTGTCTCTTCCCCAACGAACACTGATTGAGGTTGGATATATAATTTCTTTTTCATAATTGTTCGAGTTTTTTGTTATTTCACAATTTTCTTTCCATTCACTACGTAGATGCCCTTGCCCATGTTCTCAACACGGCGTCCGTTCAGGTCGTAGATGATGCCTTCGTTCACCTTCATGGTCTTCTCGGAAATGCCAGTGGTGTCACCGTCAAAGTCGATGAAAG